>JAHBWE010000007.1:0-300000 GCA_019637155.1 Labilithrix sp. | reverse complement strand
CTCCGCCGCATCCATCAGCGTGCCCTGGCCGAGCGTCGCGCCGACCGAGCGCGCCGCGAGCTTGCACTGCTCGTGGAAGCGATCGGGCGCGTTGAGCACGAGGACGGTAGGGATGCGCGCGGTCTCCGCCGACGCGGTCGTGGGAGGCTTCTTCTGCGGGACCGGCGGCGGCGGCTTCGGCGGCGCCGGCTTCTGATGCGGAGCCGGCGGAGCCGGCGGCTTGAACGCGATCGGCGCGGTCGTGAGCGAAGGCGCGGGCGCGCCGTAGTAGCGCGTGAGCGCCTGACGGATCTCGAACGTGATCGCGACCATCGGGCGGACGGGCATCTTCACCGCGTCGGCGACGGCCGCGAGCGCGACCTCGTCGGTCGGATCGTGCGTCGCGACGTAGAGGAAGGTCGTGCCGTTCTTCTCGCGGAGGTGGACCGGCACGAGCGTGTGCTCGATCGCGAGGTCGCGCGGGACGAGCTCGAGGAGCGCCTTCGGCAGATCCACGTTCGTGAGCGAGAGCCAGGGACAGCTCAGCTGGTACGAGAGGATCTGCGCGAGCCGCCGCGGCTCGACGAGGTTCCGCTCCGCGAGGAGATCGCCGAGCCGCCGGCGGTCGGCCTTCTGCCGCTCCAGCACGTCGGCGAGGGCCGCCTCCGTGAGCACTCCGCTCTGGACCAGGAGCTCACCGATACGAAGGGGCTTCTTGCTCATCAATGATGCGTTCTCGCGCGACGATCGAACGGCGGACTATACGGCGCTGAGCATGGACCGCAAGACCGACGGAAATTGGCGGACGCTGCCTTTCGGCGCTTAGATCCGCAGAGGTCCGTGTCGCTCCATCTCCAACTCCTGCTCGGCCGTGAGCGCGGGCGCGTCATCCCGCTCGCCGGCGGCACGTATGTCTTCGGCCGCGGTGAGGACGGCGACATCGTGCTGCAGAGTGACCTCGTGAGCCGCACTCACGCGCGCATCACCGCGAGCGCGAGCGATCTCCTCATCACCGATCTCGAGAGCAGCAACGGCACGTTCCTCAACGGCTCGCGCATCGTCGGCGAGACGAAGGTGGCGATCGGCGACGTCATCAGCATCGGCGACGTCGTCGCGCGCGTGTACGGCAACTCTCCCGCCGGCCTCCTCCCCGGCGCCGCGCCGGGCATGATCGCGGGGAGCCTCACCGAGGTGCCGCCCGCGAGCGTGATCCGCGCGATCGGCGTCCTCAAGCGCACCGGCTTCCTGAACCTGACGTCGCCGCCGCTCAACGGCCGCATCGCGTTCATGCGCGGGCACGTCGGCGAGGTCGTCGTCGACACGCGGAAGACGCGCGATCCCATCCAGGCGATCACCTCCATCCTCCGGTGGCGCGGCACGTTCGATTTCGAGCCCTCCACCGACGTCAACGACGGCACCCCGCTCCTCGGCCTCGACGCCATCATCCCGCCGACCGGCAGCGCCGCCCGGCCGTCGATGCTCCCGAAGCCGCCCCGGCCGTCGCGCCCATAGAATAATCCACGAAATCCGCACCTTAAAAAGGTGGTGGATCGCGTTGCACTCACCCGAGCGCATGCTACCCCGACGCACATGCGCTTCCTCGGACCCGCCCTCGCCGCCTCGCTCCTCGCCCTCGCCGCCTGCTCGGCCAACACGACGGAGGAGCCGTCCGGCGACGCGAAGCTCGATCTGAGCGCGGAGGACTTCGACACCGCCGCGTCGAAGCTCGGGGCGCTCCCGTACCTGCCGTGGACGTACACCACCGACGGCTGCTACGCGCGCGCCCTCTACTACTCCATGCTCCTCGCCGAGAACGGCATCGCGACGAAGCACGTCTACGTGAACGCGAAGTGGGGCGCGCCCCCGCTCTACGGGATCTGGTCGTGGCACGTCGCACCGATCGCGACGAAGGACGGCGAGGACCAGCTCTACGTCTTCGACCCGGCGCTCTTCCCGACGCGCGTCCCCACCGTCCGCGAGTGGGTCGCGATCCAGGGCTACAACGATCCGTCCGCCGCGAACTACCCGAAGCTCTCCATCTCCGACGGCACGTCCTACGCGCAGAGCACGGGCGAGACGATCCTCCCGAACGTGATCAACCCGAGCGCCGCGCTCTACGGCGAGCCCACGTTCGCGGCGATGCCGAAGTTCCGCATCGGCGACGTCAACGCCGCGTGCGACGTCATGCACAACTACCTCGAGCGCGAGCCCAACGCGACGGCGGCCTCGAAGTTCGAGAAGCACAAGGGCCTCTCGGAGGCGACCGCGAGCCTCGTTCGCAGCATGATCGCGAAGGACAAGCTGATCGGCGCGGAGGCGCAGCTCTCGCCGCGCTGCGTGGTCCCGAGCATGCTCGACACCTCGACCTGCGCGGCGGACTCGCCGACCACGAAGCCGAACCGCCCCGCGTGCTGCGTCGCCTCCCGCCACTGGTGCTGGAGCAACAAGGCGAACGACGGCGCGGGCGACTGCCTCGCCGAGGGCACGGTCGAGGACGGCCTCCTCTGCAGCGCGAACCAGTGGGTCGAGGCGAACCCGACGCCGGCCGTGACGCACTGACGGCGCGCGCTACTCGTACATGATGTACTCCGGCTGCGGCGTGAGCTTCATCACGTCGTCCGGGGTCATCAGCTTGTTGTTGTTCGCGGTGTCCTCGTCGAAGAACAGCTTGAAGCCGGCGTGCGTCGTCGAGGGCATGTTCTTGACGAGGTAGTTGTAGGTTACAACCTTCGTCGGGGCGGGGCCGAGGCCGTCGACGCCCTTGATGAGGGCGATGCCCTCGTGCGGGACGATGTCCTTCTCGTCCTTCACGACCGTGCCGTTGACCTGGTGGAAGACGAGCGCCTTCTCCGGGAGGTCGCCCTCCTTGATGATGCCGGCCATGAACTCGGCGACCTCGTTGATCGCGGTGCCCGTCGTCTGGCCGTAGAAGACGCCCGGCTTCTGCTTGCCGTGCATCTGCCACTCCGGGTCGAGCGCGACGCCGACCTCCGGCTCGCGGAGGTACTTCTCGTAGTGCTTCACCTCGGTGATGAAGTCCGAGTGGCCGGGCTGGATGTTGAGGAGGAGGAGCGCCTTCGCCGCGCGCGCCTCCTTCAGGTACTGGTCGATGACGGAGTCCGGGACGCGGCGCCGCCACTTGCCGTCGGCGCCCGGTAAGCCGAGGACGATGGTGGCGATGAGCTCGAAGACGGGGAGGAGCTCGCGCTCGCGGGCGTACTGCGCGCCGAGCTTCTCGATCGCCTTCGCCTTCTTCGCCAGGTCTCCGGCGAGGCGTCCCATCGCCGGCTCGCCGCCGGGGGTGCCGCAGTAGCCCATCAGGCGGAAGCGCGGGAAGATCTCGCGGCCGCCGCGCGGGAGCTCGATCTTCTTCTTCTCCGGCTCCTTCTCTTTCTTCTCCGGCTCCTTCACCGGCTCCTCCGTCGCGGCGGCGGACGTGGCCGGCGCGGACGCCGCGGTCGACGTCGTCGCCGGCGCCGCCGGCGCCGTCTTCGCGGGAGGTGCGGCGGCCGGCGCGCAACACGCGAGCGCGATCAAGGCGAGGGGACCGAGAGAACGATGAAGCTTCACGCACGCCCAGTATCGCCGCCGCGCCGCGCGGGCGCCGAGAAATCTTCAACGTCGGGGGCTTCGCCCCCGACACCCCCACCCCGCGAACACGACCCGACGCGCGTTGCGCGTCGGGTTGCTTTGCAACCGCTGTGGCGGTTGCGTTCGCGGGGCCCCCAGCGCCAGCGGCGCGGTGGGTGGGGCGGGGGCGGGCGCGGTGGGCGCGGCGGGCGCGGTGGGTGGGGCGGGTGGGGGCGCGGCGGGTTTACTGGATCTCGGTGTCGTTGCCGCGGAGGCCCATTAGGGTGTCGTTGCCGCCGAGGCCGTGGAGGATGTCGTCGCCTTCGCGGCCCCAGATCGTGTTGGGGCGGTCGTTGCCCCAGAGGTCGTCGTTGCCGTCGGCGGCTTCGAGGATTTCCAGGTCGTCGGCGACGAACCTCGTCGCTGCCTCCACGCCGCAGAGCTGCGGGTTGAACGCCTTGCCCCAGAACTTCGTCTTCACCGAGGCCGGGCCGTTGAGCTGCGCGTGGATGTCGAAGCGGCCGCTGCGCGCGAAGCCCGCGACGTCGTTGCCGCCGCCGCCCGAGAAGGTGTGCCTGCCGCACGGGTAGTCCGCGACGAGCTGATCGTCGCCCGGGCCGCCGACGAGCTCGTCGGCGCCGTCCGTGTATTGTGCAGCTCTCGGCTTGTCCTCCGTGCAGCGCGGGTCCCTCTTCTTGTCGGCCTCGGTGCAGCCTTCGCGCGCGGGCCACTTGCGGCTCTCGGAGAGGAGCGCGTCGTCGCCGCCGTTGCCGAAGAGGTGGTCCTCGCCCGTGACGCCGGAGAACAGGATGTCCTCCTCGTCGCCGCCCTCGAGGCGGTCGTCGCCCTTGCCGCCGCTGACGTGCGCGGTCATGTCGGCGGGGAAGCGGCGCGACTCGCGCTTTCGCGCCGCCCGCGCGAGGCGCACCGTGTCGTCGCCGTCGTCCATGTACGCGGCGATCCAGCGGAGCACGTGCCGCGGCGTGCAGCTGACGCCCATCGCGTCGGCGACGCAGTTCGGTCCCGCGAAGAGCGGCGTGCCGCGCGGCGAGCTCACCTTGAACGCGTCGCCCTGCTGGACGATCTCGAGGTCGTCGTCGCCCTCGGACCCGATCACGACGAGGCCCACGTCCCGCGCCTGCGCGATGTCGAGGGTGACGAACACCTTGCCCGCGGCGTCGTCCGGGAGCGCCTTCCCGCACGGCGCGCCGTCGCACGTGTCGGCGCCGTAGCCGCCGATGAACTGGACCGCGCGGCCGCCGGAGACGAACTGATCGGTGTACGGCGAGCCGATGATGATCTCCACGCCGTCGAGGGGCTCGTTCCCGCCGTCGCCGTTCGCGCAGCCTTCGTGCCGCTTGCCGTCGGGCGACTTGATGCAGTCGTTCGTGAAGTCGACGCGCATGCCGTCGTACGGCGACTTGGGGCGGCCCTCGAGGTCGGGTTGGCCCGGCGGCATCGCGGTGATGAAGCTCACGACGTCGGTGCCCGGTCCACCGTCGAAGGTGTCGTTGCCGGTGTCGCCGCGCATGTAGTCGTTGCCGGGGCCGCCGTAGATGAAGTCCGTGCCGTGACCTCCGACGATGAGGTCGTCGCCGGCGTCGCCCCACAGCTTGTCGTCGAGGATGTCGCCGTAGACCTGATCGTCGCCGTCGCCGCCGTGGATCTCGTCGCCGCCGCCGCGTCCGTGGATGATGTCGTTCCCCGCGTCGCCGAACAGCTTGTCGTTGTCGCTCCCGCCGTCGATCCAGTCGTTGCCTTCGTCGCCGTGCACGACGTCCTCGCCCGCGCCGGCGCAGATGACGTCGTCGCCCTTGCCTCCGCGGATGATGTCGTCTCCGTCGGTTCCAACGATGAAGTCGGCTTTGTCCGTACCGACGATGACGCGCTGGCCCGGCCGCGCGACGATCAGGTTCAGCCCGTGCTCGCGCGCGAACGCGGCGGGGTGCTCGCACGGATCGACCTCGAAGCGAGCGGGCCCCGCGCCCGCGCCGTTGTCGACCGCGGTCCGGACCTCCGCGCTCGATTCGGCGATCGGCTCGGTCTCCCCCGCCGTGCACGCCATCAGCCCGAGAACCCCCATCACCGCCGCGAATCGCCAGGTCACCATACCCGCCCTTCCGCAACGTACGTGCCTGTCCCACCCACCCTCGATCGCGCAACTCGCGCACCAAGATCTGCGGAGAAAATAGGCCTTTGCGCGACTCGCGCGCCGGGACAAGAGAGTGGGGAAGTGCCCCCCGCTCAGTCGCGCACGTATCCGAAATAGACGATGCCGGCCGTCGCGAGCGCCGCCGCGATCGCCGCGGTGAAGGAGATGTTCGCGACCAGCGACATCGTCTCGGCGCGGTCGGCGGTGCCGCGCAGCGACGAGGGGCATCGGTCGCGCGCGGGGCCGCAGGCGGCGTCGAGGTCGTCGATCGCGCTCGCACGCGAGAGGACGCCGAACACGCCGACGCCCGCGCTCGCGACCGCGAGGCCGCCGGTCACGTACGCGAGGACGGGGAAGGTCTTCGCCGGCGGAGGCGGCGGCAGCGGCGGAGCGGGCGGCGGCGGCGCGGCGGGCTCCGGCACCGCGATCGTGATCTTCCCGCTCGCGGCGGGCGCCTCGAACGTCGTCCTCGCCGAGTCCTTTCCGCGCTGCGCGACGATCTCGTGCGGGCCGGGATCGATCGCGACCGCGACGCCGAGCGTCGCCGGCGAGCCGTCGAGCGTGACGCGGAGGTCGCCCGCGCCTTCGAGGACGACCTCCGGGATCTTCGACGCGAGCTCCTTCCGCCGCGCGGTCGCGAGCTTCGCGAGGTCGGGGGCGTTGCCCTTCTCGACGCGTGCATAGTGCACGTCTGCCGACGACGTCATGCCGAGCCGCTCGTAGCAGAGCGCCATGTTGTAGAGGACCTGCGGCGTGACGCGGATCTCCGCGACGCGCTTGAACCGCTCGAGCGCGCCCTTCCAGTCCTTCGCGTCCTCGCGCGCGACGCCCTCCTCGAAGAGCGCGCGCGCGGTGGCGAGCTCGGCCGCGTCGAGGCTCGGGTCGGCTCGTGCGATCGACGCCGCGGAGACGATCGCGGCGACGACGAGAGCTCGAACCGAACGGCCCACCACCGCCCGCGAGGATACGCGTCAGAAGCCGGGCCGTCGCCACGGATCCACGCTCGGCGCGGCGGACGGCTTCGGGCGCGGCCGCGGTCGCGCGGGCCGCGCGCTCGGACGCGCGGTCGAAGAGTGCGCGCTCACCAGCGTGTCGAGCTCCTCGATCTCGTCTTCTTCCGCGGACGCCGACGCCGGCGGCGACGGCGCCGGGGTGACGACGATCGACGCCGGCGGAGGCGGCACCTCCGGCGCGGCCGGCGTCGCGGCGCGCAGGCGATAGATCGATCCGGCGATCACGACGATGCCGATCCCGACGACGATCGCCCCCGCCTTCGCGACCCACGCCGGTGACGCCGGCGGACGGCGCGGCGCTGGCGGAGCCGCCGGCAGCGGCGACGCGGTGTCGATCGCGAAGCCCGCCGGCGCCGTCGCGGACGTGACCGGCCCGCGCTCCGCGCCGGGCGACGCGGGTGTCAGAGGCGGCAGCGACGCGGGCGACGCCGTGTCGATCGCGTCGACGACGAAGCCCGTCGGCGCGGTCGCGGAGGTGGCCGGCTCGCGCTCCGCGCCCGGGGGCGCCGCGATGACCGTCGCGCGTGACGACGCGGGGCGCAGCAGGTCGTCGATGTCGGGCGTCCGCGCGCGCGCGATCTCGAGCTTGAGCGCGGCGCGGAGCTCGGGCTCGAGCTCGATCGCCGACGCGACGCGCTCCTCGCGCTTCTTCCGCAGGCACCGCCGCACGATCTCCGCCGCCGCGGGCGGGATGCGCGGATGACGGAGCGCGCTCAGATCGAGCTCCTTCGGCGAGCCGAGCGCGACCATCACCTCCTGCTGTCCGCCGGCGGGCAGCGGGTGCTCCCCCGTGAGCATGCGATAGAGCATCACCCCGAGCGACCAGACGTCGGTCCGCGGGTCCACGTTGTACCCGCCCGCCGCTTGCTCCGGGCTCATGTAGAGCGCAGAGCCGACGACGGCGCCGGTCGACGTGAGCCCGCCGTCCATCGCCGGATCGACGTACTTCGAGATCCCGAAGTCGAGCACCTTCGCGACGATGCCCTCCTCCGTCTGCTGGAGGAACACGTTGCCCGGCTTGATGTCGCGATGGACGATCCCCTTCGCGTGGGCGGCGGCGATGCCGGCCGTGACGTCGGCGAGGATCGCGAGCGCGTCGACCGCCTCCACCCGGCCGCGGAGGCGGAGCGCGTCGCCGAGCGGCCTGCCGTCGAGGAGCTCCATCGCGAGCCACGGAGCGGGATCGCCGTGCGGCTCGCTCGCCTCGACGAACCCCTGCGCGATGACACGCACGACGTTCGGATGCTCGATCTCCATCCCCGCGCGCGCCTCGAGGAGGAACCGCTGCACGAGGAGCGGATCCGACGCGAGCTGCGAATGCAAGAACTTCACCGCCGCCCGCTCGTCGGAGCCCTCGACCGCGGCGCTCCACACCGCGCCCATGCCGCCGGTGCCGATCATGAGCTCGAGCCGGAAGCGCTCGCCGATGAGGTCCCCGGGCTGCGGACCGCGCGCGGGCATGACCTACTCGTCGACCTCGCAAAGGAAGCCCTTCGTCGTGGCGCAGTCGAGGTCCTCCCACTCCGCCTTCGGGTTCGCCTCCGGCGGCTGCGGCGAGATCCAGTGCGCGCAGCTCGCGCCGGCGGGCGCGCCGCTGCGGAAGCCGTCGTAGCCGTACGCCTCGCCCGAGACCCACGTCCATTGCTGCCGATCGAGCGCGTCGGCGCCGGGCGGCACCTCGAGGCCGATCCACGGCGACATGTTCTTCGGGAACTGCGCCTTCACCCGATCGGCCTTGTCCTGACCGCGGAACGACGCGAGCGCGCCGACCTTCGCGCCGTGCGTGAGCTCTGCGCACGAGGCCTTCGCGTCGGCGTAGCTCCGGCCCCACGGGTTGTTGAAGAAGAAGATCGTGCAGCGGCGCGTGCCGTCGGACGGACCGACCACGAGCTGCACGTTCGCCGACGGGATCGTCGCCGCCGCGCAGTCGTCCGCGAAGTCGCCGGTCGTGGGGATCGCGATCGGGAACCCTTCGAGCGGCGCGGCGTCCGGCGGCGCCGCCTCGGCGTCGGGGCTCGGTCCCGCTTCGGCGGGCACGACGATGACGACCGTCGTCGCCGCGTCGTCCGGCGCGAACTTGTAGTCCGGCGTCGTGCAGGCCGCGCCCGCGAGGAGCGCCGAGACGACGAGCCGGACGTGCATCACGTCCCGCGGAGGCCGTGCTTCCGCAGGAGGTCGCGGAGGTGATGCCGCTCGATCCCCGAGATCGCGGACGCGCGCGTGAGGTTGTCGCCGCTGCGCTCGAGCAGCGAGGCGAGGTACCCGCGCTCGAAGTCGTCGACGAGCGATCGCTTCGCCTGCTTGAAGTCGGGGAGGTCCTCGTTCTCCGCCGCCGCGCTCGCGGCCGCCGCGCCCGGCGACGCCGCCTTCGTGCGCTCGACCGAGATGAGGCGCTCGAAGCCGAGGTCGGCCGGCGTGATCGCGGCGCCCTGCGCGAGCATCGCCGCGCGCTCGACCGTGCTCCGGAGCTCGCGCACGTTGCCGGGCCACGGTCGCGTCTTCAGGTCCTCGAGCGCCTCGCGGGTGATCATGCGCGCGCCCGGGGCCTTCGGCGGGAGCGTCTGGAGGAAGTGATAGACGAGGGCAGGGATGTCATCGATGCGCTCGCCGAGCGGCGGGATGCCGACGCGCGCCTGCGCGATCCGGAAGTAGAGGTCCTCGCGGAAGGTGCCGGCGTTGACCATCTTGCGGAGGTCGCGCCACGTCGCGGCGAGCACGCGCACGTTGACGGGGCGCGCGTACGACTGACCCACGCGCGCCACCTCGCGCTTCTCGAGGACGCGGAGCAGCTTCGGCTGGAGGTCGAGCGGGAGCTCGCCGATCTCGTCGATGAAGACGGTGCCGCCCTCGGCCGCCTCGAAGACGCCGGGGCGCGCGTCGTCGGCGCCGGTGAACGCGCCGCGCTCGTGACCGAAGAGGACCGACTCGGCGAGGGCGCGCGGGACCGACGTGCAGTCGAGGATGATGAACGGCCCCTTCGCGCGCGGGCTCGCGTGATGGATCGCCTCCGCGACGAGCTCCTTGCCGGTGCCGGTCTGTCCCTCGATCAGGATCGAGAGCTCCGTCGGCGCGACGCGCGCGAGGACGGCGAACAGCGAGCGCATGATCGCGCTCGACGCGCGCATACGGCCGAAGCTCGCGAGCTCGGGCGCGGCGGTGCGCGGTCCGCCGTCGACGCGATCGACCCGCAGCGTGGTGGTGCCGACGACGATGACGGAGCCCGGCGGCACGACCGCCTCGATCACGCGGATGCCGCCGCCGACGAAGGTGCCGTTGCTGCTGCCGGCGTCCTTGATCGCGATGCCGGCCGGCGTGCTCGTCAGCTCGACGTGGAACGCGGAGACGGCGGGATCGTCGAGCCACACGTCCGCCGCCGCGGTGCGACCGACCGTGAGCGAGGGGCCGTTCGAGGTGAACGTCGCCGCGTTGGCGCCGCGTCCTTCCAGCACGGTGACGCGAAGCTCGGAGGGGAGCGACGTCGCTGCTGCGCCGCCGAGCCGTAGGGTAAGGCCGCCGTCACTCACGCCTGCGAGGATAACGCGGGAGCCGTCCCGATGTCGCACGCTCTCTACCTCGTGCGTGGCGCATCGGTGGGTGAGGCGAGAAGCGTCGCGGGGCGCGCGCGATCCGAGCGGAAAACGTCGAGCCCGCGTCCTGGTACGCGTGCTGCTTCGAACCTCGTCGTGATGTCCGCGCTCCGTCTCACCGCCCTCGTCCTCGCTCTCGTGGCGTGCGGCGACACCGACGAGCCGGCGGCATCCGATCAGCAGCACACGTTGAGCGTCGCCGGCGACGGCATGCCGGCGCCGCCCGATCCGCTCGGCGCGCCGATCCCGGCGCCGCGCGATCTGCCCGCGCCGCGGCCGTTCGACGGCGACCTCCGCGATCCGCTCGGACCCGAGGGCGTCTGTGAGGTCGGCTACCTGAAGATCTACGACCCCGTGCGCGCGCGTCCGATCGACGTGCCGATCGTGGTCTGCAACTGAGGTGCAAGTCATGCGTTTGCCGCGAATCGTCTGCGTCGTTCTCGTCTTCGTGCTCGCCGCGTGCGCGCCGAGCAAGGACCGCGTCGGGACGATGCAGGTGACGACGCACTCCGCCGTCATCTCGTCCGTCTCCGGACACAAGACCTACGCCTTCGAGGCGACCGCGCCGACGCCGGACGGCACCGTGCAGTGGGCGGACGCGCCGCAGACGCTCGCGATCATCCGCGAGCGCATCGAAGGCGAGATGCGGGCGCGCGGCTACGTGCTCGATCCCGATCCCGAGCTCCTCGTCCGGATCTCGCTCGGCGTGAAGAAGGTGCTCGAGGAGCCGAAGGGCATGGCGGCGCAGCACGGCGCGCCGTCGATGACGAACGACGTCACCGAGCTCCACATCGACGTGTTCGATCGCTCGAACGGCGGGCACCTCTTCCACGGCTCCGCCTCCGACGAGCTCCATCACCGCGAGCCCGATCCCGATCGCATCGCGAAGCAGGTGCGTCTCATCATGGAGCCGGTCCCGCCGACGTCGCGCTAAGCTGCGGCGTGCATGGCCGCCGCGAACGACCGGGTGACGGAGCTCGAGGGGCTCGTCAAGAAGTACAAGGACGCCTACTACAACGGGCAGCCGCTCGTCTCGGACGCCGCGTACGACGAGCTCGAGGACGAGCTTCGCCGCCTCGCGCCCGACAGCGCGGCGCTGAAGAGCATCGGCGCGCCGGCGCCGGCGGGCGGCGAGTGGCCGAAGGCGCGCCACGCGATCCCGATGGGCTCGCTCAACAAGGCGGTCAACGAGGCGGAGCTCCGGCAATGGGCCGAGCGATGCGACAAGCTCGGCGCGGAGGCGGGGCTCGCGCCGATCACGACCTCGCTCCTCGTCACCGAGAAGCTCGACGGCCTCTCCCTCGCGGTGAACTACGTCGACGGCCGCATCGCGGAGGCGATCACGCGCGGCGACGGCCACGTCGGCGAGAACATCACGCCCAACGCGCGGCGGATGCAGGGCGTGCCTTCGCGCTTGCCCGAGAAGCTCACCGTGTCGATCCGCGGCGAGATCATCCTGAAGCTCTCCGACGTGAAGCGCGGGTTCCCCGGCTACGTCGCGACGCCGCGCAACAAGGCGGCGGGCACGTCGAAGCGCTTCGACGGCGAGGGCTGCCAGTACCTCACGGTGATGTTCTACGACCTCGAAGGCGGACCGAAGGAGTACGCGACGGAAGAGGAGAAGTACGAGGCGCTCTCGGCGCTCGGGCTCATCGTGCCGTGGTTCACGGTGACGGACCTCGAGGGCGCGCTCAGGGTGCATCAGGACTACGTCGCGTCGAAGCGCGGCGCGCTCGACTACGAGATCGACGGCCTCGTCGTGCGCGCGAACGACCTCCGCTCGCAGCACCTCCTCGGCGAGCTCGGCGATCGCCCGCGCGCGGCGGTGGCGTTCAAGTTCCCGTCGCTGGCGAAGAACAGCAAGGTCGTCGCGATCACGTGGGAGACGGGGCCCTCCGGCCGCGTCACGCCGATCGCGCAGGTCGAGCCGGTCGACATCGGCGGCGCGATCGTGCAGAACGTGTCCTTGCATAATACATCCAACGTCGAGCGCCTCGGGGTCGGGGTCGGCGACGAGGTCCTCGTCTCGCGCCGCAACGACGTGATCCCCTACCTCGAGGAGGTCGTCGTCAAGCACGGCACCGTCGCGACGCCGCCGGAAGCGTGCGTCTCCTGCAAGCAGCCGCTCACCCGCCGCGGCGAGTACCTGCAATGCACGAACAAGGAGTGCTTCGCGATCGTCACCGGCCGTCTCCGGCGCTGGGTCGGCGTGCAGGACATCCTCGAGTGGGGCGAGAAGCTGATCGTCCAGCTCGTGGAGGCGGGCCTGGTGAAGGAGCCGGCCGATCTGTACCGCCTCACGGTGGAGCAGATCGCGGGCCTCGAGCGGCGCGGCGAGCTCTCGGCGAAGAAGATCGTCGCGAACCTCCACGCGCGGCTGCCGCTCACGCTCCCGGTGTTCCTCGCGTCGCTCGGGATGGAGGACTTCGCGTTCGAGACGGCGAAGCTCCTCGTCGCGAACGGCTACGACACGCTCGAGAAGCTCTTCGAGGCGAAGGAGGAGGAGATCGCGGGTCTGAAGGGGATGGGCGAGATCAAGGCGAAGAGCGTGGTCGCCGGCCTCGCGGCGCGTCGCGACGAGATCGGGCGCCTGCGCGCGGCGGGCATCGAGCCGGTGCCGCCGAAGACGGGCGGCGGCCTCTACGGCCGGAGCTTCTGCTTCACCGGCACGCTGCCGCGTCCGCGCAAGGAGTACGAGGAGCTCGTCGAGAAGCACGGCGGCACGCTGCTCGCCGGCGTCACGAAGGACCTCGATTTCCTCGTCCTCGCCGATCCGGGCTCGGGGTCGACGAAGGCGGAGAAGGCGAAGAAGTACGGCACCGCCTGCATCGACGCGGATCAGTTCATGGCGCTCGTCGCGCGCGCGGAGGCGGGCGAGCACATCGAGAGCCCGCGCGCCGCGGCGGCGGCAGCGGCGGCCGCCGAGCCGGCCGAGCCCAAACCGAAGAAGGCGCGGGCGAAGAAGAAGACCGTCTCGGCCCCCGAGGAGGAGCCGTGATAAGACTCGGTCGTCATGCGCGTCGTTCTTCTGTCGCCGTCGTACCCCGCCGAGATGATCAATTTTTCGCGCGGCCTCGCCGAGGTCGGCGCGGCGGTCTATGGCGTGGGCGACACCCCGCGCGACTCGCTCCCGCAGCGCGTGAAGCCGTACCTCGCGGACTACCTGCAGGTGCCGCGCATCATGGACGAGCAGGACGTGATCCAGCGCGTGACCGACTGGATGCGGGGGCGGCACGTCGATCGGGTGCTCACGAACTGGGAGCCGCTCGTCATGCTCGCCGCGCGCATGCGCGAGCGCTGGGGCATCGCGGGCATGAGCGCCGACGTGGTGCGCGGCTTCCGCGACAAGCAGCTGATGAAGGAGCGCATCGCGGCGGCGGGCCTTCGCGTGCCGAAGTCACGCCGCGTCCACACCGCGAAGGACGTCTTCGAGACGGTCGAGGAGCTCGGCTACCCGATCATCCTGAAGCCGATCGCGGGCGCGGGATGCGCGGACACGTTCCACATCCGCGACAAGTCCGAGCTCGACGCGGCGCTCCGCGCGATGGGCGGCCGCAACGAGGCGAGCTGCGAGGAGTACATCGACGGCGAGGAGTTCACCTACGACACGCTCTGCATCGACGGCCGCCCGATGATGGAGAACGTGACGCAGTACATCCCGAAGCCGCTCGTCGCGCGCACGGTGGAGTGGATCAGCCCGATCGGCATCTCGATCCGCGACACGAAGCAGGAGAAGCTCGCGGGCGGCATCGAGCTCGGTCGCGGCGTCCTCAAGGCGCTCCAGATGGGCGACGGCTTCACGCACATGGAGTGGTACCTGACGCCGAAGGGCGAGGCGGTCTTCGGCGAGATCGCGTGCCGTCCCGGCGGCGCGGGCCTGGTCGATCAGATGAACTACACCTACGACGCGGACTTCTTCCGCGAGTGGGCGCGCATCGCGTGCTGGCACCACTACGAGGGCCCGTTCGAGCGGAAGTACAACGTCGGCCTCATCTTCAAGCGCGCGCAGGGCTGGGGCACGATCCAGCGCATCGAGGGCTTGCGGAAGTGGCTCCACGACTGCCGCGGCTGGGTCGTCGAGGACAAGCTCCTCCGCCCCGGCACCCCGCGCCGCGACTGGAAGCAGACGCAGGTGAGCGACGGCCACCTGATGGTCCGTCACCCGGACTTCGACACCGCCCTCGGCATGGCGCGCGACGCCGCCGCGAACATCAAGATGTACGCGTCCTGACCCGCGCGCCGGGTCAGCGGCACTTCGGGATCGAGACGGCGAAGAGCTCGGTGCCGTCGCCCTGTTGGCCGCCGGTCCTCGTTGCCTTCGTCGCGGAAGGCGTGCGCTTCGTGTTGCTCATGCGCGGCTCAGGGGTTCGACGGCGGCGGCGTCATGCCTTCGCCCGAAGAGCGCTCGAGGTCGAGGCGGTCCTGGCGCGACGGCGTCGGGCGCGGCGCCGAAGGCTGCGGCGGCGTCGCGATGCTCGGGTTCACGGTCGACGGCGCGTCCTCCGGGACTCCCGTAAGGCCCGCCTCTTCGGTCTTCTGCGCGTCGCGCTTCGGGTTCGTGTGCATGGCCCCCGTCGAAGCATGCGACGTGCCCACATCCGCGCGTCGCCGCGATCGACCGGAAACGCGAGCAGAAGCACGAACGCGGACGGCGCCGCGCCCCTCGAGCCGCTCCTCGAGCCGCACGACCTTGGGTGACACTTTTGCACGCTGTGCGGCGCGCGTGCTCGCACGCGTTCGGGCCCCCGAACCCCTCGAGCTCGTCTGCGACGGCCTGCCCGGGCGCAAGGATTGCCGGCGTATCACGGCGGCCCCGACACTCGACGCAGCGCATCAGCCGGATCGTTTGCGGCTCCGCGGCGCCCTGGGCTACGAAGGGCGCTCGTCTATGCGCATCGCCATCACGGGCACCGGCCTCTTCACCCCTCCGCACTCGATCTCGAACGACGAGCTCGTCGCCGCGTTCAACACCTGGGTCGACGCCGAGAACGCGAAGCACGCGGACGCGATCGCGAACGGCGACAAGAAGGCGCTCGAGAGATCCTCCGCCGAGTTCATCACGAGCGCGTCCGGCATCGGCCGCCGCTACGCGATGGACCGCACCGGCATCCTCGACCCGAACGTGATGCGCCCCCACATCGCGGAGCGCTCGAACGACGCGCAGTCGATCCAGTGCGAGATGTCCGTCGCCGCGGCGAAGGACGCGATGGCGCAAGCCGGCGTCGGCCCCGAGGACGTCGGCGCCGTCATCGTCGCGTGCTCGAACCAGCAGCGCGCCTACCCCGCGATCAGCGTCGAGGTCCAGGAGGCGCTCGGCACGAAGGGCTTCGCGTTCGACATGAACGTCGCGTGCTCCTCCGCCACCTTCGGCATCAACGTCGCGCACGACCTCGTGAAGGCGGGCAGCGTGAAGCGCGCGCTCGTCGTCTCCCCAGAGATCTGCACCGGCCACCTCAACTTCCGCGACCGCGAGAGCCACTTCATCTTCGGTGACGCGTGCACCGCCGTCGTCGTCGAGGACCTCGAAGCGTCGAGCGCGAAGGAGGCCTGGGAGATCGTCGGCACGCGCCTCGCGACGAAGTACTCGAACAACATCCGCAACAACGCGGGCTTCCTCGGCCGCTGCGCGCCGGAGCACCGCGACGACGCGGACAAGCTCTTCGTCCAGCGCGGCCGCGCGGTGTTCAAGGAGGTCTCCCCCATGGTCGCCGACCTCATCGCGAGCCACCTCGAGAGCACCGGCATCGCGCCGACCGCGATCCGCCGCATGTGGCTCCACCAGGCGAACGGCACGATGAACCAGTGGATCGCGCGCAAGATCCTCGGCCGCGACGCGACCGCGGAAGAGTCCCCCTCCGTCCTCGAGGAGTACGCGAACACGAGCTCCTGCGGCTCGATCATCACCTTCCACAAACACCGCGCCGGCCTCGCCGCCGGCGACGTCGGCGTCATCTGCTCGTTCGGCGCCGGCTACTCCGTCGGCAGCGTCATCGTGAAGAAGACACGAGGCGCACACGCCGCGACCTGAGGACAGCGTTCTTCTTTTTAGGTGCCCATCCCCCGTCCGTGCTCGGCCTTCGGCCTGCGCGCGGGCGGCCCTTCCCAAAGCCTCGCTTCGCTCGGCAGGGAAGGGACATCGGGTGCGGCTCCGCCCTCTACCGCCGCCCCTGCATCCGGTTCCGCGATCCGAAGCGTGACCGGCGTGCGAGATGGAGCAGCGCGGTCAGGCCCACGAGCCATGCGGTGTCGGCGCGGCGTGGCGGGCCCGGAGCCGCCGCGCAGCTCGGCTCCTCGCACTGCGTGCTGTAGCCGCCGCGCGGGGTCGGGTCGCACTGGCCGCCGGCGAGGACCTGCTGGTCGAGCACCGTGCGGACGCCGTCGGGGCGGTAGATCGTGCAGATGCCTTCGATGTCGTCGGGGCGGAGGATGCGCTGCTGCGTCTGGCCTCGCCCGTAGTAGGCGTACATCGTCGAATCCACCACGTCGGAGTGGTTCAAGCCGAGGAAGTGCCCCGCCTCGTGCGTCGCGACGGAGAGGAAGTCGTACTCGTTCGGCGCGACGGGATCGCGGACCGCGAGCGGATCCATGTCGAACATGTTCAGCTCCATGTCCGCGCCGTAGAGCTCGCCGGTCTTGGCGTCGAAGCGCGTCGTCACGAGGCCGTAGGTCGTCTTCGCGTGCGGCCACGACTCGTCGCGGAAGATGATGACGTTCTGGTTCGCCGCCCCCGACACGTACTCGACGCGCGCGCAGTCGACGGGACCGAGATCGCGCACGTCGATGCTCGGACGCGTGCGGCCGTTCGCGTCGGCGGGGCACGTCGCGCCCGTCCAGCGCGTGAAGGCTTGCGACATCCCGTTCGCCGCCTCCTCGTAGGAGATCCGCTTCGAGCCGCTCCCCTGGATGCTGTACCCGACGCAGGTGTTCTTCCAGAAGAGCGGGACCCCGTCGAGCTTGCACCCGAGCTTCGTCGCGTCGTGATCGGCCGCGACCTTCTCCGTGCGCGTGCGGCAGAACGCGTGCGCGCCGCCGCTCGTCAGGACGAGCGAGAGGCCGAACGAGAGGCCGAGCGCCGCCGCCAGAAGAGCGCCGCGCCGAGCGCGCCCGCGATGAGACCGCCGCCCCGCCATCGAGGTACGCCGAACGCTACCACGGCGCAGCTCGGCTCCTCGCATTGCGTGCTGTAGCCGCCGCGCGGGGTCGGGTCACACTGCGGCGCGACGAGCACCTGCGTGTTGAGCACCGTGCGCTGGCCGTCGGGGCGGTAGACGCTGCACACCGCGTCGATGTCGTCGGGCGTGAGGTTCCGCTGCACGGTCTGGCCCGGGAGGTAGCGCGCGAACATCGTCGAGCTTCGCTGATCGGAGTGGCCCATGCCGAGGAAGTGCCCCGCCTCGTGCGTCGCGACGGAGAGGAAGTCGTACTCGTTCGGCGCGACGGGATCGCGGACCGCGAGCGGGTCCATGTCGAACGTGTTGAGCTCCATGTCCGCGCCGAAGATCTCGCCGTTCTCGCGGTTGAAGCGCACGGTGGTGAGGCCGAGCACCTGCTTGCCGTGCCTCCACTCCTCGTCGCGGAAGAGGACCACGTTCTGGTTCGCGGCGCCGGAGACGTACTCGATCTTCGAGCAGTCGACGGGACCGAGGTCGCGCACGTCGATGCTCGGGCGCGTGCGGCCGGTCACCGGATCGGCCGGGCAGGTCGCGCCCGTCCAGCGCGTGAACGCCTGCGAGAGGCCGTTCGCCGCCTCCTCGTAGGCGATCTTCTTCGAGCCCGCGCGGAAGATGCTGTAGCCGACGCACGCGTTCTGCCAGAAGAGCGGGACGCCATCGAGCTTGCAGCCGAAGGTCGCCGCGTCGTAGTCGGCCGCGACCGCGACGGTGCGCGTCCGGCAGAACGCCGAGGCGTCGCGCGTCATCGCCCCGAACGCAGCGACCGCGCCGAGGAAGGCGAAGGAACGAGAGCGAAGAGGCAAGCGCCCCGTATCCTAGCGCACGGACCTCACGGGGGAGGGACGATCAGGCGGATGCCCTGCTTCACGACGTCGATGCGGACGGTGGGGCTCGCGGGCCACTCTTCGCCGTCGAGCTGGGTCGCGAGGGGGGCGCCGCCGGGGGGATCGATGAGCGTGAGCTCCATCGACGAGCCGCGGAGGAGGGGGGAGTGCTCGACGCCGATCTCGTTCAGCATCTTCTCCGTGATCGGGTTGCCCTCCAGATCGATGATCGCCTTCGAGGCCCAGTCGCGCTTTCCCTGGAACGGGACGAGCTCGAAGACGCCGTCGTCGTGCTGGCTCGTGTCGTCGAGGACCCAGGCGCCGGCGTAGACGCGCGTGTTCTTGACGATGAGATCGGTGAGCCCGTCGATCGCGATCCGCTTCCCGTCGATGATGCCCTCGACCCGGAGCTTGTCGTCGATGACGTACGACTCGAGGAACGTCTTCAGGAACGCGCCCGCGTACACCGCGTGATCGCGATAGAGCTCCTTCAGCGGACCGAGCGTCTCCACCACCGCGCGGTCCTTGTTCCGCTGCGCGAGCACGCGCGCAGAGAGGCCCCAGCCGCAGGAGTCGAAGAAGTAGTCGGGCGGACCCCCGCCCGCGCGGTACACCCCGACGTCGAGGCGCGTCTCGTGGCCGGCGCGGATGACCTCGACGTTCCGCTCGAGCGCCTCCGCGGTCGCCTCGAGGCCGAAGCTCTTCCCCTGATCGTTCGCCGTCCCGGTCGGCATCATCCCGAGCGCGACGCGCTCCTTCGCGGCGCTCGTGTAGAGGCCGGCCGCGACCTCGCGGAACGTGCCGTCGCCGCCCATCGCGATGACGACGCGGACGCCGGGGGCGGCCTCGAGCGCGGCGCGCACCGCCGCGACGGTGCCGCCCTTCGGGAGCGTCGGGAGGAGGCGCGCCGCGAGGCCGGCGCGCTTCAGGAGATCGAGCGCCTCGTCGATGCGCTCCTGGTTCTTGCCGCTCTGCGCGGTGGGGTTGCCGACCAAGAGGTGCGTCGTCATTCTCGGGCGATCTTACTTCGCGAGGTAGCGGCGGACCATGCGCGCGACCTCGGCCGGGTAGCGGCCCGACGCGACGAGGTCGGCGTACTCCTGCGCGCCGACGCGGGCGAGGAACACGACCGTGCGCACGACGAGGAGCGCCGCGACGTCGAGGTCGACCTCGGCGAGCTCGGCCGATCGCCGCTCGAGCGCGCCGCGCACGACCGCGACCGCGGCGGTGACGAGCTCGGCGTTGACCTGCACGACGTGGCCGAGCTCGATCTGCATCTTGCCGAAGGTGGCGACGCGCGTCGCGACCATGTCGAACGCGTGCTTCACGACCTCCTCGACGACGACGTCGAAGCGCTCCTCGCGGAGGAGCGCGACGCGGCCGCCGAAGTCGTGCACCCCCGCCTCCCATTGCCGCCGCACGAGCGCGTTGAGCAGCACCTCCTTCGACGGGTAGTAGCGATAGAGCGTGCCCGCGCTCACGCCGGCGACGCGCGCGATCTCCTTCGTCGTCGCGGCCTGGAAGCCGACCCGCGCGGCGACCTGCTCCGTCGCGTCGAGGAGCGCCTTCACCGTCTCGTGCGCGCGCTCCTGCGTCGGGAGCGCGCGGGCCGCCTTCGATCGCGCCACTCGCGGAGCCTATGCCGAGAGCGGAACGATGCAGCGCGGAAACTGAGCCCCAGGGTCTCCGATCCGGTGATCGATTCGCTGCAACGAGTCGACTCGAAAGCGCTTTCGGGAGCGCGCCCGAAGTCGAGACCCCGCCGCCGGTCAGCGCGCCCCCGGCGCGGACGTGCGAGATCGCCGCTGATCCGTACGGTCGTTCAGATTCCGGTCTCGGCACGAAGGCTGCGTTGGCGCGCGCGTCTTCGACAGGAGCAGCCCATCATGACCCGAACCTCTCTCTTCGTTCCCTTCGCCGTCCTGCTCGCCGCGTGCGCGTCTCCCTCCGACGAGCCCGCCGCGGCGGAGTCCTTCGTCTCGAGCGACGAGCCCGGCGGCCCGAACGTGGCGCGCGTCTACATCCAGTACAACAGCAACTGGGCCTACCAGCAGGTCCTCCTCCATCGCGACGGCACGTACCACGTGATCCGCGGGCAGGAGGTCTTCACCGGCACGTGGGCCTTCGATCTCCCCACGAGCAAGGTCACGATGACGCCGGCGTCGGACTCCGCCGCGCCGCCCGAGCTCGAGTACCCCGTGAAGCGCGTCGACTGCGAGCCGCAAGGTTGGTACCCCGTCCTCATGCGCGGGCAGCGGAAGATGATCCCGTACGGCATCGACCCGCAGTTCGACGCGCAGTACTGCAGGCTCTGGGCGCCGTCGCCCTGATAGAGTCGCGTGCGTGCGCGCGCTGTCGGTCCTCAAGCACGCTTACGAGCTGTTCTCGGGGAAAGGTGCGCGTTTCCTCGGCGCCGCGATCGCGTTCTACGCGCTGCTCTCGGCCGCGCCGCTCTTCCTCCTCGTGCTCATGATCGTCGGCGCCGTGTTCGGACGCGGGCGGGCGGAGGAGGCGCTCTGGGGCGGGCTCGAGCGGTGGGTCGCGCCGGAGGGGCTCGCGACGGTCCGGCAGCTGACCGAGCGCTTCGAGCAGGTCGAGGGATCGCGGCGCGTCATCGGCCTGCTCGTCGTCGTCTACGGCAGCACGCGGCTCTTCCGCGCGCTGCGCCGCGCGCTCAACCAGCTCTGGGGGATCGACCTCGAGGCGATCGAGAGCCAGCGCAAGACGCACGTGAAGTACGGGCGGCGCTACGGCATCGGCCTCGCGCTCGCGCTCTTCGTCGCGCTCATGGTCGCCACGATCGTCGTGGAGAAATCGGCGTTCGCGTTCTTCGCGGTGCCGGCCGGCGTGGTGTGGGCGGTCGATCTCCTCACGTCGGGGCTCGGCACCTTCGTCCTCTTCACCGTGCTCTTCCGCGTGTTGCCGGAGACGGACGTGACGATGCGCGAGGCGCTCACGAGCGCGTTCGTGAGCACGTTGCTGTTCACGCTCGGCTCCACCCTCGTGACCACGTACGTCCGCCACAAGCACATGAACGACCTCTACGCCGGGGCGAGCGCGCTCGTGCTCGTGGTGGTGTGGGTCTACTACTCCGCGCAGGTCTTCTTCTTCGGCGCGTGCGTCGGCGCAGCATTGCGCCAGGAGCAGAGGTCGGCGATGCTCGCGCCATGAGCATCGACGTTCAGGTCACGGCGGGCGGCACGGTCAAGAACGGCGCGGCGAGCGTCGACCCGACGACGGTCGCGCGCTGCTCGCTCTGTTCGAAGGACGTGGAGGCGTCGGTCGGCATCGGCGCCGACCGCACCGCGTGCGCGCCGTGCCTGCGCGATCGCCTCGACGCGCTCAGCGTGGCGAGGTTCCGGCTCCACTCGGAGTCGGGTCCGCGCTCGATCCCTTGGGGGAAGGTGACGGGCTGACGTACCGGTCGAGGAACGAGAACGTGTCCCGCCAGCACTGCCGCGCGCTCTCCCGCATCACGAAGGCGTGGAACGCGTGGAGCTCGCCCGGGTAGTAGCGGGTCTCGTTCGGCACGCCCAGCACGTCGAGCGCCTCGCTCAAGCGACGCGTGTCCGGCAGGAGCGGGTCCTTCGTCCCGACCGGCAAGAAGAACGGCGGGATCGGGCGGGCCGGCTCCTCGCCGCGCTCGAAGAACACGACCGGATCGGCGAGGTCGAGGCCGTGCGGCCACGGGCCCGGGCCGAGGTACGCCTGCTCGACCTCGTGGAGGCGGTCCGCGATGAAGGGCGACATCTTCGGCTTCCGCCGCTTGAGGCGCTGGAGGTCGCTCACCTGGAAGACGCCGCACGCGGGCACGACCGCGCGCGGGACGACGCCGGTCGCGAAGGCCCGCCGCGCGAAGGGCTCCTCCCGCTCGTACGCGAGCGCGATCGCGAGGCTCGTGACGAGGTTCGCGCCCGCCGACTCCCCCGCGAGGACGACGCGGCTCGTGTCGCCGCCGTAGCGCGCGGCGTTCGCGGTCATCCACGCGAACGCGGCGCACACGTCGTCGATCGCGGCGGGGAAGCGGTGGCTCGGCGCGAGGCGGTAGCTGATGCTGAACACGATGAAGCCGCGGCGCGCGAAGCCGAGGCCCATCACCCAGTGCGTGTCCTTCGAGAGGATGCGGAAGCCGCCGCCGTGCACGTAGAACACGATCGGCCACGGGCCCTCGCCTTGCCGATCCGGCAGCGGACGCCAGACGTCGAGGAGGTGCTCGCGCGCGCTCGAGCCCGGGACGTAGGCGACGTCGGCGACGTGCTCGACGCCGTGATGGGAGGGCTTCGACTTGGGGTGCAGCTTGGCGAGGCGCGCCGCGCCGTTGAAGAAGCCGTCGACGACCGCCGCCCCGACGCGGCGGCGCACGTTCGTGATCATCAGAACTCGAATACCATGCCCGCCGCCCACGTGCTCGTGCCCACGCGGAAGGAGTCTCCGCCGAAGCCGTTGAGCGAGAGCCAGTAGTACTCGAGGTAGATCGACGTCGTGTTGATGCCGGTCGTCGCGTCCATCGTGCGCGACGCGCCGCGATCGAAGAAGTCGAGCGGGAGCGCGACGCCGACCGCGGCGTGCGTTCCGGTCGACGCGCCGCTGCCCTTCACGCCGCCGAAGCGCGCGGTGCCGGTCGCGTCGGAGGCCTCCCAAAGCCCGACGCCGACGCCGGCCTTGCCGTAGGGCATCAGCGGGAAGCCGAAGCTCCGCCACAGCGTGTCGATGCGGAGCACGGCGGCGAGGTACAGCGGGTAGATCGAGAGCCCGTACTCGTCGCCCGACTCGCGCCCGGACACCGTGCGCGCGGTCCGGCTCATCGAGACGAAGCCGACGCCGAGGCCGGGTCCGATCGTCCCGACGCCGGGGATGCGCCAGAACTGCCAGTCGAGCTCGAGCCCGAGGAACATGCGCGGGCTGGCGCCGAAGCTCGTCTTGAAGGGCTGCCCCTGGAGACCAGGTTCTTCGTCGATCTGGGGATAATAGGGAGAGACGCGGATTTCGAGCGCGAAGTTCTGCGCGGAGCGGTAGGGGCTCTTCGTCTCGGGCGTGCCGAGCTCGAACGCGTGCGCGTCTCGCGTGAAGAAGAGGAGCCCTACGACAGCGGCGACGGCGACGGCCGCACGCTTCACTTGCTCGTCCTCCGCGTCTTGATGCGGCGCCGGACGAGCGACGCGCCGAGCACGGCCGCGCCGGCGAGGACACCGACGCTGCCGACCGGCGTCTCGCTCGTAGCCCTGCACCCGCCGCCGCCCTGGCCGCCGGAGCTCCGGTAGTTCTGCCAGAAGTCGTTCGTCTCCTCGGGGAAGTCGCAGATGACGCTCGAGAGCGGCCCGACGTTGTTGAACGCGTCGGTCGCCGCGACCGCGAGCGCGTAGGTCGTTCCGTTCTGGAGCTTCGCGCCGCGGAGGGACTCGGCCGCGACGGTGGTGCCGCTGTTGCCGGTGATCGATCCGCAGGCGAAGCACCCGTCGAACGCGGCGCTCGGGATGACGCTCGCGCCGAAGTTGGAGCTGCTGCACGTGGCTTCGGCGGGCGGCGCGCCGGAGTCCTCTTCTTCCGCCCCCGCGTCGTCGCAGAGCTCGAACGTGCCGCCGTCGCCGGCGTCTTCGGTCGTGCACGCGGGCGAGATGGTCGTCGTCGTCCCGGCGTCTTCGGTGCCGGTGACGGTCGTCCCCGCGTCGGCGGTCGCGCCGCTGACCGCGGCGCGCTCCTCCGCGAGCCTCTTGCAGCTCTCGTTGTCGGTCGGCAGCGTCGTGTTGCCGTTCGTGTCGCAATAGATCTTCACGCCGGTGAGGACGCTCACGCCGCCCTCGCCGCTGATGTTGTTCCACTCCATCGTGAGGCGGCCGTTGCCGGGCTTCGCGGTGAGGCCGGTCGGCGCGGCGGGGCCGATCGTGTCGACCTGCACGCTGAGGTTCTTCGTCGACGCCGGGGTGCCGACCTGACCGGGCGCGAAGTAGAGGAAGTGGATCGTGATCGTCGTGAGGTCGACCCTCCCGCAGATCGCGGCCGAGTCGTCCGGCGTCTGCTGGTTGAGCGCGCCGGCCATGATCTTGCGCACCGGGATGCGCACGCGCGGCGTGAGCTCGAGGGGGATGCCGCTCACGAGCTGCCAGCACGTGCGCGCGACGCCGGTCCGGTTCTGCTGGGGTCCGCAGTCGCCGCCCGAGACCGAGGCCCACGCCTCGAGGGTCGCGTTGCCGACGAAGCCGCCGAGCTGGAGCATGAAGAGGATCTGCTGATCCTCGACGCAGTCCTGGTAGCTGACGCCCTCCGGCGTGTACTGGAGCGGCCGCTTGTTGATCTGGTCGCCGTTGGCGTCCAGGCGCGGGAGCGACTGCTCCTGGAACACGGCGATCGTCGCCTGCGCGTGCGCGAGGCGCGGCGCGATCACGACGAACATGGCGGCGAGGAAGCTCGTGAGGAGCAGGCGCCGGAGCAAGCGGGCACACATAGACGACGTACCGAGCCGCGCAGCATAGCGCGTGCCACCGCTCGATGGTCGGAATCCTTGCGGTCACGTGGGGTTGGCCCGCCTCCGCGCCCGCCAACCTGGCAGCGATCGCGGCCGCTCCGCGCGCGGCCTGCCATTCTGGCAACGCCCGCTCGCGCTCAGTGGAGGCGGTGGCGGCGAAGCGCGTCCCACACCGCCGCGTCGGGATCGACGTCGACGAGCGGCTCGGGCGGCTGGAAGAGCGGAGGACGCTCGGGTGCGCGCGCCGGCTTGGGCGCGGTGACCTCGCGCTCGGGGACGGTCGACACCTCCGAAGGCGGCGGCAGGCGTTGGCTGGAGACGGGGCGCATGGTCCGGCGTGCGGGAGCAAGCGTGGTGCCGCCGCTCGAGCGCAGCGAAGTGCGCGGAAGCTGGCGCCGCGGAGAGGACCGGCGGACTCAGCGATCCCGCGCCGGGGACACCAGCAATGCTGACAATGGAGCGTCAGGTATCGCGCAATCGGACCGCGCGCCCGCGGCGTGCGCGCGGTCCGTCTGCTACGAACGGGGCCCCATGCGCGCGCTCGTCTCGTCCGCTCGTCCCGTCCCCGCCCTTCGCCGCGGGAAGGAGCCGGACGCGATCGAGGTGCGCGGCGCGCGCGAGCACAACCTCGACGTCCCGTTCCTCACGATCCCGAAGCGCGCGCTCGTCGTGTTCACCGGACCGTCCGGCTCCGGCAAGTCGAGCCTCGCGTTCGACACGCTCTACGCCGAGGGCCAGCGCCGCTACCTCGAGACGCTCTCCGCCTACGCGCGCCAGTTCCTCGGCCAGCTCGAGCGCCCCCACGTCGAGAAGATCCGCGGCCTCTCGCCGACGATCGCGATCGAGCAGAAGAGCGCCGCGTCGAACCCGCGCTCCACCGTCGGCACGATCACCGAGGTCATGGACTACCTCCGCGTGCTC
This sequence comes from Labilithrix sp., assembly GCA_019637155.1. Lineage (NCBI taxonomy): Bacteria > Pseudomonadati > Myxococcota > Polyangiales > Labilitrichaceae > Labilithrix > Labilithrix sp. The sequence continues at coordinate 274,319 of JAHBWE010000007.1, read as the reverse complement.
TACGCGCGCGCCGGCCAGCAGCGCTGCACGCAGTGCGGGAAGCAGGTGAAGGCGCGGAGCGCGCAGGAGCTCGCGCAGGAGATCGCCGAGCTCCCGAAGGGCTCGAAGGTCCGCGTCCTCGCGCGCCTCGTCACCCATCGCAAGGGCGAGCACAAGGAGCTCTTCACCGACCTCAAGGCGCGCGGCTTCCTCCGCGTCGAGGTCGGCGGCGCGAGCCATTCGCTCGACGATCCGCCCGCGCTCCAGAAGCACGTGAAGCACACGATCGACCTCGTGATCGATCGCGTCATCATCGGCAGCGTCGCGCCGGCGCGCCTCGCCGAGGCGGTGGAGTCCGCGCTGCGGGAGGGCAAGGGCGAGCTCATCGCCGGCATCGACGACCGGCGCGTCGAGTACAGCGCGAACCGCGCCTGCTGCGGGCGGAGCTACCCCGAGCTGTCGCCGCAGAGCTTCTCCTTCAACTCGCCGCTCGGCATGTGCCCCGATTGCAACGGCCTCGGCACGCGCGCGGAGATCGATCCCGAGCTCGTCGTCGTCGACAAGTCGCTCTCGCTCAAGGACGGCGCGATCGCGCCGTGGGCGAGCGCGATGGCGCGCGGCGACGGCTGGGTGTTCCGCATCGCGTCCGCCGCGGCGAAGGCGTGCGGCGTGCGCCTCGACACGGCGTGGAAGGACATCCCGAAGGACAAGCAGAAGAAGCTCCTCTTCGGCCTCGGCGGGGAGAAGCTCGGCGTGAAGTGGGGGAGCCAATCGACCTCGAGCCACGGCACCTTCGAGGTGAAGTTCGCCGGCGTCATCCCCACGCTCGAGCGCCTCTACAAGGACACGTCGAGCGACATGATGCGCGACTGGTACGGTCGCTTCTTCCGCGATCGTCCGTGCAAGGCGTGCGGCGGCTCGCGGCTCCGCAAGGAGAGCCTCGCGGTCTACGTCGGCTCGAAGAACCTCGCCGAGGTCACGTCGCTCACGGTCGGCGCGGCGCTCGAGCACTCGCGCACGCTCTCGCTCACGAAGGCGCAGCGCACGATCGCGGAGGGCGCGCTCGTGGAGATCGACGCGCGGCTCCGCTTCCTCCTCGACGTCGGGCTCGACTACCTCACGCTCGATCGCTCCGGCCCCACGCTCTCGGGCGGCGAGGCGCAGCGCATCCGCCTCGCGAGCCAGCTCGGGAGCGAGCTCTCCGGCGTGATGTACGTCCTCGACGAGCCGTCGATCGGGCTCCACCCGCGCGACAACGCGCGCCTCATCGCGACGCTCCGTCACCTCCGCGATCTCGGCAACACCGTCCTCGTGGTCGAGCACGACGAGGAGACGATCCGCGCGGCCGATCACGTCGTCGACTTCGGTCCCGGCGCGGGGCACCTCGGCGGCAAGGTCGTCTCGGAGGGCACGCCCGACATGATCATGTCGGATCCGAACAGCCTGACCGGCGCGTTCCTGGTGGGGTACAAGCGCATCGAGGTGCCGGCGTCGCGACGCGCGGCGAAGGGGAAGATCGAGATCAAGGGCGCGCGCGAGCACAACCTCCGCCGGGTCGACGTGAGCATCCCGCTCGGCGTCCTCTGCTGCGTCACCGGCGTGAGCGGCGCGGGGAAGAGCTCGCTCGTGAACGGCATCCTGCTCCCGGCGCTGGGTCGTCACCTCCACGGCTCGCAGGACGCGGTCGGCGCGCACGACAAGCTCACCGGCATCGACGCGCTCGACAAGGTGATCGCGATCGATCAGAAGCCGATCGGCCGCACGCCGCGCTCGAACCCCGGCACGTACACGAAGGCGTTCGATTGCATCCGCGACGTGTTCGCGCAGCTCCCCGACGCGCGCGCGCGCGGCTACGACGCGGGTCGCTTCTCGTTCAACGTGAAGGGCGGGCGCTGCGAGGCGTGCAGCGGCGACGGCGAGGTGAAGGTGGAGATGCACTTCCTCGCCGACGTGCGCGTGCCGTGCGAGGTCTGCGGCGGCACGCGCTTCAACGAGGCGACGCGCGAGATCCGCTTCAAGGGCAAGAACGTCGCGGACGTCCTCGACACGAGCGTCGACGAGTGCCGCGAGCTGTTCTCCGCGTTCCCGCAGCTCAAGCGCATCCTCGACACGCTCGTCTCGGTCGGCCTCGGCTACATGAAGATCGGGCAGCCGGCGCCGACGCTGTCGGGCGGCGAGGCGCAGCGCGTGAAGCTCTCGCGCGAGCTCGGCAAGACGCAGACGGGCAAGACGCTCTACGTCCTCGACGAGCCGACGACGGGCCTCCACTTCGAGGACATCCAGCGCCTCCTCTCGGTGCTCCAGCGCCTCGTCGACGCGGGCAACACGGTCGTCGTCATCGAGCACAACCTCGACGTCGTGAAGTGCGCGGACTGGATCGTCGACCTCGGCCCCGAGGGCGGCGCGGGCGGCGGCCTCGTCGTCGCGGAGGGCACGCCGGAGGACGTCGTCCGCGGCGCGAAGACGAGCGGCTCGCACACGGGCCGCTTCCTCGCGGAGCTCCTCAAGCCGCCGGCGCGGACCTCACGACGCCGCGCGTCCGACTCGAGAGGGCCTCGCCTGGCAACCTCGGCTCGATAGGAATACCCTACGGGCGTGCGTATCGCTGTCTCATGCGTTTTGTTGGTCGCCATGCTCGGGGCATGCAAATCGAAGGAGCGCGGCGCGAAGGAGGAGTTCGCGCGGGCGCACAGCTGCCCCGAGGGGCGGGTCACCGTGAAGGCCCGGCCCGATCTCAACTGGCAAACCGTGGTCGTTGGTGACCTCAAGCCTCCCGCCGAGGTCGCCGCCGATCCCGATCGCCTGGCCAAGTGGCAGGCTGACCGCGCGAACGCCGGCGGCGACCTCGAGGTCTTCGAAGCAGAGGGATGCGAGCACCATGATTATCTGGGGTGCACGCACCCAAAGAGGCCAGGTCGGAATGGGGGCACAACGACCGTGCTCAGCGAGGTGACCTGTATGCGCCGCGGGGTCGGCGAGCCGAGCGCGGCCGACGTGTCGGCCCAGGCAACGGCCAAGGCCAACGAGGCGCTGCAAAAAGCGGAGGAGGCGCGGCAGAAGGCCGCCGAGAAGCAAGCCGAGCGCGCCGAAAAAGAAGCCGAGCGCGCCGCCAAGAAGGCTGCAAAAGGAAAGTAGCGGGCTGGGTGGTGGACGCGGGGAGGGGGCCTTGGCGGGGGCGCGGGCGCGATGCGTAGCGAAAGGCAGATCCTCGCGACGCCGCATACCGAAGGCGTCGCAGCGTGCTGGAGAGTCGTGCACGCCTAAATAAAGAAGATAGGAGGTCGCTGTCCGTCTGCCGCTTGCGCGCGGGCTTGCGCATGCTACGCCCCCGCCGTGCGGAAGCTCTTCGTGGCGGCTGGCGTCGTTTTGTTCGCGTGCTCGGCGCCGGCGGAGAGGGAGCTGGCGCAAGACGTCGGCGCGAACGAGCCGGTCGGTGAGAGCAGCGCCGCGGCGACGGACAGCGCGTGCCCGACGTTCCGCGCCGGCGCGCACGAGGGCTTCGTCGTCTCCGGGCAGGCGCGGAGCTTCCAGGTGCTGCTCCCGCCCGCGTCGTTCGCGGGGCCGCGGCCGATCCTCTTCGCGTACCACGGCACGTCGGAGAGCGGCGCTCGCTTCGTGAGCCGCGCGCGGCTCGCCGAGTTCGCGGCGCGCGGGTTCGTCGTCATCGCGCCGGACGCGAAGGGCAACGGGAGCTTCTGGCCGGTCTGGGACGCGATGCACCTTCCGAGCGCGAGCGCGCCGCGGAACCTCGACGTCGACTTGTTCGATCGCCTCCTCTCGTGCGCGACGTCGAAGCTCTCGATCGATCGCACCCGCGTCTTCGCGACCGGCCACTCCGCGGGCGGCATCTTCACGAACCACCTGCTCCGCGCGCGGTCGTCGGTGCTCGCCGGCGGCATCCCGGCGTCGGGCGTCTTCGACCTCACCGGGCCCGCCGGGCCTCCGCCCTCGCTCGACGGCATGCTCGTCATCGTCACGTGGGGCGGCGACAACGATCGCTACTCCGGCTCCACGCCGAGCGGCGTCCACGTGCCGGAGTTCAGCTTCGTCGAGCAGGCCTCGCTCGCGTCGAAGTACTACTCCGCGCAGTCGGGCGTCGATCACGTGCGCTGCCGCGGCAACGACGTCGGGCACGCGTGGATCCCCGCGAACGACTGGTTCATCGACCTGATGCTCGCGCACCCGAAGGGAACCCCCGCCGGCAGCCTGCAGCTGCCGCCGCTGCCGCCGGGCGCGCGCGCCTCGTGCTCGACGCAGCCGTACGAGCTCGCGCCGCTCCCGCAGATGACGTGTCCGTCGACGCCGCGCTCGGGCTGCACCGAGACGTGCCAGCTCGTCGCCGACTGCGCGGTCGAGAACCGGACCGTGGGCCCGTCGCTCGCGAGCGCGCTCCGCAACATGGGCTTCACGACGTCGAGCTGCGGCGGGTGCGTCCAGCGATGCCAGGCCGGCGCGACGAGCGCGGCCGATCAGCGCGTGCTCGCGTGCATCTCCGACTGGGCGCAAGGCGAGACCTGCGAGGCGGGCGGCATCGAGGGCGCGTTCCCGTTCTTCCTCATCGTGAACCAGTGCTGCTCGAACGCGGCGGGCTCGGCGATGTGCCGTCAGGTCTGCAGCGCGCTCGACAGTAACCCCGCCGCGAAGGCGTTCTTCCCGGTCTGCCAGAGCTTCTAGCTCTAGCGCGTCCACTCCTCGCAGCGTCGCCAGAGCTCGTCCTGCAGCGCGACGTCGTTCGCGATCGGGTTCGGCGCCTTGAGCTCGCAGTCGGTCCAGTAGTCGCCGTCGTGCGCCGGCACGTCGGGATCGGTCGCGCAGTGGAGCGTCGTCTTCGCGCCGTCCTCGAGCGGCATCATGAAGAGGCGCAGGACGGGGCGCGCGAAGGAGGGGACCGTGCGCCAGATGTCCGTCGCGATCATCGTGCCGGGATGGAGCGACGAGCTCGTCACGCCCTCGCCGGCCTCGCCGCGCGCGAGGCTCTTCGTGAAGAGCACCTGACACAGCTTGCTGACGTTGTACTCGGGGATGCCGGTGAGGCTCCGCGTCGATTCGCGCAGCTGCGCCCACGGGATCGCGTGCGCGCCGTAGTGGGAGCCGCTCGACACGTTGACGACGCGCGCGGGCCTGGACTCGCGGAGGCGCGGCAAGAGGAGGCGCGTGAACAGGAACGGACCGAGGTGGTTCGTGCCGAAGGTGAGCTCGAAGCCGTCCTTCGTCTGCCCGCGCTTTCCGGCGAGGCCGGCGTTGTTGACGAGGACGTGGATCGGCTCGTCCTTCGCGAGGAGCCGCTCCGCCGAGCGGCGCGTCGCGGCGAGGTCGGCGAGATCGAGCGCGTGGAACGCGGCGTCGCCGCCGGCGGCGACGATCGCGTCGACGACGGGGCGCGCCTTGTCCTCCGAGCGGCAGGCGAGGATGACCTTGCCGCCGCGCTTCGCGAGCGCCTCCGCGGTCACGCGTCCGATGCCGGTGTTCGCGCCGGTGACGACGAAGGTCCGTCCGTCGAGATCGCCCATGCGCCGACATCTACAGTAGAGTCCTCGCCGTGGCGATCCTCACGCCTCTGCGTCTGACGCTCGCGCTCTTCGCGCTCGCCGCGGCGCTCGTCGCGTGGCGCTATTCGCCGCCCGCGTCGGCGGCGGCCGACGCGCCGGCGGATCGGTTCTCCGCCGCGCGCGCGCGCGAGGTGCAGAGCGCGCTCGCCGGCGACGGCGCGACGCGGTGGGCGGGGACGGAGGGCAACCGGCGCGGGCGCGAGGCGATGGCGGCCGCGCTCGAGAAGAGCGGCTGGAAGGTGGCGACGCAGCGCGAGCGATCGTGCACGCGCTACGGCGTCTGCGTGCCGGTCGTGAACGTCGTCGCGGAGCTCGAGGGCAAGGAGCCCGCGCTGCCGGGCGTGCTCGTGAGCGCGCATCACGACTCCGTCCTCGCGGGGCCCGGCGCGAGCGACGACGGGGTCGGGACCGCGGCGGTGGTCGAGGCCGCGCGCGCGATCGCGGCGGGGCCGCGGCCGCGGCGGAACGTAGTCGTGCTCCTCTCCGACGGCGAGGAGCTCGGCCTCGCGGGGGCGGAGGCGTTCGTGCGCGCGCATCCGCTCGCGGAGAAGGTCCGCGCCACCGTGAACGTCGACGCGCGCGGGAGCGGGGGCCCTTCGCAGATGTTCGAGACGAGCCGCGGCAACGCCGCGATCGTGTCGCTGATGGCGGAGCACCTCGAGCGGCCGGTGACGACCTCGCTCTTCTACGAGGTCTACCGCCGGATGCCGAACGACACCGACTTCAGCGTCACGAAGACGATCGCCGCGGGCGTCAACTTCGCGAACACGGCGCGGGTCGAGCACTACCACACGCCGCTCGACGACGTGGCGCACGCGGACCTCGGCACGCTCCAGCACCACGGCGATCACGTCCTCGCGATGACGCGCGCGTTCGCGAACGGCGACGTCGCGGCGCGCGGCGACGACGACGCGGTGTGGTTCGACGTCCTCGCGCTCGCGATCGTGCGCTGGCCCGAGGGCTGGTCGCTCTTGCTCGCCCTCCTCTCCGTCGCGTTCGTCCTCCGCCACACGATCCGCGCGCGTATCTTCGATCGAGGTTTGGCTGTATTTCCGGCTATGCTCGCTTTTGGTGGAAGTGCCGCTACCGCGCTCGACGCGGTGATGAGCGGCCTGAAGGCGTACCCGTCGCCGTGGATCGCGCAGCCGTGGGCGGCGATCGCGGCGATCGAGCTCGGCGCGATCGGGGCGGGGCTCTTCGTCGCGCGGTGGCTCGCGGACAAGGCGTCGCCGCGGACGCTGTGGTCGGGCGTGTGGCTCGGCTGGGCGCTCCTCGGTTGTGTCGTCGCGAAGGTCGCGCCGGGCGGGTCGTACTTGTTCGTCGTGCCCGCGCTCGCGGCTGGCGTCCTTGGCTCCGCGCCGTTCGGGGTCGCGTGCGTCGCGCCGGCGGTGGTCGCGGCGGTGCTCGTGCTCGCGCTCCGCGTCGGGCTCTACGACGCGCTCGGGTTCACCGTCGCGCCGCTGCTCGCGCTCCCGCCGCTCCTCCTCGCGACGACGCTCGCGCCGCTCCTCCCCGCGACGACGAAGCGCGCGGCCCCGGCGCTGGGCGCGCTCGCGGTCGCGGGGGCCCTCGTCGCGGCGCTCCTCCCGAAGTATTCGGCGGAGCATCCGCAGCGCGTGAACGTGGAGCTCCGGCAGGACGAGGGCGGCGCGCGCGTGTTCGTCGACACGGGGTGGGGGGCGGCGCTGTGGGGACCGCCGCCCGCGGCGATGCTCGCCGCCGCGAACGCGACCGGCGCGACGGCGCAGGCGCTGCCGTGGATGCGCGCCGCGCCGTACGCCGACCATCCGCGCGTCGAGGCGGCGCCGCCGGTCTTCGAGGTCGCGTCGGCGGTCGACGACGGCGGGCATCATCGCATCAAGGGCCGCGTGCGCTCCGCGCGCGGCGCGCCGCTCGTGGCGTTCTTCTTCCCGAAGGAGCGACACGTGGAGGTGAAGGTCGACGGCCGCTATGCGTACACGCGCGCCTTCGGCACCGGCAGCCTGCTCGCGGTCGTGCTCGCGGAGGGGGAGAGCGTCGCGGTGGAGCTCGACGTGAGCGGCAGCGGCGCGGTCGCGTTCGAGCTCTTCGATCGCACCGCGGGCCTGCCGGCGGGCTCGAAGGCCGAGGCGGTCGCGCGGGCGCGGCAGCCCGCGCAGACCCCCTCGCAGGACGGCGACGTCACGGTCCTCTCGACGAAGCTCACGCTCTGACGCTACGTTCGTGGGGCGGAGGTCCTTATCATGCTCAAGAAGTCTTTCACGCTCGCCAGCGCCGTGAGCCTCGCGGGAATGGCGGTATGGGTCTCCACCTCGGCGTGCGGTGGCTCGGACGACGGCGGCAACAACAACGCCAGCTCCACGTCCACGTCGTCGTCGGGCGGCGACGACGGCGGGAGCACGACGTCGTCGACGTCTTCTTCCACGAGCTCCACGAGCGGGTCGATCGACGTTCCGGACGGGGGCAAGGACCCCAGCACGGTGCCCGGCGTCGAGATCAAGTTCGGCAAGTGCGCCGCGTTCAACAAGTGTGACGGTCCGATCGCGGGCGACTGGGAGGTCTCCGGCGGCTGCCTCCCGGACGACACGTTCGACGCGTACAAGGACCCGTGCCCCGGCTTCTCCGTGAAGAACGCGATCATCAAGGGAAGCGGCACGGTCAAGGCGGACACGACGAAGGTCGCGCGCGAGTCGAGCATCTTCGTCAGCGCGGAGTTCGACGTCGTGAAGGCGCAGTGCCCGGTCCTCGCCGCGGTCGGCGGCTGCGGCTTCATCGCGACGGCGCTCAAGTCGGGCGCCAACGGCCCGAAGTTCGAGACCGCGGAGTGCAACGAGACGACGGAGCGGTGCCTCTGCATCGGTCAGGCCACGATCGAAGACAAGACCGACGACACGTACACGACCGACGGCACCGGCACCCTCACGACGAAGGGCGGCGGCAAGGACCGCACGTTCGACTACTGCCCCAACGGCGACAACACGAGCATCACGTACAAAGAGACGACCGACAAGAACCCCACCTTCGGGATGTTCATCGAGATCAAGAAGAAGTAGCCAGCGTGAGTCTGATGCGAAGAGTCTCCGGTGGGCGCCGGGCGGACGGCGCAAGGCGCTCGATCTCTTCGTCTCGGGGTTCGCGACGACGCTCTTCCCGAGCGTGCTGCGAGGTCGGTACAGAGCGCGGGAGCGCCAGCTCGAGGCGCTCGAGAGCGAGCTCGCGGCGCGGCTCGGCGGCGAGTCGACGACATGGCGCTGGGGCGGCGGCGCCGCGTGCGCTCGTCTGACGGGCTTCTACCGCGGCGAGTCGACGGTTCTCTACGTCACGGACGACGCGCCGTCGCCGGCAGCGTTGAAGCTCGTCCCGGACCGCGACGGCCCGTTGGCCATCGCGGCATCCCCCGCTCGCGTCGCATTCGCGAGCCCGCGGCCCGACACGGTCCACCCGCTCCTCGTATATGCGGACCTACTCGCAGAAGGAAACGACCGCGCGACCGAAGCCGCGGGTGAGCTCTACCGTCGCTACCTTCACGACCTCATCGACGACGACGACCACGAATGACGCTCGCGATATCGAGCGCACACGCGGACCTGCTCGTCGCGTTGCGGCGCACGGACGAGGCTCCGCGCGTCGTGGTGATCGGCGCGACCGCGCTCGGCCATCACGTCGCGCTGCGACCAACGGCCGACGTCGATCTCGCGATCGCTGCTGACCCGGGCCGGATTTCCGAGCTTCTGCAGAGACAGGGGTGGAAGGCGGACCGGCGTCTCCCTCAACGTTGGTGGTTCGGAGACGCGTTGGTCGACGTCCTTCCAGCGACGCAGGCTGCGATCGACGCTGGTCACGTGATGCTGGGCGACGGTCACAAGCTCAGCACGGTGGGGTTCGACATCGCGCTGGCCCACGCCGCACCGGTGCCGATTCCAGGAACGGACATCAGCGTCGACGTGGCGAGCCTCGCGTCGATCGTGCTGCTCAAGATGGTGGCGTTCCTCGATCGTCCGCATGAGCGGCTGAAAGATGCAGGTCGGCGCTGAAGTCACGGCCCGTCATCGGCCTGCGGTCGACGAGTTCCTGCGCGAGATCGCGCGTCGAGGTTGGGAAGGTGCGATCGGCGCTGGTGGTCTCAGCTGCGACGATCCCGCAGCGGTCGCGAAGCGGCGGCTCGAGGTCTTCGGGCGCGCGCTGGGGTGATCAGCGGCGGCGTGGGGGGCGGCGGTAGACGGAGATGATGGGGACGCCGTCGTGGGTGAGGACGTACGCGGGGGCGGTGGTGCCGTATTCCGTCCAGATGTTGAAGTCGACCTCGTTGATGTGCTGTTCGTGGTGCACGATCGAGATCGTCGCTTCGGCGGGGCTGCCGACGCCGCGGAGCCACTTCGGGACGCGGTCCTCGTCGACCATGCGCGTCCATGACGGCCACGCCGTGTCCATGATGTAGACCGTGTCGCCTGGCTTCGTGTGCTCGCGGAACCATGGGTCGAGGCTCGTCGTCGTGAAGCCCCAGAACTGGCGGTTCAAGCCGAGGTCCGCGCCGCCGGCGGTGCCGCCGAAGAACGGGACGTAGGCCGAGAGGCCGAAGGGGTGCGAGTGGCGCGTCACCGCGAACGGCGCCAGGAGCGTGAGCGCGCCGATGACGGCGAGCGCCCAGCGCTGCTGCTGCTCCGCGAGCTTCGTGCGCTCGCGGAGCAGCCGCTCGATGCGCGTCGCGACCATGTCGAAGCCGCGGCCGGCGAAGATCGCGAGCGAGGGATACGCCGTGATCCAGTGCTTCGTGCCGCCGAACACCGGCGTCGTCGGGAGGAAGAAGACCGCGAGCGGGACCGCGAGGCCGAGGAGGAGGAGCGCGTCGGTCTGGACCGGATCGAAGTCGTCGGGCATCGCCTGCTTGCGGACCCAGCCGATCCAGGTGCGCGCGAGCGCGACGATGCGATCGCCCGCGCCGACGAGGAAGAGGAGCACCGTGACGGTGGGCACCGTCGCGAGGAGCATCACCGGCATGTACGCCTTCGGCGAGGGCGGGCCGAAGTACGTCCGGTGGAGGAACTCGATGTTGTAGTACTCGTGATGGACGTGGAAGTTCACGTACTCCTGGAGGCGGGGGAGCGTGTCGTTCCAGAGCCACGGCCAGAGCAAGAGGAAGAGCGCGGGGCCGATCGTCGCCATCATCAGGAGCGACGCGGGGAGCCCGACGCGGCCCGTCTCTTGTGTCTCCTTCGCCGCGGTGCGCCAGTGGATCAGGATCGCGTGCGGGACGAACACGCCGGGCAGCATCCACGCGTTGTGCTTCGTCTCGAGCGTGAGGCCGTAGACGACGCCGGCGAGGACGGCCGCGCCGAGGCCGGGGTGCTTCTCCGCGCGCCAGTAGGCGAAGATGCACGCGATCCACATCGCCATGATCGGCACGTCGAAGCATGCGAGGTGCGCGTGGTAGAAGACGTTGGGCATCAGCCCGAGCGCGAGCGCGGCGACGACGCCGGCGCGGCGCGAGAAGCGGCGCGCGGCGAAGAGGTACGTGACGTAGAGCGCGAGCCCCATCATCAACATGCCGGGGAAGCGGAACGCCGTGCTCTGATCGGTGAAGAGCTTCCACTTCTCGTAGAAGAAGTAGTGCGAGAGCGCGAAGGCGCTCTTCATGAGCGACGGGTGCTCGTGGTTCGCGGTCCAGATCGAGTCGATGATCGGGCGCTCGAACGCCTTCGACGGCGTCGTGAAGAGGACCTTGAACCAGCGCTCGTAGTCGGTCGCGGCCGAGAAGTAGAAGCCCTCGTCGCGCGAGAAGCCGAGCGACCGCGCGGTCGCGAGGAGCCAGACGACGTAGACGAGCGCGATGCCGCCGCCGATGAGGTGGTCGGCGTTGCGCAGCGCCCACGCCTTCGGATCGAACTTCTCGGGCGCGGGCTCCTTCTTCGGCGCGTCGGGCGGCGTCGCGTCGGGCGGCGTCGCGTCGGGCGGCGTCGCGTCGGGCTTTGCCTCCGCGACGGCGGGCGCCTTCGGGGTCTTGTCGGCCTCGGCGTCGTCGGCCTTCGCCTTCTGCGCGAGCAGCGCCGGCTCGAGCTTCGCGGTGTCCTCGTCCTCTGTGCTCATTTTGCCGCTCGACGCGTGGTCGCCTCGAAGCAGAATTGGCGCTGGGCCGACGGCTGGATCTCGGCGACGAGGTCGCCCTTCTTTCCGTCGATGTCGGGGGTCGGCAGCTCGAAGCCGGTCCAGCCCGCTCCGACCTTGTGGAACACCGTCGCGATCGGGCGGTTGAACGCGGAGAACGCGATCATCAGCTTCTCCGCGGCGGGCGTGCGCTCCACGACCCACTGGATGCCGGAGTGGCCGTGGAGGCTCGGTCCGAACGTGACGTCCTTGAAGCGGAGGCGCAGGACCGCGTCCTTCATCGGCGTCGCGTAGAGGCAGAGGTGCGGGTGGTGATCGAGCGCGTGGAGCACCGCGACGCCGACGTGGCCGCCGCTGCACACGAACTTGTCGGCGGGGACGAGCAGGCCCTGCGGGACGACGGTGCTGCCGCCGCTCGTGTTGCCGCGCGTGAAGGTGCACGGCGTCTCGTTCGCGCCGTCGACGCGGGCGACGCTCATGCGCTCCGGCGTGACGAGGTCGACGACGTCGTCGATGACGGGCGTGTGGCTCGGGTTCTCGAAGAGCGAGACCGTCACCGCGCCCGCCTGCTCCTCCTTCACCTTCTTCCAGCCGGAGAGCTCGCCGTCGTGGAAGCCGCGGATCGACACCTCGTAGACGCGCGCGAAGCGGCGAAGGTCGGAGTAGCCCTCGCGCTTCATCGTCGCGATCGCGTCGCCGAAGCTGCGGCGCCCGAGCGGATCGGTCCAGTACGGCTCGAAGAGGACGAGGTCGTCGGGTCTGAGGTCCGCCTTCACGACGTCGCGCGCGCGCGACCAATCGCTCTCCGGCACCACGTCGGGCCCCGTCTGCTTCACGTGCAGCGCGAGCTCGAGGAGGCCGACGAGCGGCACCGCGCACAAGAGCCAACCGGCGCTTTCCCACCTCACGACGGCGCACTCTATAGCAAGTGACAGCTTTCGCGGGCTGTACTATCACGCCCGTCGATGGCGAGAGCGAGGACGACCAGCGGGGGCGAGGCGGTCATCGGCCGGTCGACGCGCGTGCGCGGCCGCGTTTCGGGCGACGGCGATCTCCGGCTCGAAGGGACGATCGAGGGCGACGTCACGCTCCGCGGTGGGCTCACGATCGCAGGCGAGCTCGACGGCGAGGTGCGCGCCGACGGCGTCGTGCACCTCGAGGCCGGGGCGAAGGTCCGCGGCGACATCCACGGCGAGTCCGTCGCGATCGACGAGGGCGCGGAGTACGTCGGCCGCCTCGACGCCCAGTTCGAGCTGCCGCCCGAGCTGGGCGGAGCCCCTGCACGCCGGCGCTGAGCGCGGGCGATCGAGAACGTAGAGAGAGCGCGAGAGAGGATCCCATGGCGAGCACGGTCATCGGCGCAGGCATCACGATCGAAGGCGAAATCACGAGCGACGACGACGTGGTCGTCCAGGGCACGCTGCGCGGCAAGCTCGTGACGAAGGACGCGGTCAGCGTCGAGCAGGGCGGCGCGGTGGAGGCCGACATCACCGGTGGTCCCGTCGCGATCGCCGGCACGGTGACCGGCAACATCACGTCGAGCGATCGCGTCGATCTCCAGAACGGAGCGAAGGTGATCGGCAACGTGAAGGCGACGCGCATCACGATCGCGGACGGCGCCCAGTTCAAGGGCAACGTCGACATGGACGTGTGACATGGCGGACAGCGCCATCATCAGCTCGTCGTCGTTCGTCCGCGGCAAGATCACGGGAAGCGGCGACATCGAGATCGCGGGTCGCGTCGAGGGCGACGTCGCGGTCACGGGCGACGTCACCGTGAGCGAGAGCGGCCTCGTCGCCGCGAACGTCACCGCCGCGCGCGTCGTCGTGCGCGGCGCGGTGAAGGGCGACATCACCGCGTCGGAGGCGCTCGTCGTCGAGGCCGGCGCGAAGATCGTCGGCGACCTGCGCGCGCCGCGGATCGCGATCCAGCCCGGCGGCCTCGTGCGCGGTCACGTGCAGACGAGCGGCGCCGGCCCCGCGAAGCCGCGCGCCGCGTCCGCCGCCTCCGGGCTCGGAGTGTCGGCGTCGAAGGCCTCGTCTCCGCAGGCGGTCGCGAAGAAGCCCGCCGCGCGCGAGCCGGAGCGCGCCGGCGCGCGTGAGCCGGAGCGCGCCGCCGCGAACAACAAGCCGCCGCGCGGCGCGACGCTCGCAGGTGCACGTCCCGCGCCGCCGCCGGTCGTCCCCGTCCTCAAGAAGGGCACGAAGGCCGTCGCGAAGAAGCGATGAGCGGCGCGCGGGAACGTCTCCTCGAGCTCCTCAAGGAGCGATCGTTCGCGCGGAAGAAGGTCGTCCTCGCGTCGGGCCGCGAGAGCGACTTCTTCATCGACTGCAAGCAGACGGTGCTCGGCGCCGAGGGCCACGCGCTCGCGGGCGCGCTGATGCTCGACGCCGCGCTCGCGGACAGCACCTTCGACGCCATCGCGGGCGTCGAGCTCGGCGGCTGCCCGCTCGCGAGCGCGGCATCCCTCATCAGCTTCCAACGCGGCACCCCGAAGGACGCGATCTACGTCCGCAAGGACGCAAAGGATCATGGAAGCAAGCGCCTGCTCGAGGGAGACACGCGCCTCCCTCCCGGCGCGACGATCGTCATCCTCGAGGACGTGACGACGACCGGCGGCTCCACCCTCAAGGCCGTCGCCAAGCTCCGCGACGCCGGCTACGCCGTAAAGCGCGTGGTCACCCTCGTCGACCGCCTCGAAGGCGGCCGCGAAGCCATCGAAGCCGCCGCCCTCGAGCTCCGCGCAATCTACACCCGCCAAGACTTCATCCCAGACTGAGACCGTCGGCTCGAGTGCGAAGAAGGGCCCGTCGTGTCGAGACCACACGTCCCATCGCGTCGGGTTGAGTGCAGGGCGAAGAGGGTTGAGTGCCGAGTGAAGGACGGCCGCGTCCGAGCAAAGCTGACCCGCGAAGACGTGTCCGCATCGGATTGAGTGCGGGGAAAGGACCGCGTTGGGTTGAGCGCCCGGGCAAAGAAGGGGCGGCCGAAGCGACACGCCCGCGAAGACACATCCCGTCGCGTCGAGTTGAGCGGGCAAAAGAGCGCCGGCCCGAAGGGGCCCCAGAAGCGGCCGCGAAAGCGGGCGCGAAGCGCCCCGAGCGCGAAGCGCGAGGGCCGTGTCTGGGGTGGGGTGTCGGGGCGAAGCCCCGACGTTGAAAGCGGGCCCCAGAAGCGGCCGCGCAAGCGGGCGCGAAGCGCCCCGAGCGCGAAGCGCGAGGGCCGTGTCTGGGGTGGGGGTGTCGGGGGCGAAGCCCCGACGTTGAAAGCGGGCCCCAAAAGCGGCCGCGCAAGCGGGCGCGAAGCGCCCCGAGCGCGAAGCGCGAGGGCCGTGTCTGGGGTGGGGGTGTCGGGGGCGAAGCCCCCGACGTTAAAGCGCCGCGTTGAGAATATCGCTCGCGTCGTTGTTGCCCTTGTCGCCGCCGCCGCCGCGGGGCCGCGGCGCCGGGGCGGCGGGGCGGACGCGGACGGTGCCCTGGTTCGCGGCGGGGCGCGGCGCGGGCGGCGCCGGCTGCGCGAACGGAGCGGGCGGGGGGGGCTGAACGACGAAGCCGGGCGGCGAGATGACGCCGCCGGCCGCGGGTGCGAACGGCTGCGCGGCCTGGGGCGCGGCCTGAACGTCCTGCGGAGCCTGCGGAGCCACCTGCGGCGCGGGCAGGAACACGGGAGCGACCGGCTGCTGCTGCGGCGCGACGGGCGCGACCTGCACCGGCTGCACCGGCTGCGGAGGCGGCGCCGGCGGGGCGGTCTGCGTCGCGGCCGGGATCTGCGCCGGCGGCGGGAAGGTTGCAGTCTGCACGTCGTCGCTCTTGCCGAAGCCGAAGCCCGTCGCGAAGAACGCGAAGAAGATGCCGAACGCGGCGCCGAAGACGAACCACGCGAAGCGGCCGATCTTCGAGCCCTGACGCGCCTCCTCGACCTCCGTCGGCTGCGGGACGTGACCGCCCGGGCGGAAGCTCGTGTGCGGGCGGACGCCCCCCATCGTGTTGCCGACCGGCACCATCGCCGGCGTCACTGGAGGCAGCACCGGGTTCATGATGGGCATGCCCATCTGCCCGAACGACTGGCCGCCGTACGACGGCTGCGCCGGCGGCATCATCATCGCGTTCGGCGTCGCGCCCATCGTCGGAGCAGGCGGGTAGCCCGACGCGCCGTAGCCCTGCATCGAGGCCGCCGGCGCGATCACCGCCTGCGGGCCCATGCTCGGCGTGGCGCCCGAGCGGATCGGCTGGACGCCGACGACGAAGCCGTCAGGAACGCGCGGCGACGGCGGGATGTGCGGATCGCCGAAGCTGTCCGGCGCTTCGTGCTCGCGGTTGCGGTTGCCGGTCCCCTCCGCGCGCGTCTCGTCGTTGCGCGGCGGCTGGTAGCTGGAGCGGCGATCGTCGCGGTAGCTTCGCCCGTTGTCGCGATCGCGATCACGGTCCCGATCCCGATCGCGGTCTCGATCTCGATCTCGATCGCGGTCTCGATCCCGATCCCGATCCCGATCACGGTCTCGATCGCGGTAGCTCGCGTTGCGGTCGTCGCGGTAGCTGTCGCGATCGCGGTACTCGTCGCGCGCGTACTCGTTGCTGCGCGGCGCGCTGCTGCGGTAGCGGCCGTCGTCGCTCGGGCTCTTGCCCATGTAGCTCGGCTCGTGGCGCGGCGACTTCGGGTAGTTCGCCTCGTACGCGGCCGGGTCGTAGCTGTTGGCGCTGTTCGCGATCGATTCGGTCGCGGGCGCGTAAGGATCGCGGCCGCCGCGGCTCGTGCCGCGCTCGTACTTGCCCGAGCTGTCGTCGTGCGGGACCGGACGATCGCTGCGGTACTCGTTGTTGCGGTACGCGTTCTGTTCGTGACGCTCGAGCGCCTCGTCGTACGCGGGGCGCATCGCCGTCATCGGCTCGTGCGCGTGCCCGTAGGCGTCGGAGTCGGAAGGCACGCCGAGGGAAGGGAGCGCGTCGTACGCGTCCTGCGGCGGCGGCTCGTACGACGGCGCGCGGTGCGCGTAGGGATCGGGCGCCTCGATCCGACCCTGCGTCTCGTCTTCGAAGCGCGCGGGCGGACCACCGAAGCGGTTCTCCGCCGGAAGCTCGCGCGCGATCTCGTGGATGCGCGCGCGCGCGGCGGCCATGATGCCCGCCTGCGTCGGCTGCTGCTGCTGGAAGTTCGTCGTCCCCGGCTCCAAGTCGTCGGGGTTGTTGCGGATACCGGACGAAGGCTTGCGCGGCGGTGCGGGCGCCGGCGGCGGAGCCGTCGGTCGAACCGGGCGGATCTGGGGCCGCGAGCCTCCCAGGGTCGCCGGTCGAAACTTCGGGAGCATGCTCCGCTGGTTCGCCATGTCGCAGGTTTGTCTACTCGCAGGAGTAGACGTTGTTCTTCTCGCAACGTCCGTGCCCGGTCCCGGACATGAGCAGCCGGATCGGACCACCCTCATACCTCATGGAAACGTGCAGTGACCAGCAAGCCCGGGATCGACCGAGATCCACCCCTGGGTCCATCGAGACCGTGCTCCATCGCGTCAATTTGTCGAGATTTCCCGCGGTTATCGCACACGGTGCCCGCCGCTCGCGGGCGTGATAGGAATCGAAGTCGTGGACGCGAAGCGCATCGATGTCCTCTCCGATTCGACCGGAGAGACAGCGGAGAAAGTCGTTCGAGCAGCGATGCTCCAGTTCCCGCACTCGGGCGCGCAGATCCGTCTGCACACGCGCGTGCGAACGAAGGAGGCGGCGCGTCCGATCCTCGAGCGCGCAGCGCGTGAAGGCGCGCTCGTCGTGTTCACGGTCGTGAGCCCCGAGCTCCGCGAGTTCATCCACGCGTCGAGCTACGAGCTCCGCGTCGAAGCGCTCGACCTCATCGGCTCGCTCATCGGCAAGCTCACCGTCTACCTCGATCGCCAGCCGATCAATCAGCCGAGCGCAGCGATGCCGCTCAGCGACGAATACTTCCGTCGCATCGAGGCGGTCGAGTTCACGGTGAAGAGCGACGACGGCAAGGAGCCGCGCAACTTCAAGAAGGCCGACCTCGTCCTCGTCGGCGTGAGCCGCACGTCGAAGACGCCGCTCTCCACGCTCCTCGCGCAACGCGGCCTCAAGGTCGCGAACCTCCCGCTCGTGCTCGGCGTCCCCACGCCGCCCGAGCTCGAAGAGGCGAACCAGGAGCGCTGCGTCGGCCTCACGATCGGGCTCGATCCGCTCGTCGAGATCCGCAAGGCGCGCCTCAAGCAGCTCGGCATGAGCGTCGACGCGAACTACGGCCTGAAGGATCAGGTGAAGGCCGAGCTCGAGTACGCGCAGACCATCTTCGCGAAGCACCCCGGCTGGCCCGTCATCGACGTCACCGGCCGCGCGATCGAAGAGACCGCCGTCATCATCCTCGAGTCGCTCAAAGAGCGCGACGAGGCGAAGCAGATCGCGAAGCAGATCGTCTGAGCTCCCCGAAGCGCAACCATTCAGTTGCAGTTGCACACGGACGCGCACGCCGCGCCGCCGCCGCAGTCCTTCACGCACTGGCGGTCGCACGGGTCGGGCGCACCCGAGGTCGAGGACGAGGACGTCGTCGTCTCGACCGGAGGCTCTGCCGGCGCGTTCGGCGTGACCGGAGCCTCGAGGCAGCGGCCCTCCGCGACCTGCGCGCAGACCGCCGCCTCGCTCTGGTTCTCGAGCAGGTTCCCCGCCTGCGCGCACGTGTTGAACACGCCCATCGAGCAGAGCGACGCGCCGCAGGCGCAGAGCAGATCGACCGCGCCGCCGCGGACGCGGAACCCGCAGTGAGGCATCGCATGAACGTCGACGACGAGGCTCGGGCACATCGACGTCGCGACGCAGAGCTGCTGCCCCGTCGTCTGCTCGATGCCGCATCCGCCGCCGACGTAGCCCGCGTCGCTCGTCGCGCCGGCGTCGGCGGTCGCCGCCGACGTGTCCTCCTCCGGCGACGTGATCCCAGGGATGTCGAGGCACGCGACGAGCGCCACCGACAAAGCCACCGCCGACCCGAGAGCGCGCATGCCCGGACGCTGCCGGACGCGCGAACGCAGGGCCAACTTCTCGGCGCTCGCCGCGCGCGTCGAGCTCGCCGGCGCGCGTCGAAGCTGGTTTTCGGGTAGCGTTCTCGGGCGATGACGCTCGCTCCGTACGGTCCTCCGCCTGGTCCTGCCGGCACCGATCCGAAGACGGCCGCGCTCGGCCGCCTCATCGCGACGCTCGCCGAAGACGCGATCTTCGGGCTCGCGTCCGGCGGCGGGGCGGGGGTGCTCGAAGGGCTCGGGAAGCGGCGCGGCGAGGCGTACCAGGCCGTGCTCGGCGGCCATCGCCTCAACACGATGTCGGGAGAGCTCGATCACTGGGTCGTCGAGATGACGCGCGCGATCGTGCCGATCTTCCCCCCCGCGCTCATGCCGATGGGGGACGTCATCCGCGAGCGAGTGACGCTCGAGGCGGGCGCGCGCGGGCTCCGTTCGTTCTTCTCGTCGAAGCCGAGCGAGAAGGACGTGCTCCGCGTGAAGCGCCTCGGCACGCTCGCGACGCGCATCCTCCGCGCCGTCTTCGTCGCCGACGGGCCGATCGACGACGAGGAGAACCGCGCGATCGCGACCGTGGTCGCGGCGCTCGGGCTGCCCGACGAAGACGCGAAGCCCCTCTTCGCGGAGGCGCCGATCCCGGTCGAGCAGCTCGACGTGTACGGCGACGTCGACGCCGCGGTCGCGAAGGGGCTCCTCCGCGGCGCGTGGCTCGCGTCGGCGTGGGACACGATCGACCCGCGCGAGGAGCACGTCATCCGCGTGGTGTCGAACAAGCTGAACTTCGCGGCGATGGAGCTCGAGGTGCTGCGGAACGAGGTCGTGAAGCTGATCGACGTGCGGCGGAACGTCGGGTCCGCGTGCGTCGACGCGATCCGGTTCTTGCTCTCGGACCGCATGCCGGGACACGGCGTGACGCTCGCGGCGAAGACGGGGCAGCTCATGATCCCGAAGCGCTACCGCGACGAGGTCATGGCGCAGGTCGGTCACGGCGCGAAGGTCACGCTCGCGAAGCGGTACACCGCGCTCGGGAACGAGGACAAGGAGACCGTGCTCGGCATCGCGTGGGCGGCGTCGCTCTACGAGGACCCGTCGCTCGGACGGCGGGCGCTCCTCCGCGCGCGGCACGATCGCGTCGCGGCGGACCTCGGCGCCGACGGCGTGAAGGCGCGTCACGCGATCGACGAGTGGGTCGCGGACGTGCTCGCCCCCGCCGCGTTCCCGATGGGAGGAGACTGAGTGGACCTGAAAGAGAAGCGTCTCGGCTTCATCGGCGGCGGCAACATGGCGTCGGCGCTGGTGAAGGGCCTCATCCACTCCGGCTTCGCCGCGCAACGGATCGTCGTCTCCGACGTCGACGCGGATCGTCTCTCCGCCCTCGCGACCAAACACGGCGTCCGCACCACGACCGACAACCTCGCGCTCGTGAAGGAGACCGACGTCGTCGTGCTCTCGGTGAAGCCGCAGGTGATCGATCGCGTGCTCGGCGCGATCGGCAAGGACGTGCGCGCCGATCAGCTCGTCGTGTCGGTCGCGGCCGGCGTCCCGATCGGAGCGATGGAGGCGCGCTTCCCCGCCGGCACGCGCGTCATCCGCACGATGCCGAACACGCCCGCGACGGTGGACGCCGGCGCGACCGCGATCGCGGCGGGCAGCGCGGCGACGCCGGACGACGTCGCGATCGCGAAGGCGATGTTCTCCGCCGTCGGCCGCGTCGTCACGCTCGACGAGTCCCTCATCGACGCGGTGACCGGCCTCTCCGGCAGCGGCCCCGCGTACGTGATGCTCATGATCGAGGCGCTCGCCGACGGCGGGGTGAAGGTCGGGCTCCATCGCGACACCGCGCTCCTCCTCGCGGCGCAGACGGTGTACGGCTCGGCGAAGCTGCTCCTCGAGACCGGAGAGCACCCCGGCCGCCTCAAGGACATGGTGACGAGCCCGGGCGGGACCGCGATCGCGGGCCTCCACACCCTCGAGTCCGGCGGCCTCCGGCGCACGCTCATCGACGCGGTCGAAGCGGCGACGAACCGCGCGGCGACGCTCGGCGAGCAGATGGCGCAGAAGCTGAAGCCGACGACCTGATCCGCGCGTCGTACGGGCCAAAACGTCACAGCGTCGTTCGCGCGAAATGCGCGATAGTGCGTACGCCGTGCAGCCTTGGCTCCGACGCATCGCGTGCGCCGTCGTCGTGCTCGTCGCCGCGACGTCCGCGACCGCCGCGCTCGCGGAGGAGAAGCGCCCGGAGCAGGACTACGGGCGGCCGAAGGAGAAGACCGACGTCGGCGACGTGCTCGCGTGGCCCGCGCGCGTCGTCCTCTTTCCGCTGTACCTCGTCAACGAATTCGTCCTCCGGCGGCCGCTCGGCTTGCTCGTCGTCGCGGTCGAGAAGCACCGCGTGGTCGAGACGGTGCGCGACTTCTTCACGTTCGGATCGCGCGATCAGATCACGATCTACCCGTCGGCCCTCTTCGACTTCGGTCTCCTCCCGAGCGTCGGCTTCAACCTCTCGTGGGACTACTTCCTCGCGGAGAAGAACGCCCTCGACGTCCACTTCGGCACGTGGGGCCTCGACTGGATCGCGATCAAAGCGTCGAGCAAATACGAGATCGCGAAGGGCGAGCACCTCGGGCTCTCGACCCAGTTCTGGCGTCGCCGCGACAACCCGTATTTCGGCACCGGCCCGCGCGCGAGCCACGACGACTACACCCGCTACGGATCGCAGACCTTCGAGATCGCGCCGAAGTACACGCGCAACTTCGGGAGCGCGAGCTACTTCGACACCGTCGCGGGCGGACGCGGCCTCGATTTCTTCGTCGGCACTTGCTGCGGGGAGCCCGAGCTGAGCCGGTCGCTCGCGAACGGGCTCCTTCCGTCGCCGGCCGGGTTCGGGCGCGGCTACTACGGCGGCTTCCAGCGTTCGCGCCTCGTCCTCGACTCCCGCAAGCCGCGGCCCGCGGAGGGGAGCGGCGTCCGGATGGATGTCCACGAGGAGACGATGTTCGATCTCTCCGGCAAGAACGCGGGGGAGTCGGCGCGGAGCTGGATCCGCTACGGCGGCTCGCTCGGCGCCGCGCTCGATCTGAACGGCAAGAACCGCGTCGTCGGCCTCACCGTGGACGCGGAGCTCGTCGATCCGATCCAGGGTCAGGTCCCGTTCACGGACCAGG
This sequence comes from Labilithrix sp., assembly GCA_019637155.1. Classification (NCBI taxonomy): domain Bacteria; kingdom Pseudomonadati; phylum Myxococcota; order Polyangiales; family Labilitrichaceae; genus Labilithrix; species Labilithrix sp. Next base: position 252,540 of record JAHBWE010000007.1, on the reverse strand, counting down.
TCACGATCGGCGGCAAGGGCGGCCTCATGCCGGGCTACATCCGGAACCGCCTCGTCGATCGCAGCGCGGTCGTCGCGACGCTGCAGTACAGCTGGCCGGTCTGGGTCTACCTCGACGGCATCATCCAGCTCGCGACCGGCAACGTCTGGGGCGAGCACTTCGCCGGGTTCGAGCCGAAGGCGTCGCGCCTCAGCGGCAGCGTCGGCGTCCGCTCGAACGCGGAGCGCGACACCGCCTTCGAGCTCACCGCCGGCGTCGGCACCGATCCGCTCGACCAGGGCTTCGCCGTCAGCTCCTTCCGTTTCCTCATCGGGTCGAACCATGGTCTCTAGGGACGCGCTCTTGCTCCTCGCCGCGCTCGGCCTCGCCGCGTGCGCGCACTCGGATCCGCGTCGCTACGGCCTGCGCGCGCCGGTCACGCGCGACCAGGACCTCGACGACGTCACCCTCGACTGCAAGGGCAAGGACGCGAAGAACGCGCCGTGCCTCGAGGAGTACGTCTCGAGCTTCGCGTGGGACGCCGCCGACAACACGCTCTTCCGCCCGATCTCGGAGGCGCTGATCCTCAAGCCGAGGGGCCCGGCGCGCAACGTCAACGCGTTCGACGAGGTGCCCGACTCGAGCTGGTTCGTGAACCGCATCGGCGTGCGCGCGATGACGGAGCAAGAGGTCTTCGACGGCTACTGCAAGCCGGGGAAGACGCTGAACGCCGATCTCCCCGACGGCTCGTGGCTCATCGATCACGGCAAGGACAACGGCGCGAACCCGGGCTTCCGCGTCAAGTCCGAGGGCGTGAAGTACATGCTCAAGCTCGACGCGATCGACGACAAGCAGGGCGAGCGCGGGACGGCCGCGACCGCGATCGCGGCGCGCCTCTACTACGCGGCGGGCTGGTGGGCGCCGTGCGACGCGATCGTCTGGTTCCGCCGCGCGCTCCTCGCGCTGAAGCCGGGGCTCGAGATCCAGGCGAACGTCGGCAAGGCGAAGGACTTCGACGAGAAGCTGCTCCAGGAGCTCCTCGACAACACGTCGAAGCGCGGCGACCTCTATCGCGCGGCGGCGTCGCGCTGGCTGCCGGGCAAGTCGCTCGGACCCTTCACCTACGACGGCACGCGCGCGGACGATCCGTCGGACGTGATCCCGCACGAGCACCGGCGCGATCTCCGCGGCGCGCGCGTGATCGCGGCGTGGCTCAATCACTTCGACGCGCGTGAGCAAAACTCGATGGCGACGTGGATGAGCGCGGGCGCGGACGAGAACAAGGGCCACGTGCGCCACTGGTACATCGACCTCGGCGACTCGTTCGGCAGCGAGTGGACGGTGGAGGGCTTCTCGAAGAGCCACGGCCACGCGTACGTCCTCGACTTCCCGTACCTCTTCGAGGACTTCTTCACGCTCGGGATCCCGCGCCGGCCGTGGGACTACAACACGCGGAGCCCGGAGGCGCCGATCTTCGGCTTCTTCAGCGAGAAGGACTTCGACCCCGACGTCTGGCGCAACGAGTACCCGAACGCGGCGTTCTCGAACCTCACCGAAGGCGACGGCGCGTGGGCGACGCGCATCATCGCGCGCTTCTCGCCGGAGCAGATCCGGGCCGCGGTGCGCGCGGGCGACTTCACCGATCCGGCGCACAGCGCCTTCCTCGTCCGCGTGCTCCTCGCGCGGCAGCGCACGCTGGAGCTGCGCTACTTCCAGAAGCTGTCGCCGATCACGGACGTCGTCGTGAGCGGCGACAAGGTCTGCGGCGTCGACCTCGCGCGCCGGAAGGAGACGTGGCCGGAGGCGGCGTTCCGCTACCAGGCGTCGATCGTGCGAGGCGCCGCGGACAAGCCGCTCCCGCACCCCGCCTTCGCGGAGGAGGACGGCCGCGTCTGCGTCGACCTCCCCTCGAAGCAGCCGGACGGCGGCGCGCCCGACGACGACGCGAGCCGCTACGTCGTCCTCCGCATCGCGAACGGCGTCGCGAAGACCCCGCTCGAGCTGCACCTCTACGACCGCGGCCCGAAGAAGGGCCACACCCTCGTCGGCATCGAGCGCCGCGAGCCTTAGTGCTTCGGGATGATCTCCGTGTACGTCACGAAGGCGATCAACGTGAGGAACATGAGGAGGCCGATCGCGTGGACCTTCGCCTCGACCTTCGCGTCGGCCTTGCGGCGCGAGAAGGCCTCGAAGAGGAGGAAGATGAGGCGGCCGCCGTCGAGCGCGGGGATCGGGAGCAGGTTGAAGCCGCCGAGGTAGGCGCTGAGGCTGCCGAGGAGCTTCAGGTAGTCCGCCGCGCCGCTGCGCGCCGCCGTCGCCATCTCCTTGCCGATGCCGACCGGACCCGCGAGCTCGGGCTTCTCCTTGCCGCCGATCATGCGCGCGAGGCCCTTCACCAAGTTGTAGACGACCTTCGGCGGCTCCGTGACGGAGAGGACCGCGGCCTGGCCCGCGCTCACCGGCTGCCACGACGTGTAGGGCGTGACCATGATCTTGCCCTTGTTGTCGCCGTCGGTCTCGAGCGGCGTGGGGTGCACGTGGAGCCGCTCGCCGTTGCGCTCGATCTCGACGTCGATCGGCTGGCCGGGGTGCGAGCCCACGAGCTGCTTCAGCTGATCCCAGTCCTTCACCGCGAGGCCCTCGACCGTCACGATGCGGTCGCCGGCCTGGACGCCGGCCACGGCGGCGGGGCCGTCGGGACGGACGCCGACGCGCATGCTCGTCTCGTCGAACACGGTGCGCCCGCCGAGCCAGAAGCCGAAGAACATGAGGACGGACGCGAACAGGTAGTTCGCGAGCGGGCCGGCCGCGATCGTCGTGATGCGCGCGAAGAGGGAGGCGTTCGCGTAGCTCTCGGGATCCTTCGGATCGATCTCCTCGTACGGGTTGAGCCCCGCGATCTGGACGTAGGCGAGGAAGGGGATGATCGCGACCTGGAACGTGGTCGGGCTGCCCTTCGGGCGGAGCTTCCAGAGCGTGGGGCCGAAGCCGATCGAGAACTTCGTCACGCGCATGCCGAAGCGACGCGCGGCGAGGTAGTGGCCTCCTTCGTGGACCACCATCAGCACGGCGAGCCCGAGGATGGCGATCAAGTAGTAAGGGAGACCGGACATCTCTCTCAGCGTAGCGTGCTTTTGCGAGTCCGTCTCGCCCGCGCCCGACGTGTTAGACGGGGACCATGCCGCGGCCCGCGTCCGCCCTCGTGCTTGGGCTCGTCTTCGCGGCGCGCGTGGCGGCGGCGGAAGAGGCGGCCGAGGAGGCAGACGAGGTGCGCGTCCGCGGCGCGGCCGGGAATTTTGCGTCGCGCGCGACGATCGAGGACTCGCCGCGCACCGTGACCGACGCGGCGAGCCTCGTCGAGCCGCTCCCCGGCGTGCACGTCCGGCGGCTCGGCGCGGACGACTCGTTCGCGACGCTCTCGATCCGCGGATCGACCTCCACCCAAGTCGCGGTGTACCTTGCCGGCGTGCCGCTGTCGGGCGGGGCCGATCCCACGCTCGACCTCGCCACGCTCCCGCTCTGGCCGGGCGCGCGCGCCACCGTGCATCGCACGTTCGCGCCGGCCGCGCTCGGTCGCGGCTCGCTCGGCGGCACGCTCGTGCTCGACGCGCCCTCCGCGCGCGCGCCGGAAGAGACCGAGGTCTGGGCCGCCGCGGGCGCGTTCGGGTCGCGGCGCCTCCGGCTCGGGAACGTCGCGCGCGGGCCGGGCGGCGTTCGCGTCGCGACGGGGCTCAGCGCGTCGCGCTCCGACGACGACTTCTCGTACCTCGACGCGGGCGCGACCGACGCCGCGGGGCGCGACGTGCTCCGCGCGCGCGAGAACGCCGGGCACGCGGCGGCGGCGGGGCTCGCGTCGATCGCGCTGCCGCTCCACTTCGACGGCGGCGACGGGGCCGTCACGCTCACGACGCTCGCGCAGGCGCGACGGCAACGGATCCCCGGGCCCGCGTCGCGCCTCACGCCGGGGCAGGAGCTCGCGTCGACGCGGCTCGTCCAGGCGCTCGAGCTCACGCTGCCGCGCGGCCTCGGCGCGCGCGCGTGGGGACGTCGCGAGGGGCTCGCGCTCCGCGACGATCCTCGCTACGGGCCGCTCTTCGGACCTCGGCGCACCGACGACGCGATCGTCGCCGCGGGCGGGAGCGTCGGGTGGCGAGGAAGGCCGTTCGAAGGGGCGCGCACGGAGGTGCGGATCGACGGGAGCGCCGAGCGCTTCGCGCCGGGCGCGTGGGTCGACGGCGTCGCGCCGCCCGCCGCGCGGCGCACGAACACCGGCGTCGCCCTCGACGCGAGCGCGCTCGTCTTCGATCGGGTCACCGTGAGCGCGAGCGGCCGCGGCGATCTCTGGTTCGACGCGGCGGACGGGACCCTGTCGACGACGGAGCTCCGACCCACCGGGCACGCGGGGATCGAGGTGCCCGTCGGACCGATCAGCCTCGCGTCGCACGCGGGATGGGTCACGCGGCCCGCGAGCTTCGTCGAGCGCTACGGCAACCGCGGCGCGTTCCTCCCGAGCCCGAACCTGCGACCGGAGTCGGCCTTCACCGCCGACGCGGGCGCGACGTTCGCGCGGCGCGTCGGGCGGCTCCGCGTGCGCGCGGAGGCGGCGGGGTTCGCGACGTGGGCGGAGGACCTCATCACGCTGCAGTACGCCGGCGCGCAGCGGCTCGCGCGCGCGGTGAACGTCGGCGAGGCGCGGCTCCTCGGCGTCGAGTCGGAGGTGCGCGCGTCGGCCTACGGCCTCGATATGCGTGTATCTTACACGGGACTCGCGAGCCGCAACGAGTCGCGCTGCAACGCGGGAGGATGCCCGCCGCTCTCGGGGCGTCCGAGCCACGACTTCGTCGCCGACCTCGCCTACGAGCGCGGGCCCGTGCGCGTGCGCTACGGCGTCGACTACGTCAGCGGCATCACCGCCGACGCGAGCGGCGCGATCGAGGTGCCGGCGCGTTTGCTCCACGACGCCTCGGTGCGCGTCGCGGTCCCGGCCGTGCGCGGCCTCACGCTCACGCTCGACGTCCGCAACCTCTTCGACCTCCGCGCGGCGGAGTACGCCGCGTTCTTCGGCGGCACGAACCGCGAGCCGATCGGCGATCTCTACGACTACCCGCTCCCCGGCCGCCGCCTGCTCCTCAGCGTGCGATGGTCTTCAACGCAGGGGGCTCTGCCCCCTGCACCCCGCTCGCAGCCGTAGGACGCGCGCGAAGACGCGCGCATCCTCCGCTGCTCGCCGATGCAGGCCCCAAGGGGGTGGCGAGCATGCGGGCGTCTCACGCTTCAGCGGGTGACCCAGGGTTCTTCCTTCATCTCGAAGGGCGTTCAACCACCGGAGCGGCGATCGCGCCCGTCTCGGGATAGTCTCACATGTGCCCACATTGTAACTTTATGCGTTTCCGCGTGCTTGGCGTGCATGTCCGCGGCGCGGGGCCCGTGCTAGGAGACGGGCCCTCATGACGCAAGGCACCCCGAACGCACCCGCTGGCAATGGCTCTGCACCCGAGGGCGGCGATCCCGCCGTCGCCATCCAGGGCGGCGCCGCGATCCTCGCGCCGATCACCGCGTTCCCGAACGGGGTGCCCGGCAACGCGATGGTGCTGATCCCGCTCGGCCCGAACGGCCAGCCCGTCGACAAGCAGGTCGTCGACGGCCCCGTCGCGATCACGATGGAGCAGGTCTGGAAGCTCCTCGGCTTCAACGGCCCCGCGGTGCAGGTGCAGGACGAGCAGGGCCGCCCGATCGCGATCGGCCTCGAGGACCTCCTCGGCGGCCTCGAGAAGCACTGGAAGGACAGCCAGGACGACCTCGATCGCGGCCGCATCTACGCGCAGGAGCTGATGAAGCACAACCGCCACGACAAGGCGGAGGCGGTGCTCGCGAAGATCGTCGCGCGCGGCGGCGACGGCAACGACTGGCTCGGCCTCGGCGTCGCGCAGCTCTCGCAGGAGAAGCTCGACAAGGCCGAGGGCACGCTCAAGGGCGCGCAGAACCTGATGAAGGACAACCCGTACCCGAGCCTCCACCTCGCCAAGCTCTACAAGTCGAAGAAGGACGCGAAGTCGGAGCGCGACGCGGTCGAGCGCGCGATCCAGATCCAGCCCGGCAACGTCGACGCGTGGGCGTACCTCTTCAACGCGATCAAGGAGAACGAGAACGAGGACGCCGCGATCAAGACGATCGAGGACCTCGCGAACGCGCCCGTCAACGCGAAGACGGCCGCTCCGTACGTCGCGCTCCAGGGCTTCTACGCGAACGACGAGAAGACGCGCGACAAGGCCATCACGTACGCGAAGAAGGCGGTCGACCGCAACCCGACCGACCCGATCCCGCTCATCGTCCTCTCCGCGCTTTACGGACAAAGCGGAAAAATCGACGAGGTCGTCAAGCTCCTCGCGCCGCACGAGGCGCTGATGAAGGACGACGTCCGCCTCGCGCACAACTACTTCGAGGCGCTCTTCCAGTCGAAGGACATGCCGAAGATCACGGCGCTCCTGAACAAGCTCGCGACCTCGTCGAACAAGGAAGTGAAGCAGTTCGCGATCGAGCGCAGCCGCGCCATCGCACAAATGCTCCAGCAGCAACAGGCCGCCCTCCAAGCCGCCGCCGGCCAAGGCAACAGCTAACCCCCGCCCCGCTGCGGCGTGGGTTGGCCGCGCCTTCTCGCAGCAGCGACCCCCGGGCCCCGCCCCGCCGGCCCCGCCGCGGCGTGGGTTGAGCGCGCCGTCACGCAACAGCGAACACCGGGGCCCCAGAAGCGGCCGCGCTGCGGCGTGGGTTGAGCGCACCGTCACGCAGCAGCGGGCCCCGCGCCGCCGGCCCCGCGCCGTCTCGCAGCAGTGACCACCCCGGAGCTGCGGCGTAAGTTGAGCGCGCCGCCTCGCAGCAGCGACCCCCGGGCCTGCGTAAGTTGAGCGCGCCGCCTCGCAGCAGCGACCCCGGGGCCCCAGAAGCGGCCGCTCCAGCGGGCGCGAAGCGCCCCGAGCGCGCAGCGCGAGGGCCGTGTCTGGGGCGGGGGTGTCGGGGGCGGAGCCCCCGACGTTGGGTAGGACTGTCGGGGGCGAAGCCCCCGACGTTGGGTAAGTGTGCGCCGCAAAAAGCGGCGCGCGGAGCTTTTATTCCATCGCGGGTGGCGCGTAGCATTCTGGGTAGCTCGTGTCGGACCCGAACGTGCGCGTCGTTGGGCGGTACGCCCTGTACAACGCCATCGCTGCCGGTGGCATGGCTACCGTCCATCTCGGGCGGCTGCTGGGACCGGTCGGGTTCTCGCGTACGGTCGCGATCAAACGGCTGCACGCGCAGTTCGCGTCGGACCCCGAGTTCGTCTCGATGTTCCTCGACGAGGCGCGGCTCGCGGCGCGCATCCGGCACCCCAACGTCGTGCCGACGATCGACGTCGTCGCGACGAGCGGCGAGCTCTTCCTCGTCATGGACTACGTCCCCGGCGAGTCCATCGCGCGGCTCATGCGCGTGCTGCGCGAGCGGCAGCAGACCATCCCGCTCCGCATCTTGAGCGCGGTGATGGCGGGCGCGCTCCACGGCCTCCACGCCGCGCACGAGGCGAAGGACGAGCGCGGTCATCCGCTCGGCATCGTCCATCGCGACGTCTCCCCGCAGAACGTGCTCCTCGGCACCGACGGCTCGCCGCGCGTGCTCGACTTCGGCGTCGCGAAGGCGGCCGGTCGCGTGCAGACGACGCGCGAGGGACAGATCAAAGGCAAGCTCTCGTACATGCCGCCGGAGCAGCTCCGCGGCTCGGCCGTGAGCCGGCAGACGGACATCTACGCCGCCGGCGTCATGCTCTGGGAGCTCCTCACCGGACAGCGCCTCTTCACCGGCGACAACGAAGGCGTCGTCGTCGCGAAGGTGCTCGAAGGTCGCGTCGACGCGCCGAGCCAGGTGCTGATGCGGAACCGCCGCATGACCGTCGCCGACCAGACGATGCGTCAGCTCGAGGCCCTCGACGCGACGATCCTGAAGGCGCTCGCGATGCAGCCGGAGAGCCGGCACACGACCGCGCGCGAGATGGCGATCGAGATCGAGCGGAAGCTCCCGCCCGCGACCGCGTCGGAGTGCGCGGACTGGCTCGAGAGCATCGCGCGCGACGTCCTCGCGTCGCGCGCGGCGATGATCGCGGAGATCGAGAGCAGCGGCTCCCACGTCGTCGACGAGAGCCACGTGATGTCGGTGCTCAACGCGAAGGCGACGCTCGGTCCGTCGAGCGCGCGCTTCCGCGACGTCGCGGCGGCGGCGCAGGTCGCGGTCGGCGCGAACCGCCAGTCGTCGTCGAGCCTCGCGACGCAGTCGTCGCCGGTCATCCACGCGCATACGCTCCAGATGCCGACGGGCCCCTATCCGGTGGCGGTCGAGGGCCCGCCCGTCACGAACCCGTCCTCGATCTCGGTGTCGAGCGGCAGCCCCCTCCCCGCGTACGAGTCGAGCCACGGGACGCGGAACGCCATCGCCGCCATCGTCGGCGTGCTGATCGGCGCGACCTTCCTCGGCAGCGCGCTCATCTATCGGGCTCGCCGCGTCGCCGCCGTCGACGAGCCGCCGCCCGCCGTCGCGGCCGCCGTCCCGAGCTCGACCGCGGAGCCTCCGCCCGAGATCGAGCCCGTGCCCGTGCCCGAGCCGCCCGAGCCGGCGCCGACCGCGACCGTCGCCCCCACGCCGACCATCGAGATCGAGCTCACCACGCCCGACGCGGGGCGCGTGACGAGGCCCGTCGCGCCTGCGCCGGCGCCCGGCCCGCGGAAGAACCCGACCCCACCCGCGCCGCAACCGCCGCCGCAGCCGCCGAAGAACGGCCAGGAGGGTTGCGATCCGCCCTTCTGGTACGACAACCAAGGCGTGAAGCACTACAAACCGCACTGCTTCTCGCGATAACGGCTAGGATGGCCGGCATGTCCCGGCGGCAAGGGAGAGCCTCGTTCTGATGCCGTTCGCTCCGCGCCTCGCCGCCGGCGTCCTCGCCGCGTCGGCTCTCCTCGGCTCGTCGGGGGTCGCCTCCGCCGACGTCCAAGCCTGCCTCAACGCCTCCGAGAAAGGCCAGAAGCTCCGCGCCGCCGGGAAGCTCCGCGAGGCGCGCGAGAGCTTCGTCGTGTGCGGCGCCGAAGGTTGCCCCGCGATGGTCCGCCACGACTGCACGCAGTGGAACCAGGACCTAGCTTCGGTCCTCCCCACCGTCGTGTTCGGCGCGAAGGACAAGAGCGGGCGCGACCTCTTCGACGTCACCGTCTCGATGGACGGCGAGAAGCTCGTGAGCAAGCTCGACGGCAAGTCCGTCATCGTCGATCCCGGCAAGCACACCTTCAAGTTCGAGAGCGGCGGCCTCAGCGCGACCGAGACGGCGCTGGTGAAGGAGGGCGAGAAGTCGCGCGTCATCACGGTCACGCTCGACACGGGCGACTCGGCCGGCGGCGCGACCGCGGCGGGCGGGCTCGGCGCGGGCGGGACGGCGCCGCCCGGCGCGGACGGCGGCGGTCACTCGATCGTGCCGTGGGTCGTCGTCGGTGTCGGCGGCGCGGCGCTGGTCGCGGGGATCGTCATCTTCGCGACGACCCCCGATCGCCCCTCGAACTGCCGCGAGGACACGAAGCGGTGCGAGCGGCGCCCGGGCCAGGACGACGCCAGCCTCGCGGCGGACAAGGAGCAAGCCGGCACCGCCGACTCGCAGCCCGTCCTCGGCGCGATCGTCGGCGCAGCCGGGCTCGCGCTCGTCGCCGGCGGCCTCGTCTGGCACTTCCTCGAGCCGGTCGGCGGGAAGTCCGCGGGGCTGCGCGTCCTGCCGTGGACCACCGGCAAGAGCAGCGGCCTCTCCCTCGGCGCTACGTTCTAAATCGCCCCGCTGCGCGCCGTCGCCTCGACGCTCGAGCGCGAGCGCGAGCACGAAGGCAACGGGTTCCATCGGCGTGGACCGGTAGAGGTCCCTGGCATGGACGGTGCGTGAGGCCTGGCCGTTCGCGATGGCGCTCGTGGAAGGTCAGGTGCTCGACGGCAAGTACGTCATCCGTCGTCGTATCGCCGACGGCGGCATGAGCACGGTGTACCTCGGCGTCAACGAGCGCATCGACAAGGAGGTCGCGGTCAAGGTGCTGCACCCGACCGTCGCGCGCGAGGACGACGTGGTGCATCGCTTCGAGCGCGAGGCGCGCATCGTGTCGCGGATCCGATCGCCGTACGTCGCGGACGTCTACGACTTCGGATCGCTCGAGAGCGGCGAGCGCTTCATGGTCATGGAGTACCTCGAGGGCGAGAGCCTCGCGTCGACGATCGAGCGCGAGCGCACGATCGCGGTGCGCACGCTCGCGAAGATGGCGCTCCAGATCCTCGAGGGCCTCTCCGCCGCCCACGCCGCCGGCATCGTCCACCGCGACCTGAAGCCCGAGAACGTGATCGTGACGCGCCCGCGCGGGAAGAGCGGCGACGTCGTCGTGAAGCTCGTCGACTTCGGCATCTCGAAGGTCGTCGCCGCGCGCGAGACCTCCGCGCGCGAGACCTCCGCCATCTTCCCGGAGGCGCGCGCGACCGCGGCCGGCGCGGTGCTCGGCACGCCGCTCTACATGTCCCCCGAGCAGGCGCGCGGCTACACGAACCTCATCGACCAGCGCACCGATCTCTACTCCCTCGGCGTGATCCTCTACGAGGCGATCGCGGGCGAGCCGCCGCTGATGGGAGAGAACGTGAACGACCTCCTCTTCCGCGTCGCGCTCGACGAGCCGACGCCGCTCGTCGAGCGCGTCCCCACCGTCGACCCCGGCTTCGCCGCGATCGTCGCGAAGGCGATGACGAAGAAGGTGACCGAGCGCTACCAGACCGCCGACGAGATGCACGAGGCGATCGCGGCGTGGAAGAGCCAGTTCGAGTCGGGCTCGCAGGCGGTCGTGCCGATCGCTCCCGCGGCGACCAACGTGCGCGCCGCGCCGGAGCCGAAGCAGCTCGCGACGCCGATGACGCTGAGCGCGCCGCAGCGGCGCGAGGAGGCGCGCACGCTCCGCCGGAGCGGCTTCTTCACGAAGGCGCGGAAGGTGGTCTACGTGCTGCCGGCCGTCGCGGCGGTCGCCTTCCTCGTCGGCCGCCGCAGCGAGCCCGCGCTCGACCTCGCCGCCGCGACGACGATCGAGACCGCGCCGCTCGAGGTGTCCCCCTCCACCGTGCTCATGCCGATCGCGATCGTGGACGCCGGGACGATAGCGATCGACGACGCCACGACACGACAACAGGAGGAAGAGGAGCCCGTCCCCGATCAAGAAGACTGAGCGCGCCGGCTCCGGATGAACAGGAAGAGGAAGAGCGAGCCGCCGAGGAGCGCCGTCACCGCGCCGACGGGCGGCTCACGGTAGAGGAACCGGAACGACGCGCGGCTCACGAGGTCGCACGCGACGAGCACCGCGCCGCCGAAGCCGAGCGAGGCGGGCATGAGCACGCGCGCGTCGGGGCCGACCACGCGCCGGAGCGCGTGCGGGACGAGGAGCCCGACGAAGCCGATGAGGCCGGTCACGCTCACGATCGCGCCGACGACGAGCGCGCTCGCGAGGTAGATGCGCCGCTCGACCGCGCGCACGCTCACGCCGAGGTGCTCGGCCGCGGAGTCGCCGAGCGCGAGCACGTTCAGGCGCGCCGCGTCGCGCAGCAAGATCGCGGCGCCGATCGCGACGTAGACGGCGATCGCGACGAGGGAGGAGCGCGGCGGCACGTCGAGGAAGCCGGTGAGCCAGAAGAGGAGCTCCTGCGCCTTCGTCTGCGTGACGAGCGTCTTCACGAACGTGATCACGGCGGAGGCCATCGCGTTCACGACGATGCCGGCGAGGAGCACCGTCATGCCGCGATCGGTCGGCGCCGCCGCCGCGATCGCGTGGACGACCGCGGTCGCGGCGAGGCCGCCGCCGAGCGCGAAGAGCGGGACGACGGAGACGCTCGAGATGCCGATCATGATCGCGAGCGTGGCGCCGACCGCGGAGCCGCCGGAGACGCCGAGCACGTACGGCTCCGCGAGCGGGTTCCTGAGGAGCGCCTGGAGCGCGACGCCGACGATCGAGAGCCCCGCGCCCGCGAGCGCGCCGAGGAGGACGCGCGGGAGGCGCACCTCGACGACGATCGCGCGATCGAGCGACGACGCGTCGTCGAGCGCGCGCGTGAGGGAGATCGGCTCCGTACCGAACGACACCGCGAACGCGATCGCGCCGAGGAGGACCGCGAGCGAGAGGAGGACGACGCCGAGCGCGCGGGGCACTACTGGTTGCGCTCGTGGAGGATGCGGAGCCCCGTCAGCGTGAGCTCGTCGTCGACGTCCTCGATCTTCCGCGACAGCGGCGCGATGAGGCGCGCGAGGCCGCCCGTCGCGATGACGGCGCAGGGGAAGCCCATCTCGTCGACGAGGCGATCGACGAGCCCGTCGACGAGGCCGACGTAGCCGTAGACGATCCCGGACTGCATCGAGTTCTGCGTGTTGCGGCCCACCACCTTCGGCGGGCGCGCGATCTCGACGCGGGGGAGCTTCGCCGCGCGCGCGAACAGAGCGTCGGCGCTGATCTGGATCCCGGGCGCGATGACGCCGCCCATGTACTCGCCCTTCGGCGTGACGCAGTCGAAGGTCGTCGCGGTCCCGAAGTCGACGACGATGAGCCCGCCCTTGTAGCGCTCGTACGCCGCGACCGCGTTGACGATCCGATCGGCGCCGACCTCGCGCGGGTTCTCGTAGAGGATCGACATCCCGGTCTTGATCCCGGGGCCGACGACGAGCGCCTCGAGCCCGAAGCCGCGGCGCACGAGATCGAGCATCGGCTCCGTGAGCGCGGGGACGACGCTCGCGATGATCGCCGCCTTCACGTCCGACGCCGCGACCTCCCGCATCGAGAGGAGCTGGCGCACGACGACCGCGTACTCGTCGGCGGTGCGGTTCCGGTTCGTCTCCACCCGGAACTGATGCACCAGCTTCGTCCCGTCGATGAGGCCGTAGACGATGTTCGTGTTCCCGACGTCGATCGCGAGGAGCATCGACTCGCAAGCTATCACTCCTCCACGCGTACATCTTTGATCACGTCGCCGGGGGCGACCTTGTCCCAGTCGCCTTCGGCGTGGCCGACGCGCGTGTACTCGCCGTCGAGGTGCGGCGTGCGCGCGAGCGTGACGAAGAGCTGGCTCGAGCCGGTGTCGCGGCCCGCGAGCGCCATCCCGACGTCGAGCTGGCGGAACGGCACCGGCGAGGTCTCGCAGCGGAGCGAGGTGCCGCTCCCGCCGTAGCCGTCGCCGTCGGGATCGCCGAACTGCGCGACGAAGCCGGGGACGACGCGGTGGACGACGACGTCCTTGTAGAAGCCCGCCTTCGCGAGGGCCGCGATGCGCGTCGCCGTGATCGGCGAGAGCTCGGGCTCGAGGACGATCGTGAGCTTCAGGTCGTGCACGTCGAAGACGACGCGCGCCGGCGCTCCGATCGTCTTGCCGATCTCCGCCGCGGGGGCGACCGGTTTGTCGGGCGCGTCGCACGCCTTCACGTCCGCGCCGAGGGTGCGGAGCGCCTTCAACGCGCGTTCACGCACGACCGGGTTCGCGTCGTTGCAGGCCTTCGTCGCCGCCTCCTTCGCGCCGACCACCTTCACGCTCGCGGCCGCCTCGAACAGCGCGATGCGCGTCTCGAACCGGTCCTCCGGCCACGCGTGCGCGAGCGCGGCCCTAAGGGCGCGCCCGACCGCGGGGGAGACCTCCTGCGCCGGGTTCGCGGTCGGCGGCGGCGACTTCGGATCGAGCGCGGCGCGCTTCTCGCTCTCGGCGAGGACGAGCGCGAGGTCGGGGTGCGCGTGGATCGTCTCCGCCGTCGCGGCGACGAGCCCGGCGTGCTTCGAGAGGAGCGCGTCGGCGAGGATCGCCGGCGCGGCGTCGTCGAGCTCCGGATGCGAGCCCATGCCCTCGATCGCCTCCTCGCGCACGCGGAGGTGATCGCTCTTCGCGAGCGCGCGGAAGGCGGCGAGGCGGTCCTTCGTGATCGGGCGGCGCAAGACGGCGGTGAGGCGCGCCTTCTCCCACGGCTCGCTCCCCTCCGCGTCGCACTTCTTCAAGATGTCCGCGTCGTAGGCGCCGCGCGCGAGGGCGAGCGCGGCGGGACAGCGGATCATCGCGATGCGGGCGTCGTTCGAGGAGAGCGTCGCTAGCACCTGGAGCGCGGGCTCGGCCTTCTTCGGTGCTTCCACCGCGAGCTGGCTCAGAAGTGTGTATACCGCATGAAAATCGCTCGTCGCGACGCGCTGGATGCCGATCGGGTCCTTCGAGTCGGGCGTCAACGCGGAGAGCACGTCCGCGATCGCGAGCTGGCCCGGATCGCCGAGCGTGCCGAGCGCGCGCCCCGCCTCCGCGCGCTCGCCGGCGCCGTACGTCTTCGCGTCGCCGGCGACCTTCGCGAGATCGGGCGCGACCTCCTTCGCGCTCTCCTTGCCCGCGCGGGCGAGCGCGCGGATCGCGAGGACACGTCCTTCGCCGGGCTTCGCGAGCGCCGCGCGCGCGGTGTCGACGATGCGGCGCGCGAACCCCTCCGTCGCCTCCGCCCGCGCGAGCGCGTAGAACGCGATGTCGTTGCCGGCGGCGGCGTCGAGGAGCACGGTGAGCGCCGGCGCGCCGAGCTGCTTGCGCCTCGTCGCGAGATCGCCGAGCCCGGTCAGCGCGGGGCGGAGCCAGTCGGGGCCCGACGTCGCGATCGCGACGAGCACCTCCTCCGAGAGCGGCCCCGCGCAGCGGCCGATCGCGCGCGCGATCGACATGCGCGGATCGAGCTCGTCGCTCCCGCGCTGCGGCGGATGGCCTTCGAGGACGGGGACCACGATCGACGCCGCGCGCGCGGAGAGCGCACGCACGGTCGCGTCCTCGCGTCCCTTGCACGCGTAGCCGAGGCCGTACGCCGCCCACGCCACCGTCTGCGCGTCTTCGTCCGCGAGGTGCACGGTGAGACCCTCGACGCTCGCCGCGTCCGCGATCCGCGCGAGGGCGCGCGCGCTGCGCCGACGCGCCATGACGTCGTGGCTCGTCCGCACCTCGGGCGGGACCTCCTTCGCGACGCGCGTGTCCTCCGCGCGCGCGATCGCGACGGGATCGAAGCCGCTCGCCGCGGGCGCGCCCGCCTCGGGCGGAGGAGGAGCCGGCTTCGAGCACGCCGCGATCAGCGCGACGAGCAGGAGTCGCCTCATCGCAGCATGTCCTTCCACGTCGCGACCTGCTCCCGGCCGCGACGGTACATCGCGGTGAGGAGCCCGCCGTCCGGCGCGGGCACGCCGACCGCGCCGACGACACGCAGCCCCACCCGCTCGAACACGCGCCGCGCGCGCGGGAGGTGCCACGCGCAGGTGACCACGATGACGGGTTTGTCGGCGAGGAGCCGCGCCGCTTCGCGCGCGTTGCCGACCGTGTCGAGCGACCGCCGCTCGCGGAGGATCGCCGCCTCCGGGACGCCCGCGCCGGCCAGGATCCGCGCGATGTCGTCCGCCTCGACGACGCCGCTCCAGCGCCTCCCGCCGCACGCGACGACCGTGTCGGCCCCCTCGTCGGCGAACGTCCTCGCCCCGGCCCGCGCGCGGCGGACCAGGGCCGCGCTGCCGGAGCGGCAGCCCAGCACACACACGGCCGGCCGACCCTGCGGCATATGGTCTTGACCGTCCGAAGCGCTCACCGTAGTCCATGGTGAACGAAACGGAGGGAGATGCGCATCACCTTTTGGGGTGTCCGCGGGAGCATTCCCTCCCCCGGACCCGACACGGTCGGCGTCGGCGGGAATACGAGCTGCGTCGAGGTACGCGCCGGGAGCGCGTTCCTCGTATTCGACGGGGGCACCGGGCTGCGCCTCCTCGGCAAGCGTGCGCTCAAGGAGATGCCGTTCACCGCGCACATCTTCTTCAGCCACGTCCACTGGGATCACATCCAGGGCTTCCCGTTCTTCGATCCCGCGTTCGTGCCCGGCAACGTCATCCACCTCTACGGCGGCAACAACGTCTCGCGCACGCTCGAAGAGACCCTCGCCGGCCAGATGGACCATCCGAGCTTCCCGGTCCACCTGACCGAGATGGGCGCGGAGATGCATTTTCACAGCGTCGACGGGCGCAAGGGGATCGAGGTCGACGCCGGCGGTGGGACGAAGGCGCTCGTCCGTGCGGCGCCGGGCAACCATCCCAACGGCGTGTGGGCCTACCGCGTCGACTACAACGGCAAGTCGGTCATGTACGCGACCGACACGGAGCACTACGCCGTCGTCGACCACAAGCTCCTCAAGCTCGCGCAAGGCTCCGACGTCCTCATCTACGACTCGCAGTATTTGCCGGAGGAGTACTCCGGAGCGAACGGCGGGATGCCCAAGCTCGGCTGGGGTCACAGCACCTACGAAGAAGCGGTGAAGCTCGCCAAGGCCGCGAACGTGAAGCAGCTCGTGCTCTATCACCACGATCCGACGCAGAACGACGCAGCGGTCGCGGAGAAGGAGAAGCGCGCACGTGCGCTCTTCCCCGACTGCCAGGCCGCGCGCGAGGGACTGGTCATCGAGCTCTGAGTTTCAACGCAGGGGCTTCGCCCCTGCACCCCGCTCGCCTTGAGGTCGCGCAAAGGTTGCGCGGGCAAGCGGCGGTTCGGTCGGCGTTGCGCGTTAATGGTGCGCTCTGCCGTGACGATGGCGTGAAATCACGCGCCTTCGTGCGTGGCACCGAGCCTGCATTCCGGAGGGCCGGGGCGAGAGAGGCAGCGGGTGCCTCACGCCGCTCCCGAACAGGAGGCAGCGATGGGCACGAGCGGGGCTCGCAGGCTCGAAGGCGACTCTTTGCATGCGTACCGGCGGAGCCTGGCGAGCGTCCAGGTCCTCTCCCGCGAGGCGGAGCGCGATCTCGCGCTGCGCTGGGCGGCGGGAGAGCAGCGCGCGGGTACGAAGCTCGTCGAGGCCTGTCTCCCGTTCGTCGTCGCGATCGCCTACGAGTACCGGCGCTGGGGCGTCCCGATGGAGGACATCATCCAGCAAGGCAACCTCGGCCTCCTGAAGGCCGCCGCGAAGTTCGATCCCGCGCGCGAGTGCCGCCTCGCGACGTACGCCGCGTACTGGATCCGCGCCGAGATCCGCGAGTACGTGCTGCGCGCCTTCCGCGTCGTGCGGCTCGGCACCACGAAGGCAGAGCGCCGCGCGCTCCGCGCCTACCGCCGCACGAAGGTCAGCGATCCGGCCGAGCTCGCGAAGGTCTCCGGCCTCTCGGAGGAGCGCGTGCGCACGTTGCTCCCGCTCCTCGCCGCGCGCGAGACGAGCCTCGACGCGACGATGCACGACGGCGGACCTGCGAGCGAGCGCCTCCCCGGGAACGGCCCGAGCCCGGAGGAAGAGGCGGTGCGCTCCGAGGCCGCGCGGCAGGCCGGCAGCGCGGTGAACACGGCGGTCGACCACCTCGACGCGCGCGAGCGCATGATCGTCCGCGAGCGCTTCATGAAGGAGGAGCCGCCCACGCTGCAGGAGCTCGGCGCGCGCCTCGGCGTGAGCAAGGAGCGCGTGCGGCAGCTCGAAGAGCGGGCGCGCACGAAGCTCCGCGGAGAGCTCGCGGAGCTCGCCGACCTCGTGGCGTGACCGGGGCCCGGGGGGCCGGTAACCCGTTTCTTCTCGGGTTTTCGCGGGCCTGCTAGTCTCGAGGGCTCTCGTGAACCGCAAGCGTGCAGGGGTCCTGGCGGCGGCGATCGTGCCGACCGCGGTGCTCGCGTGGGCGTTGCTCCGCACGCCGACCGCGCGCGCTCCCTTTACGCCGCTCGCGCTCCCGGACGCCTCCGCGGCGACGATCGACGACGGGGACGACGGGCACGACGACGATCGTTCGTACGTCTTCCGCATCCCCTCCGGCGAGCCCACCGCGCTGACCTGCGAGGAGGCGCGGACCATCGTCGAGCAGGTGCGCCTCGGCCTCGCGTACATCCCCGAAGGGGTCCGCCCCGGTCCGTTCGCCGCGTCGGCGGCGGACTGGCTCGATCCGCACGGCCTCCTCAGCCTCTCGAAGGACGCGCCCTCCGCGCAGGCGCTGGCGAAGGCCGCGCCGGAGCTCCTCGCCGACATCGAGGGCAAGCGCCGTCGCGGCTGCGCGTCCGCGCTCGCGCCGGGCGCGGTGCTCGAGGCGTGGACGAAGGAGCTCCGCGCCGCGTTCGATCGCGGGCGGGCCGCCCCCGGCGACACGCCCGCGACGGAGGCGCTCGAGCCGATCCCGGTCGCGACCGCCGCGCGCGAGACGGCGGAGGAGCTCGGGCGGCGCGCGGGGGCGTTCGAGATCGCGCACGGGTCGGACGCGAAGGTCTTCGTCGACGAGGCGCGGCGGCGCTTCTTCCCGCCGCTCGACAAGACGGGCTGGGCGAAGGTCGTCATCGCTTCGTCGGTGCGCGCGTACGTGCCGCTCGTCGATCCGCACGGCGAGTGGGCTCCGTTCGACGAGGAGTCCCGCATCTACGAGGTCGACCTCGCGTCGCGTCCGCCGTCGCGGCTCTGGAGCCGCGCGGTGCTCACCGCGGTCGGTGTGAAGATCACGGAGGCCGCCGCGCCGCCGCTGCTCGAGAACGACGTCGTGCTGTCGGTCGCGAGCATCGCGACCGCCGGGTTGCCTCTCGAGCAGGTCGATCAGCTCGGGTTCGCGTCGAGCGACGCGCGGACGCCGCTCTCCGCCGTCGTCGTGCGGGACGGCAAGCTGATGAAGCTCGAGCTCGGGAAGCCCGTCCTCGAAGCGGCGGCCCCCGTCCACGTGGCGACGGACCTCCCGGTGGAGCGCATCGCGTTCGGCGACGTCGACGCGATCGTCGTCCCGGTCAAGGACGTGCGCGACGAGCTCGGCGACGACCTCGCGACGATCATCGCGGAGCAGCGCGAGAAGGGGCCGCGCAAGCTCGGCGGCGTCGTCCTCGATCTCCGCGGCAACGGCGGCGGCTCGACCGACGGCGCGCTCGGCGCGCTCTCGCTCTTCCTCCCCGGCGCGCCGCTCTTCGCGATGAAGCGGCGCGACGGGACGGTGGAGATCGATCGCGCGTCGGTCCCGCGCGATCACGATCGCTACAACGGCCCGATCGCGACGCTGGTCGACGGCGCGACCGCGAGCGCGGCGGAGATGATCGCGGGCGCGCTCGCGGCGTACCGGCGCGGCCCCACCATCGGCGCGACCACCTTCGGCAAGGGCTGCGCGCAGGAGTACGTCGACGACGACGCGCACGCCGGTGTGCTCCGCATGACGACGCTCGTCTACGCGCTCCCGGACGGCACGCCGGTGCAGCGCGTCGGCCTCGTCCCGCAGATCCGCTTCCCGTTCGTCGCGCAGGGCGATCCGCAGACGGTGGAGGAGCGCGAGTCGAAGCTCGCGCACTCCGCGCCGGCGTGGTCGGGGCCCGACGTGCGCGATCAAGCGATCCTCAACGCGAAGAACGACGACGCGGTCTGGCCGGCGCACAACGGGAACGTCGGCCCGTGCCAGGAGGTCGACGTCTGCAAGGCGCTCCGCCTCATCGGCGGCTCGAAGCGCGTGCCGACCGCGAAGCATTGACGGGGATCACTTGCAGCTGTCGTCGTCGCCCGGGTTGATCTTGCACCCGTTCGCGCACTTCTCGACGACGGTGCCGGTCGTGCCGCTCGTGCATTTGTAGAGGGTGTCCTTGTCGCCGGTGACCTTGTTGCCGCCGCAGTAGTCGCTGCCGGCGACGCACGCGGCGGCGGAGGCGGCGCAGTTGGCGAAGCCGCAGTACTTCGCGCGGGTGGCGGCGAGCGTCTTCACCGGCTGGCCGTACGGGGAGAAGGGGAGGGAGGCCCACTCGTAGGAGAGCTTCTTCATCGCGTTCGAGAACTCGGTCGCGGTGAGCGCGCGATCGGTCGGGAGCTTCACGCCGCGCCGCGCGACGAGCTTCATGCCGCCGATGTCCTGGTTCTTCGGCGTGAACGAGCCGAGGCCGAGGCCGGCCCACGTCGTGTTGAGGAACTGGTAGCGCCCCGCCGCGCTAGAGCGATAGCCGCCCGCGGACCACACGATGTTGGGGTGCTTCGCGCACGACGAGAAGCACTTGTACGAGAAGCCGGTGTTGTAGCCGTCCTGGCCGCAGGAGCCGGCGGTGCCCTCCGTGAAGGCGATCGTGTCGAGCATCGCGCGGTGCTTCGCCGGCACCGCGCCCGCCGCGCCCGAAGGCGCGCACGTCGGCGCGGTGAGCTCGTCCGCGGTCGTGCCGACGTCTTCGTCGTCGTCGCTCTCGGTCGCGCAGGCGGCGAGGAGCAGGGCGGTGAGGGCGACGATCGTGATGCTGGTCTTCATGGTGTCCTCCGGAGGTGAGCGAGGCGGCCGCTGTCGTCGGCCGCGGTGAGGGCTTCGTCGCGCAGCTCGACCTCGAGGTCGTCGCGCGCGGGCGCGTTCGCGGCGCGCGCCGCGAAGCGCGCGAGCGAGGCGCGCGGGATCTCGGCGCCGAGCTGCTGCACGATCAGCGTCTGGAGCGCGAGGTCGTACGAGCGATCTTCGAGCGCGAGGGCGAGCGCGGCGTTCGCGACGTCGCCGCCGAGCTCGCCGAGCGCCTCGATCAGGTTCGGGACGTTGCCGCGCGCGTCGGCGGTGTCGCGCGCGGACTCCTGCGCGAGCCAGCGCGCGAGCGTGCGCGCGGCGGCGTCGCGATCGGGCAGCGCGAGCTCCGCGACGGCGCGGATGAGCGCGGGCGCGGTGTCGGGGTGCGCGTGGAGATCGAGGGGCGGCGCTTCGATGCGCGGCGGCGGTTCCGTGTCGGCGGCGGTTGGTTCGGTCGCTGTTGCTGTCGCTGTTGCTGTTGCTGTCGTTGTCGTTGTCGCCGTCTCCGTCTCCGTTGCCGTCGTGGCTTCGGGCTTCGTCGGTCGGCGGGCGAGGAGGAGGAGCGGGAGGAGCGCGAGGGGGAGCCAGCGTCGTCGCATCGAACGGCCATGAGGCAGAGGTCGTGCCGTGTGGGCGGTCGTGGACTTAGGGCGTTCCGCGCGCGGCCGAGCGGCCGATCGGCCGCAACGCGCCGGTGCCCATCGGCCGCAAGCCGAACGCGCATCCGCGTGGTTGCTCGTGCGCGGCGGCGGGCACCGCGCTTGCGACGAGGGACGTCATGATCAGGAAGCCCCTCGGAGCCGTGCTCTTCGCGTTCGCGATCGCTTGCTATGGAACGGCGTGCGCCGAGATCGAGGACCACGACGAGGACGAAGAGGTGGAGACGTCGACCGACGCGTTGGGGCGGACCTGTTACTGCGCCGGCAAGGCGGCGTGCACGTCCTCGAAGAATGCGATCTACATGTATCCGGGCGCCCGCGCCGCGCTCGCCGCGGCGGGTGTCCCCGAGAGCGCGCTCACGCAGACGTTCGGTGACGCGGCGGCGTCGGTCGGCACGCACTGCCCCGAGCCGGGCAAGAGCTACTCCGCCGCGAGCGACCTCGTTCAGGGACCGGACCCTTGCGGCCGCGTGCGCAAGATGCGGATGCAGGGCTTCGCCGCGTGGTTCCGCACCGCGCCGGAGTTCCCGGGCAACCTGCACATCCACGCGGTCTACGCGGGCACGCCGGCGATGAAGGCCTCGCTCGAGCGGCAGGTCGCGTCGTTCCTCGCGGGCCGCGACGGTCTCGCCCGCAACGAGATCGACGGCCACTGCCCGATCACGGAGGCGGAGAAGGCGGCGGTGCGACGCGTCCAGAGCGGCGGCGCGAGCGCGTGCGTCGCGGGCGGCACCTACTGCGGCGGCGGCAAGGTGAAGGGCGATCCGAGCACGCTCTATCGCTGCAACGCCACCGGCGCTCCCACCGTCGTCGAGGTCTGCACGAACGGCTGCACGGTGAACCCCGGCCGCAACGACAGCTGCATGTGACGGAGGACGCTCGAGGCCGAGCGGTGCGGGTCGACTCAAGGACCGTACGGGTTCGGCGGCGCCTTTCGCGGCATCCACGTCGGCGTCGGAGCGGGGTAGGTCCGTCGATGCGCCGGCCGAGCGGGGGTGCGCGGCATGCCGGCGTCCATCTCCGCGGCGATGACGGCCGGCGTCGGGGTGAGGAGCGCGCTCGCGTCGAGGCCCGCGCTCGGCGGCGGAATGGAGGCGATCGGCGTCGCGCTCGCCGCGCTCGACTCCGCGGGTGCAGGCGCAGGCGAGTCGGCGTCGAGGGCTGGCGTCGTGGTGAGCGCCGGCGCGAGCGTGTCGGCGTCGAGGGCCGGCGTCGCGGGGGCGATCACGATCGGGTCCGGCGGCTCGTTCTTCATGCGGACGACGAGGCCGGTCACGGCGAGGACGAGGAGCACGAGCGCGGCGGCGAGGCCGAGCTTTTCGAGGTTCCGGCTCGGTCGCTCCTCCGCGCGGAAGCCGGTCGAGAGCGGCTCTCCCACCGCGCGTTGCGAGAGCGGCGCACCCGCGACCGGCTCGATGATCGCGGCCTCGGCCACGCGAACCGAACCGGGCGCCGCAGGGCGCTCCACACGCGAGAGCGACGGCGGCGTCGTACGCGCACGCGTCACCGCCTCGTCGACCGCGCGCGTCGCCGCGGCATCGTGCGCGCGCGTCACCGCGCCGGCGGATGCGAGCGTCAGCGCGTCGTCGGACATACGCGGCACCGCCCCGGCAGACGCGCGCGTCACCGCGCCGGCGGAGGCGAGTGTCGGGGCGTCGGTTTCGAGCGTGAGGGTGGTGGGGTCGGGGGCTAGGAGTGGGACGTCGCCGACGAACGAAGGAGCTAGGCGCGCGAGATCGCGGCGGCGTGTCTCGAGCTCGTCCTTCGCGAGGCGCTCCACCAGCGTGCCGACCTCGAGGTGCGACGCGAGGAGATCGTGCGTGCGCGCGGCGTCGGCGAGGGCGGCGCCGAAGTCGTCGACCGACGGCCAGCGATCCTCCGGCAGGCGCGCGAGCGCGCGTAGCACGATCGGATCGAACGGCGCGAGCGCGCGGTCGCGCTCCGCCATCGGGGAGACCTGCGCGCTGACGATGCGGTTCAACGTGTCGATCTCGTTCGGGCCCTTGAAGAGGCGCGCGGTGGTGAGCGACTCCCACGCGACGATGCCGAGCGAGAAGAGATCGCTCGCGGCGTCGGCGCGCTGATGCAGCACGTACTCCGGCGCCATGTACGCGGCCTTGCCCTTGAGGAGGCCGGTCTCGGTCCGATCGCGATCGCCGAAGAGCGCCTTCGCGATGCCGAAGTCGGAGACCCGCGCGACGCCGTCGACGCCGACGAGCACGTTGCCGGGGGAGACGTCGCGATGCACGACGCCGAGGAGGCGCCCGTGCTCGTCGACGGCGCGGTGCGCGTGATGGAGGCCGGCGCACACGTCGACGAGCACGCGCAATATCTCGCGCGGGTGCTTCTCGCCGAGCACGCTCATCCGCGCGAGCAAGCCGCTCAGCGTGCAACCTTCGACGTAGTCGAGGACGAGGACGAGATCGCCTTCGTCTTCCTCCACGTCGAGGATGCTGACGACGTTCGTGTGATGGAGGCGCGACGCGAGCCGCGCCTCGCTCCGCAGGCTGTCGGAGAGCGCGGCGTCCTCCTTGACGTGGGCGTGCGCGCGCTTGAGCGCGACGAGCCGCGAGAAGCCCTCCGCGCCGCGGAGGCGCCCGACGTGAACGGAGGCCATCCCTCCCGTCCCGATCATGAGGAGCGACTCGTAGCGAGAGCGCTCGCTCACCGCTTGCCGCCGCCGAAGTCGGTCAGGATCGCGATGATGACGGTCGCGACGAGGAGGCCGCCGGTCGCGACCCACGCGACGGTGGAGCGCGTCTGCGCCGCCTCGCCCGCCGCGGCCGTCTCCGGGCTCCGGTTCGCGACGAAGTCGTCGTGGCGCTGCCCCGAGACGATCGTGAGCACGGTCGACGTCGCGGCCGCCGCGCCCGTCACGCCGGCGCTCGTCCAGAAGACCCACGGCCGGAGCCCGTGCCGCTCCTCGGCCGCGGGCTCCGGCGGCGCGACGACCGGCGCGCGCGCGGGCGGAGGCGGAGGAGGAGGCGGCGGCACGACGACCTCGACGTCGGCGCCGCCGGTCAGCTTGAGCTCCTTCTCGAAGCCGGCCGCCTCGACGCGGTGCGCGCCCGGCGCGAGCCAGTGCGTCGACGGCGCCGCGATCTCGTGGCCGTCGAGGCTCGGCTTGCACTCGCTCTTGCAGAGTACACGTAGTCGGGCGGCGTCCTTCGCGAAGCGCTGGCGCAAGCGGCGCGCGAGCTCGGCGAGGCTTCCGTCCACCGCGCGTGCCTCCGCCCGCTCGACGAGGCTCATCGCGAGCGCCGCGTCGGTGAGGTGGAGCGCGGACGCCATCGCGAGCTGCAGCGCGCGCGGGTTCGGGACGCGCTCGTCGGCGCGGCTGAACCGCACCGCGGCGGTGCCCCAGTCCTTCTTGTCGTACGCGGCGGCGCCGGCCTCGTAGTCGACGCGCGCTTCGGCGACCGCGTCGGCGGAGGCCGCGCCGGCGACGAAGTACGCCGCGAACGCCACGCGGCTCGCCCACCTCCTCGCCTCGACCACCGCCACGATCGGAGCATACGATCATCGCTCGCGGATGGGACGTTCGCGCTGAAATTGCGGCCGATCGGCCGCAGCTCAGCGCCGCCCGAGCTTCGCGAGGAGGCGGCCGAAGTAGGTCCGATCGAGGCCGGCGAGCTTCGCCGCGGCGGTCTGGTTCCCGTTCGTGCGCTCGAGCAGCGCGGACACGTAGCGCTGCGTGAAGCGGTCGACGAGCGCGTCGCGCTGCGCGAGGTACGGCGCGTCGAAGCTCACCGGCGGCTCCATCGTCGGCACGATCATGCTCGATCGCGGCGCGCGATCGTCGAGGACGCCGATCGCCGCGTACGCGCGCACCGCGTTGCGCAGCTCGCGCACGTTGCCGGGGAAGGCGCGCTGCTCGAGCTCCGCGACGACGTCGGCGGGGAGCCCCGGCAGCCCTTCCTGCCGCGCGAAGTAGTCGGCGAGCGGCGCCACGTCCTCGGGGCGCTCTCGCAGCGCGGGGATGCGCAGCGTCACGACCGCGAGCCGGAAGTAGAGGTCCTCGCGGAAGCGTCCCGCGCGCACCTCGGCCTCGAGGTCGCGGTTCGTCGCGGCGACGACGCGCACGTTCACGCGCTGCGGGGTGTCCTCCCCGATAGGTGTAATTTCCCCGCATTCGAGCGCCCGCAGCAGCGCGGGCTGGATCTCGAGCGGGAGCTCGCCGAGCTCGTCGAGGAAGAGCGTCCCGCCTTGCGCCGCCGCGAACGCGCCGCGCCGCGCGTCGGTCGCGCCGGTGAACGCGCCGCGCCGGTGACCGAACAACGTGCTCGCGACGAGCTCGCGCGCGAGCGCTCCGCAGTTCACGGCGACGAACGGCCCGTCCGCGACGCGCGAGCCCTCGTGGATGGCGCGCGCGACGACCTCCTTGCCGACGCCGGTCTCGCCGAGCACGAGCGCCGGCACGAGCGATCCGTCGAGCCGCGCGAGCGCGCCGAAGAGGCGGTGCATCGCGTCCGACGACCCGACCATCCCGCGGAAGCCGGGCCGGCGGAGCGGCTCCGCCCCGGCGTCGGGGTCGATCTCGATCGCGAGCGTCGTCCCGCCGATGCGGAGGAGCGTCGGCGGGCTCGCGATCATGCGCTCGACGCGCTGCCCGAGGTACCACGTGCCGTTGCGGCTCTCGAGGTCGCGGACGATGACGCCTTCGGGCGCGATCTCGAGCTCGACATGCCGCCGCGACACGCTCGCGTCCTCGATCACGAGGTCGCAGCCGGCCGACGAGCCGACGACGATCGAGCCGCGGTCGAGGCGCGCGACGCGGCGACCGGCGCGCACGCGGAGCGGCAACGGAGGCACGACCGCGGAGCGAGCGTGGAGGGTGCGGGTGAAGGGGATGGCTTTGGCGGCTTGCACGACGTGCTTGCCTAACAACATCCACGCCAGGGCTGGGCCTGCGCCCGTTCGGGGCTGGATGTGGGTGAGTGCACTGTCAAACTGAAATCGTTCGCTCGTGCCGAAGCTGCCTGCCAAGCAACCGGCGAACGCTTCTCGGAACGCGAGGGATTTCGCGTCCCCGCCGCGGTACGCGCCTTGCTCGATGGGCCGTCGATGCGTCGTGCCGTCTTCGCTCTCCTGACGATCGCGGGCCTGTACGGCTGCTACGACTACACTCTTCCAGCCGAGGAGAACCCCACCGCGGAGGCGACGCCGGGGACGAGCGGCGGCGGCAGCGGCGAGGCCGGCGGGAGCTCCGACCCGCTCACGCCGAATTCACGCGGCGACGACGACGCGGTCGGCGCGCCCGAGCCCTCGTCGGAGACGACCTCGTCTTCATCGTCTTCGTCTTCTTCCGGAGATCCGACGACTCCGCCCGCCGACGCGACGCCCGACGCCGGGTCGCCTGCGCCGCCGCCGGCGGGGTGCATGTTCGGCCAGACGTATTGTGGCGGCGGCAGGGTCGCCGGCGATCGCGCGTCGCTGTATCGCTGCATGCCCGACGGCAAGACGGGCGAGCTCGTGGCGAAGTGCGCGAGCTCGTGCACCACGAACCAGCCCGCCGCGCAGGACGCGTGCGGCGCGCCGACGAAGTGCGTGGTCAACGGCACCTACTGCGGCGGCGACAAGGTGAACGGCGATCCGAACGTGCTGTACCGCTGCGTCGGCGACGGATTCACCGCCATCATCCAGACACGCTGCACCCGCGGCTGCGTCGTCGCCCCTCCAGGCAACGACGACTACTGCAACTGACCCGTTGCGCATCGGATCGGATCGATCTCATCGGACCGATCCCGTGGGCGAGGCCGACCGACCTCACGCGAACGAGGTGTGGAGGCGCCACAGGTCCGGCGGCGGGGTTGTTCGTTGCGGCTGCTCGAGCGCGGGAGTGGGCCGCGTCGCGAGGACGACGCCGAGCTTCGACCAGAGCCATGCGGCTGCGTTCTTCATCCCACGATCATGGCTGACCGGCGTGTCAGCATTATGTCAGTTATGTCGGGGGCGGGTTCAGGCTCGACCAGTCGGGCTCGCGATCGCCGTCTGGGGCCGGCGTCAGGCGGAGCCAGGGCACGCCCGCGAGCGGCTCCGCGGCGAGCAGCGCCGCGGTCGCCGCGCTCCCCATCGCGACCTCGGACAACGACAGGAGCGAGAGCCGCGCGAGCGTCGTGCGCTCGGAGAGCGCCCGCACGTGGTCGTCGTCGAGCTCGCCCGCGCGCCAGTAGAGGTCGGAGACCGTCGCCGGGACCGCATCCAGCAGCCGCAGCGCGTCGGGCGGCGTGAAGCCCGCGAGCTCGATCGTGTGCAGCGGATGCCGCGCGAGGACCGCGCCGGCGGCCTCGAGATCGCCGCCGTTGCCGAGCCCGAGGTGGACGAGGCGCGAGCGCGCGAGGACCGCGGCGACGTCGGCGTCGACGGGGAAGGGCGCCGCGAATCGCTCGAGGCGCGCGCCTCCGCCCCGCGCGACGAACGCCCGCGCCGCCTCCGGCCCGACCTCGAGCTCGTACCCCAGCTCCAGCTCGCGCAGCTGCGCGATCGGCGCGCTCTCGATCGCGGCGCAGACCGTCTCGTCGCTGCAGTAGACCGTGAGCGCCTCGACCTCCGTGTCGGCGAGCGCGGCGAGGAACGAGCGCAGCGCCGCGACGTCGCGCGGCGGGAGGAGCCCGAGCGAGCGGACGCCGCGCGGGACCGCGGCGGTGAAGAGGTGCGGCCGCTCGACGTGCAGCCCGCGGACGAGCGCGTCGAGCGGCGGCGCCGGCAACCGGCCGTCGCCGGGCCAGACCTCGTCGTCGTCGTGCGCCGGGACCGTCGCGAGCGCTTCACGCAGGCCCGGGACGTCGAGCGAGCCCGACGTGGCCGCGAGCCCGAAGCCCAGATCGAAGCCGAGCAACGCGAGCGAGCGCGGCAGCTGCGGGAGCGCGCGGCGCAAGGCCCCGTAGCGGAGGCCTTCGCGGAGGTGGAGCATCTCGAGCGGGGTCCGCGCGAGGCGAGGCAAGAGCGGCTCGAGCGCGTCCACCTCCAGCCGTGCGCGCGTGACGAAGCCGCGCTCGATCCGCGTCACCGAGTCGGCGCGGAGCCCGGCGAGCAACCGCGCGCCGAGGTCGCGCTGCAGCAGGTGCGCCCGCACGCGCGCGGCGCGATAGCGATCGCTCGTCCGCTCTCCCGCCCGCTCGCACGCGGCGACGGCGCACTGCGCGTTGATGAAGTGGCCGCGCGGATCGCCGCGCTCGAGGAGCCAGTCGGCGTACACGAGCCGCGGCGCGTCGTCGTCCGGCGTCGCGATGATCGCGTCGACGAGGTCGTCCTCGCTCGCGCTCAGTCGAAGATCCCGCGCGCGGCCGCCATCTCGAGCGCCTTCTTCAGCGACTCGTAGCCGGGGGCGAGCCCGTCGACGATCTCGTCGCCGCCGAAGGCCTCGCGCAGGCTCGCGCGCATGCCGTCCTCGGTCGCGGCCGCCTTCAGCGCGTCGTAGACCTTGTAGCCGACCTTCTCCGCGACCACCGTGCGCACCGCGAAGACGTCGGGAGGGATCGCGCCGAAGGTCGCGAGCACGCGGACCTCCGCGCCTTCGATCTCCGACCACGCCCCTTGCGTCACGTTGCCCTCCGCGTCCGCGCTCGCGTACGTGCCCGCGACGTCGCACGCGCCGGCGAGGAGCGCCTTGATCGCGCTGCGATGCGAGCCGTGGAACGTCTCGGTGCGGAACACCGTGCGCGGATCGACGCCGAGGAGCGCGAGCTTCACGCGCGGGAGCACGAAGCCCGCCGCGCTCCAGCGATCGACCCACCCCGCGCGCATGCCGCGGAGGCCGTCGATGGAGCGGATCTTCGAGGAGGCCTGGACCACCAGCGCGGCCTCGTAGCCGCGGCTCTTGCCGTCGGCGCCGCGGACGATGCTGCCGAGCGGACGCACCACGTCGCCGAGGCGCACGTAGACGATCGGCGGCAGCCACGCGACGTCGATGCGTCCTTCGCGCACGTCGTTCGCGAGCGCCTCGTACGACGCGGCGTCGCGGCGCTCGACCGAGATGCCGATGCGCTGCGTGATCCAGTCGGTCAACATGTCGACCCTCTCGCCTTTGCCGCTGCCGGCGGAGGGGACGACGAGCCCGAACACGATGCGGGAGAGGCTGCTCACGAGTGCCTCGATCCTACTACGACGGCCACACCAGCTCGTAGGCCATCTTCAACACGAGCGCGCTCACGACGAGGAGCACGACCGTGCGGACGAAGCGATCGCCCCGCTTCACCGCGAGCCGTGCGCCGAGGAACGAGCCGCACGCGTTCGCGATCGCCATCGGCGCCGAGACGTGCCAGAGCACCGCCCCCTTGACCGAGAACACGAGCAGCGCGGCGAGGTTCGAGCCGAGGTTCACCACCTTCGCGTTCCCCGAGGCGCGCGTGATCGCATCGCCGAACACGAGCACCCACGCCACGATCAGCATCGATCCCACGCCCGGCCCGAAGAACCCGTCGTAGAAGCCGAGCGCAGCCGCGATCGGCAAGAGCGCCTTCATCGCCCACCGCCGCCGCGTCCCGTGACCCGGCTTCCGCGGCCACATCACGATCGCCGCCGCGATCATGAGCAGCACGAGCGAGACGGGCTTCAGCGGCTTCGAAGGCACGACGAGCAAGAGGGCCGCACCGGCGAGCGATCCCACGAAGCCGCCCGCGAACCCGAGCAGCGCGCGCTCCTTGTCGATCTCGCCGCGCGTCCAGAACGACATGAACGACGACACGGCGCCGAACGCGGCCTGCCCCTTGTTCGTCGCGAGCGCGACCGGCACCGGCAAGTGCGCGGCGAAGAGGGCGGGCACGGTGATGAGCCCGCCGCCGCCCGCGATCGCGTCGACGAGCCCCGCCCCGAACGCCGCGAGCGCGAGGAGCGCGATCGTGCTCGGCGGGAGGGACGGCGTCATGCGGCAAGACAGATAGCATCGATCGTCGCGCCCCCCGCGGCGGGCGTCGTCGCTACTTCTTCAGGACGCAGACCTTGCTCTTGCATACCGCGCGGAGCTCCGGGCACTCCGCGCAGCCCTCGTGGCGCGCGGGGACCGCGCCGCAGAGGTGCTCGGGCTCGCGCTCCCACGAGTCGTCTCGGTCGCGGTCTCCGGGCTTCTCCTTCTTCTTCTTCGGCCACGTGCGGACGCTCGGGACCGACGGACACAGGCACGGATCGCACTGCTCGCCGTTCGTGACGACGACGCAGTCGGTGTCGACCTTGCACTCCGCGCCGGTGCGCGCGCGCGAGAAGTCCGACGGGCTCCGGCGCTTCACGAGCTTCCGGCACGCCGGCGCGGGCGCGGTCGTGCAGACGTCGACGTGCTCGCGCGCCTCGTCGAAGCGCAGCGTGTACGTGCGCGGCGGCTCCGCCGTCGTGCCGCCGTCGAGCTCGGGGAGGCGGTGGCCGTTCTCGTTCGGGCCCGTCACGCGCTCGCCGAGGATCTCCGCCTCGAAGAGCTCGTAGTCGGTCCAGTACCGGTGGCACGGGCCGATCTCCTTCGCGTAGATCTTCGTGACCTCGATCGTGACGCGGAAGTCGTCCTCCGAGATCGCCTCCGCGCGCTTCACGTCGCCGAACACGCGCGCGGGGTTGCGGTAGTGCGGGACGGGGGAGGCCCAGCGCACGCGACCGTGCGGGAGGAGCGTGAGGCACAGCTTGGGACCTTCCTCCGTCTCCCAGTGGCCGAGCGGGAGGTCCTTCTTCGGATCGAGCGCGCGTGCCGTCTCCGAAGCCGGCTCCGGCGACGCGTCGAGCGCGGCGATGGCGATGCCCGCGTCGCCGGTGGACGGCGCCTTTCGCTTCAGCAGCTTGCAGCCGCTCGCGGCGAGGATGACGGAGAGGGCGAGCGCGAGGTGCTTCAAGCGGTCGTGGCGGCGGCGGGCGCGATGACCTTCGGCGGCGCCGGCGCGAGGCGGCGGATCGTCTCGATCGCGACCGGCGAGACGATGGCGTCGCCGTCGCGCAGGCCGAGCTCCGCGCGCACGGCGTGGTACGGGATCGCGACGTCGCCGTCTTCGTTCTTGCCGAAGAGCGCCTCCATCACCTCCGCGATCTTCACGCCGCCCTCGCCCGACATCGTCACGTCGACGAGGACCGGGACGAGATCGCCGCCGACGCGCGCGTCCGCGAGGAACGCCTCGGCGCGGGGATCGAACGCCGCGATCGCGCAGAGGTACTTCCGCGCGTCGACCGCCTTCGCGAGGCCCCGCTCGAAGCGGCGGATGACGCGCGCCTCGGACGCCGCCATCACGCGCGCGATCTCCTCTTCGAGCCGCGCGCGGCCGCCCGCTTCGGCGAGGGCCTTCGCCGGGATGCCGACCGCGTAGCGGGCGGCGTCGATGATGTGGGAGAGGCCGCGGTCGCTCTTCTCGAGGCGCGTGCCGTGACGGAACACGAGCCCGTCGGGCGACATGCGCGTGAGCTCGGCCGCGAGCGCCTCGGGATCGACGTCGACGGTGAGCTTCACGTCGAGGATCTCCGCGAGGCTCGCGACGCCGAGCGACAGCGCGGGCGAGAAGGTCATGTCGGGCTTCGGGTGGAAGCCGGACGTGTAATAGATCGGCACGTCGAGCCGCCGGAACGACCGCGGCAACGCGCGGATCACGTCGAGATGGCTGAGGAACGCCATCGGCCCGACCTTCGCGTAGACGAAGCGCGTGCGGCGAGGGTCGCCTTGGATCACGCGAGGCGGCGGCTTCGGGCCCTTCTTTACGGTCAGGGGCTTCGCCCCCGACACCCCCCGCTCGTCACCAGGGCCCCCGAAGACGGGGGCGCTTCGCGCCGCATTCGCGGCCCCGGTGACGAGCGTGCTCGCGGGCTGGCCCTGCTCGTCACCAGTGCCCCCGAAGACGGGGGCGCTTCGCGCCGCATTCGCGGCCCCGGTGACGAGCGTGCTCGCGGGCCGGCCCTGCTCGTCACCAGTGCTCGGGGGCGGGGCGGGCTTCGGGGGGCGCTTTAGTTTGGCGCCTAGGCGGTCGAGGTAGATTAGGCGCTCTTCGCGCATGGCGGAGAGGTCGCAGGCGACGCCGCAGTCGTAGCAGACGAGCTTGCGGTCGTCGGCGGTGGCGTCGGTGATGTTTGTATGATGCACGAACATGCCGGCCGCCTTGCCGCAGGGCGGGCTGAGGCGGCTCTTCAGCGCCTTCCGGTATTCGCGGACGAGGAAGCCGTCCTCGAGGCCGACGTCGATGTGGCTCCACGGGAGGCGCGCGCTCACCGGGATCGTCCCGAGGTACGCCGCGGGCTCGATGCCCTCGGCGCGGAAGGCCTCCTCCCAGACCTCGATCTTCAGCTGATCCTCCCACGAGTCGAAGCGCGCGCCGGCGGCGTAGGCGCGGAGGAGGACGCGTCCGAGCTTGCGATCGCCGCGCGCGAACACGCCCTCGAGCCAGCTCGTGCGCGAGTCGTGCATGCGGAGGTCCACGCCCTTCGCGCCGCGCACCTCCTCGCGGAGCCAGCGCTGCTTCTCGACCACCTGCTCGTGGCGGTCCATCGCGCACCACTGGAACGGCGTGTGCGGCTTCGGCACGTGGGTGGAGACGCTCACCGTCACCGCCGGCGGCCCCGCGTTGAGCGCCTCCTTCCGCACGCGCTTGCCGACCGCGCGCGCGCGCTTGCCGACCTGCACGATCTCGCGGACGTCGCTCTCCTCCTCCGTCGGGAGACCGATCATGAAGTAGAGCTTCATGCGATCCCAGCCGCGCGAGAAGATGCGCTCCGCCGTCGTCATCAGCTGCTCTTCGGTGACGTTCTTGTTCACGACGTCGCGCATGCGCTGCGAGCCGGCCTCGGGCGCGAAGGTCACGCCGGAGGCGCGCACCGTGCGCATGTCGTCGAGCACGTTCTCGTCGAGGCCGTACGCGCGCAGCGACGACACGCCGAGCGACACCTTCTCCGGCGCGAGGCGCTCGGTGACCTTCTGGATGAGCGGCGCGATGCAGGAGTAGTCCGCGGTCGAGAGCGCGGTGAGGCTCACGCCGTCGTAGCCGGAGCCCTTCACCGCCTTCACGAGCGTGTCGACGATCTGCTCCGGATCGCGCTCCCGCACCGGCCGGTAGATCATCCCCGCCTGACAGAAGCGGCAGCCCTCCGTGCAGCCGCGCGCGATCTCGATCGACATCCGATCGAAGATCGCCTCCGGTCCGCCGACCGGGCCGTCGTGCGGGAACGGGTACTTGTTGAGGTCCTCGACGAGGCTCCGCCGCACCGGGAGCACCGGCCCGTCGACGACGACCTCGAGCCCCGTCTCCGGCTCCACCGCGACGGTGTAGAGCGAAGGGACGAAGACGCCGCGCAGCTCGGAGAGCGCGGCGAGTCGCTCCCTCCGCGCGACGCCCTGCTTCCGGAGCGACGTCCACAGGAGCGCGATCTCCGTCGTCCGCTCCTCGCCGTCGCCGATGACGACCGCGTCGAGGATCGTCGCGAGCGGCTCCGGGTGCGTCGCGGTCGGGCCGCCCGCGATGACGAGCGGATCGTCCTCGCCGCGCTCGGCGCTCGTGAGCGGGACGCCGCCGAGGTCGAGCATCGTGAGGATGTTCGTGTACGTGAGCTCGAACTGGAGCGAGAAGCCGACGACGTCGAAGTCGCGGAGCGGGCGCGCGCTCTCGCACGAGACGAGCGGGACGCCGTGCTGCCGGAGCAGCGCCTCCATGTCGACCCACGGCGCGAAGGCGCGCTCGGCGAGCGTGCGCGGATCGTCGTTCAGGATCTTGTAGAGGATCTTGAAGCCGAGGTGGCTCATCCCGATGTCGTAGACGTCCGGGAACGCGAGGCAGACGCGCGCCTCCGCCGAGTCCCAGTCACGCTGCGCGGCGCCGTACTCGCCGCCGAGGTAGCGCGCCGGCTTCTCGACCTTCGCGACGAAGCCGGCGTATGGATGCAGAGACGAAGCGCGCGTCATAGGGACCGCGGTTTGTAGCGCGGATCAGGGCGAAACGCGACCCGGCGGCACGAAGCGGACCGGCGCGACCCACGATCCCCGCACCGCGGACGCCACCTTCCAGCGCCAGGTCGCGTCGGTCGGCGCTTCCCCCGCGTCCGTCACGATCTCGTGCTGCGCCACGTGCGCCCCCACCACCAGGATCGGCTCCTCCTTGCCGCTGTCGCGCACGAGGCGCACGAGCGGCTCGATCCGGCCCGTCGCGGAGGCGAGGAGGCGGCGGCTCGGCGGGTCGGAGGAGACGACGACCGCGATCGGTCCGACGTCGCCGTAGTCCTCCTCCAGCTTCGCGATGCGCGCGGGGAGGGAGGAGACGTCGACCGCGGCGTCGTCGTTCACGAGGTTCTCCGCCGCCTTGAGCGCGATGAGGAGGAGCTCGTCGACGTCGTCGAGGGCGGAGCCCTTGAGGCCGGTGATGGCCTCGAGCCCGCGCCGCGCCTGCTGGACCGCGCCCGCGAGCAGGGCGATCGACTCCGGCTCCGCCTCGACGTAGATCGGCACCGTCGTGTTCGCCGCCGGCGTCGCGCTCGATCGCGGCCGCGGCTTCGCGCGCGACAGCGGCGCGTCGAGGTGGCGGATCGTCGTCCAGGACGAGAGCGTCTGCTCGAGCCGCACGCGCCCGAGCGTCATGTCGTGGGAGGCGACCGCGTGCGCGGCGACGGCGGCGAGGAGCGAGCCGTACACCGTGGCGTGCCACGGCTCCGTCGCGTCGGTCTCGCTCCGCGTCTCGCGGAGCCGCGCGCTGACGTTGCTCCACTGCTCGAACGCGTCGGCGCGCATCTCGTGGATCGCGCCCCGGCAGTCGGGCGCGTCGAGCCAGCACCCGACGTCGAGCGTGGACGGGATCACGCGCACGCCATCGCGATGCGACGACGGCGGCGCCTCCGCCTCCGCCTTGCCGATCGACGCGCCGAGCAACGCGCTGATCGCGCGCGCGTCGGGCGAGGCGTGGCCTCCGAAGACGCGCGCGGTCCGGCCGACGCCGGCGGGCCCGTCGTAGATCGCGGGGCCGCGCGCCGCGAGCGCGCCGGCGCGCACCCGATCGACCTTCGCGACGTCGCGGATGTGCTCCGGCTTCGTGAGGTCGACCCCGGCCTTCGTCCCGATGTCGTCGAGCTCGAGGAGGGTGAGGTCGTCCGACGCGCCCCACACGAACGAGAGGTAACGCCCGATACGCGTGTAGAGTGCGTTCGTCGCGGCGTCGACGTCGGCGTTGCAGAGGCGCGCGAGGAGCATCGCCGCGCGGGTCGCGGTGCGCGCCTCGGCGACGTCGAACGCGGCGCCGGCGTGCTCCGTCCGCGCCGCGAGCGCGAACGACGCGCCGCCGAGCCACGCGAGCGCGCGGAACGTCCCCGCACGCGCGGCCGCGCTCGGGACGACGAAGCGCGTGTAGTCCATCGGCACGCCGAGGATCGGGCTCGTCGAGACGACGCCGTGCGCTTCGATGAGCGCCTTCTCCGCCGCGACGGCGACGGCGAGGTCCGCCGGCAGCTTCGGCTCCACTTTCGCGTCCGTCTTCGGATCGGCGAGCACGCGCGCGACGAGCACGGCGCCGCGCGCGATGCGGTACGCCTCTGCCAGCGTCGTGCCGACGCCCTTCTTCTCGCTCTCGAGCCTGGACTCGAGCCGCGTGAGGAGCGAGACCAGCGCCGGCGCGAGCTCGTCCTCGACCTGCGCGAGCGCCGACTCGAGCCCGAGCCGCGTCGCCGCGACGAGCGCGTCGAAGGTGACGATCTGGGGGACCTTCCGCTCCGCGAGGTCATTGTAGAATGCACCGAACGAGAGCTCGCCCTTGGAGAGGGAGTCTCCCTCGGAGCCGACGACGAGGCCGCCGTTCTTCCGCACCCGCTCGCGCGCCTCGGGCGGGAGGTCGTTCCAGATCTTCGCCGCGCCGTCGGTGCGCGCGATCGCCGCCTCGGCGACCGGCAGCGCGAGCGGCCTCCGCGGCTCGACGTGGAGGTGCGGCTCGATCGGCGTCCAGAACCACTCCGCCGGCGCGGGCGGCCGCGGCGCGCGCACCCTCACGACCGGCAGCTTCGGCGGCGGGGCGGGGGAGACCGGCGGCGCGGGCGGACGCGCGCACGCGGCCGCGCACAGGGCCGTCAACACGAGCGCTCGGAGACCTCCCGTCACGCGCGGAGGCTACTACGCGCCGCGCGGAACGGGCGAAATCCACGTGGTCCGCTATATCTCGGAGGCCGTGTTCGCAAAGAAGGGGCCAAGGAAGATCACGGAGCGGGAGGCTCGACCGGTCCCGCGGAGGGCGGCGATCCCGGCGGGGATCCTCTTCCGCATGTTCGTGATCGGCTCGATCGCCGTGCTCGCGTCGGTCTATGCGGTCTGGCGCTACTACACGGTGCCGTACCAGCCGATGCTCGTGCCGAAGCCGGCGCCGACCGAGATCGAGATCGAGCCTCTTCCTTAAAGGTCTCCCCCGAGGTCGAGGTCGTCGTCCGGGGTGTCGCGGCGCGGA
Source organism: Labilithrix sp. (assembly GCA_019637155.1). Classification (NCBI taxonomy): domain Bacteria; kingdom Pseudomonadati; phylum Myxococcota; order Polyangiales; family Labilitrichaceae; genus Labilithrix; species Labilithrix sp. Next base: position 216,261 of record JAHBWE010000007.1, on the reverse strand, counting down.
CCGACGAGGACGTAGGCGGCGAGCTCGGCGATGGCGGCGAGCATGAGGCCGGGCGCGAAGACCACGAGCACGAAGCGCACGACGACGAGGCCGATCGCGATCGCGGCAGCGCCGCCGGGGATCGAGCCGTTGCCGGCGCCGAGGAGCACGTGCGCGACGTGGCCGTGCGCCATCGCGCGCACGAGGATGAAGTACGCGACGAGGAGCACCGCGCTGATGATCGTGAGCACGACCGGGCGCCGGTTCGCGCGGAGCAGGTCGCGGAGGTACGCGCGCGTCACGAGCCGCCTCCGAGCCGCGGCGTCGTCAGCATCGCGAACATGATCGCGTCGCCGAGCGGTCCGCCGGTCGCGTAGGTGCGCGCGCCGTTCTCGTCGAAGGGGGTGCCGAAGAGGTGCGCGGTCGCGTAGAGCGCGGTGAACACCTCGCGATCGCCGTGCGCGCGGCTCGCGCCGAGGGAGAAGCCGGTCGCGGAGACGCCGAAGCCGAGGACGACGGGGCCCGAGTCGATGTCGGTCTTGCCGTGCTTCGACGGCGGGTGCTCCATCACCGCGCCGAAGCCGAGGACGGTGCGGAACTGGCCGCGCGCGAGGGCGCGGAAGAGGGAGGCGGAGAGGTCCGGCTCCGCGTACGCGAGCAGCGTCGCGGCGAGCGCGCTCCCGGACGCGCGGGCCGCGTCGCGCGGCTTCGCGGTCCCCTCCTCGACGGCCTGGAAGAGGAGGCCCGACTCGGGGTCGACCGCGCCGCGGATCGACGCGGCGAGCTTGTCCTGCGCCGGCGATCGCGCGCGCCCCACCGCGCGGCTGTGGAGCGCGAGCGCGGCGGCGATGGTGGCGTTGTCGACGGGGTAGACCTCGCCCGGATAGGTCGTGACGAAGCCGATCGGCGACGCGAGGATGCGCCGCTCGAGCGCGCCGACGATCGCCTCTTCGCGCGCGGCGAAGCGCGACTCCGGCGCGAGGACGCGATGCAGCGCGTACGGGACCGCGACGTAGCCGAGGTACGCGACGTGGCCGTTCTCGTCACGATCGAGCGACTCGATCGCGTCCTCGTTCCAGGCGGCGCGATCGAACGCGCGGAGGCGCTCGGTCTCGAGCACGTCGAGGCAGTGCTCCAGGCGGGCCACGTTCTCGGCGCGCGTGTCCTCCCGCGCGCGCGCGAGCTGACCGAAGCCGATCCCCGCCATCACGTAGGTGCCGAAGAGCCACTCGCCGTCGAAGCGCGAGGAGCCGGTCGCGAACGACGTCGCGTCGAGCTCCTCGTTGGTCCACCGCGCGACGCCGGCCGCGAGCGCGTCGGTGGACTTCGGGTCACCCTCGAGCCAGCGCGCCGCTTCGCGCTCGCAGACACGGTGCGGCACCGTCGCGAACCCGAGCACGAAGGCGAGGAGCGCGACGAGGGCGCGGGTCGATCCGGGCCGGGTCTGGGGCACCTCGCGTGACGTCGACACCAAGATCATATCAACCCATTGGACGCCTCTCGTCAGGAAAAACCGCTTCCGCCGCCCTCCGCACGCGACCGTTCACTTTCGTTTCCCGACGGCTCGACGATCGCGATCGCGGCGGTTACCTGAGGAGCATGTCGACGAAGCTCGCCCGGCCGCAGGCCGACGTCCGCCACGTGCTCACGCGCATCCTCGACGAGCCGGCGCTGGTGGCGGAGGTGCGAGCGCTGCCGCCCGCCGCGCTCGCGAAGCTCATCGCCCACGTCGGCCTCGAGGACGCCGGCGAGATCGTCGCGCTCGCCACGACCGAGCAGATCGAGCGCGTCTTCGACGAGGACCTCTGGACGCGCGCGGAACCGGGCGCGGACGAGGGCTTCGAGCCCGCGCGCTTCGTGGTGTGGCTCGAGATCCTGCTCGAGGCCGGCGAGGGCGTCGCCGCGCGCCGGCTCGCGGAGCTCTCCGCCGACGTCGTGACGCTCGCGTTCCATCGCCTCGTCGCGGTCGTCGACGGCGACGCGATCGCGGCGGAGATCGCGGAGGGCGTGCACGAGGAAGGGGAGGAGATCGAGGAGGCGCTCGAGGCGTCGCTCAACCACGAGATCGGATCGTTCATCGTCGTCGCGCGCCGTCACGACGGGTGGGACGCGATCGTGACCGCGCTCGTCGCGCTCGACGAGCACGACCACGCGACGTGCGCGCGGATGCTCGAGCGCCTCGCCGCGATGACGGAGCGCGAAGCAGAAGAGGAGGGCGGCCTCCATCACGTCCTCAGCGCGGAGGAGTCGCTCCTCGACGACGTCGCGGGGGACCGCAACGAGCGGCGCGCGCGGGAGGGCTTCGTCGCGCCGGCGGACGCGCGCGCGTTCCTCAAGCTCGCGCGCTCGTCCGCCGACGTGCGCGGGCGCGACGCGGTGACGAAGGCCTACTTCCGCGAGCTCGATCGCGCGCCGCGCGCGGAGCCGACGCGCCTCGAGCGCGTGCTCGCCGGCGCGGGCGTGCTGCGCGGAGAGACGCGCGCGAAGAAGCTCCCGGTGCAGAGCGGCGTGCTCGCCGCCGCGCTCGCGTCGCTCACGCCGGCGGAGCACGCGGAGCGCCTGGAGGAGCTCGCGTTCCTCGTGAACGTGCTCGTCGCCGGCGACGCGCGCGCGTGGCGCCCCGCCGACGCGGCGGAGGTGGTCGTCGCGGTGGTGGAGCACGGCCTCCGGAGCGGCGGCGCGCTCGCGGCCGAAGGCGGCGTCGTCGAGGCGTTTCGCATCGGCGTCCGCGCCGGCGCGCTCGATCGTTCGCGTTAGCCGCGCGGCGTGCGATCGACGACAATGAGCGCTCATGCCTCGGCTCGTGATCGTGTCGGTGAACGACGTGTATGCGCTCGACAACCTGCCACGGCTCGCGACGATGATCGCGCACTACAGGCGCGAGCCCGCGGACGCCGTCATCTTCCCGCTCGCGGGCGACTTCCTCGCGCCGAGCCTCCTCTCGAGCATCGACGCCGGGCGCGGCATGGTCGACTGCATCAACGCGATCGGGATCACGCACGTCGTGCTCGGCAACCACGAGGACGACATCCCGCCGGAGGAGCTCCGCGCGCGGCTCGAGGAGCTCGAGCCGCCGTGCCTCGGCACCAACGTGCTCACCGGGCTCGACCTCCCGCGTCACCTCGTCATCGACGTGGGCCCGCTCAAGGTCGGCCTCGTCGGCGTGGTGATGGATGACCCCGCCGTCTACCACGGCAAGCCGTTCGGCGGCGCCCTCCTCGCGCGCGCGAACGACGCGGCGATCGCGGAGACGGCGCAGCTCCTCCGCAACGGGTGCGCGGCGGTGATCCCGATCACGCATCAGGCGATCGCCGACGATCGCGCGCTCGCGGAGCGCCAGCGCGAGCCGCCGTATCCGGTCATCGTCGGCGGCCACGAGCACACGCCGATGCTGGTGGAGCATCACGGGACGTGGATCGTGAAGGCGGGGGCGGAGGCGGTGCAGGCGGTCGTCACCGACGTCGTGTGGCCGGACGGCGGCGGCGCGCCGGCGGTCACGACGCGGCTCGAGGCGGTGGCGCTCTACGAGGAGGACCCCGCCGTGCGCGCCCGCGTCGACGCGCACATGGAGCAGGTGCGCGAGCTCGCGACCGCGACGCTCCTCTACCTCGAGCCGGGCCAGTCGCTCTCGTCGGTCGGGACGCGCGTGCGGCAGACGTCGATCGGGACCCTCATCTGCTCGCGGCTGCGCGACTGCCTCGGCGCGCAGGCGTGCCTCTTCAACGGCGGCGGCATCCGCGCGTCGCGCGAGTACACCACCCGCATCACCTACGGCGACATCGAGGCGGAGGTGCCGTTCGACAACGAGATCGTCGTCGTGCCGCTGCCGGGGCGCGTCCTCGCGGCGGGGGTGAAGGCGTCGCGCGCGCGCGCGCCGGCGGAGTGGGGCGCGTTCCTCCAGGTCGACGACCGCATGAAGCTGACGGAGTCGAACGACGTCGCGGAGGTCGACGGCGCGCCGCTCGATCCGGAGCGGCTCTACGACGTCGCGCTCGTGCGCGAGATCCTGGTCGGCCTCGATCACATCGAGCCGCTCGTGACGTGGGCGAGGGAGAACCCGGCCCTCGTCCCGCCCGCCGACAGCGGCCGCGAGCCGAAGGTGCTCCTCGTGCAGGCCTTCGCGCTCGCGGTCTGGAGGAGCCTCGGCGGCTTCGACGTCCTCGACGCCGACCGCGACGACAAGGTCACCCCCGCCGAGATCGCGGCCGCGGTAGAGCGACGGCATCCGTCGCAGGGCCCATCGAAGGTGCTCGCCGACCTCATCGTGCAGGCGATCGACCTCGACGCCGACCGCATCGTCTCCCGCGCCGACGCCGCCCAGGCCGGCTGCACGTCGGCGAAGCGGCGCTAGCGATCGATGCGGCGGGTGTTGCCGTCGCCGGAGATGCGGGAGGGCTTGGTCTTCGCGAACGCCTCCGCGCGCTCGAAGACGCGGAGGAAGTTCTCGCCGAGGACCTTCTTCACGTCGTCGTCTTTGTAGCCGCGGCGGAGGAGCTCCTCCGTGATCTTCGGGTACGCGTCGACGCCGCTCACGCCGTCGGGGAGGGCGTCGACGCCGTCGAAGTCGGAGCCGAGGCCGACGTGGTCGATGCCGGCGACCTTCACGACGTGATCGATGTGGTCGACGAGGACGGAGAGCGGCACCTTCGGGAGGGGCTCCGTCTCGGCGTGGAGCTTCGCCATCGCCTCGCGATAGGCGGCGAAGTCGTGCTTGTGCTTTGCACGGAGCTCCTTCGCCGCCGCGCCGTTCTTCTCGTACCAGGCCTGCGCCGCGGCGCCGTACTCCTTCGAAAGGAAGAGCGACCAGAAGTTCACCATCACGACGCCGCCGTTCTTGGCGAGCTGCTTCAGCATGTCGTCGCTCAGGTTGCGGCGGTGATCCGCGAGCGCGCGCGCGGACGAGTGCGACGCGATCACGGGCGCCTCCGCGATCTTCATCACCGCCGCGAACGTCTCGTCGGACGTGTGCGAGACGTCGACGAGCATGCCGAGGCGCTGCATCTCGCGGACGACGTCCTCGCCGAACGGCGTGAGGCCGTGATGGCGCACCGGCGGCGGGCCGGAGAAGCCGGCGGAGTCGGCCCACTCGTTCGACTGCGTGTGCGTGAGCGTCATGTAGCGGCAGCCGAGGCGATGGAGGACGCGCAGCGCCGAGAGCGAGTTCTCGATCGCGTGCCCTCCCTCGATGCCCATCAGGATCGCGATCTTGCCGTCGCGCTTCGCGCGGCGGACGTCGGCCGCCGTCGTCGCGAGGACGAGGTCCTTCGGGTTGCGCTCCACCGCGCGGTACGTGACGTCGACGAGGTCGATCGCGCGCCGGAGCGCCCCGCCGCCGAGGACGCTCGGCTGGGTCGCGAGGTCCGACTCGACGTAGACGCTGAAGAAGAGGCCGGTGACGCCGCCCGCCTTCATGCGCGACAGGTCGGTGTTGATCCACTCCGCCTTGTCGGCGAGGTCGACGTTGCCGGCGTAGAGGACGGACGGGATGTCGTCGTGCGTGTCGATGACGATCGCGCTGCGATGCAGCCGCTCGGCGTGCTGCGCGAGCGTCTCGCCGCCGGGCGCGCCGCCGTCGGCGCCCGTCGCGTGCGAGCGGAGATGAGGCGACGTGCTCTCGCCGATGACCTCCCTCGACGCGGGCGGCGACCCACAGGCCGCCGCCGCGACGAAGCCGGCGAGGAGCGCGCCCGAGAGCGCGGTTCGGACGATCAGGGGCCGAGCTCGACGTCGACGACGTAGCTGTTGTTCGGGACCGTCGACTTCAGGCGGAGGACGTAGGGCTTGTTCTGGACGAACGGAACCTCGGGGCCGGTCCCGCGCGGGATCGTGAACGACTGGCCGTCGACGGTGCCTTCGATCGTGAACGTGCCCGGGCCGCCGGTCGTCGACTGGAACGCGAGCCGGAGCGACGTCTTGGTGCTCGGGATCGTGAACGTCGCGACGTCGACGTCGGACGTCGTGTTGATGGTGCCGCAGAAGCTGCTCGTCTCCTGCGGGAGCTGCGTCTCGATCGTGTCGTTCGGCTCCGGCGGCTCCTTGATCGAGTTGGCCTTGCAGACGGAGCTCGCCGCCACCTGCTTGATGTTGAAGCCGATGATGTAGCTCGTGTCGGCGTCGCCGGTGGACGTGAACGTGTACGTCTCGCCCGGGCGGAACGGGAAGTTGCCGCCCGCGTCCTGCCCGGCGAGCACGAACGACTCGGTGCCGACCTTGCCCTCGAGCCGGTAGTTCGTGCCGGCGCCGACGTTCTGGACGCCGATCTGGAACTCCGACGTGTCGACCGGCATCGTGAACTTGACGACGTCGACGTCGCCCGCGGGCTGGAGCTGGCCGCAGAACGAGCCGGTGCCGCTCGGCATCGTGTTCGCGGTGGCCTCGTCGTTGTTCGGCTCGACCTCCTGCACCGAACCCGCCTGGCACTGCGTCCCCGCCGCGCCGTCGAACACGGTCGGATCCGACGCGTCGATCGGACCGCCGCTGTCGGGGATGCCGGTGCCGGAGTCGTCGGTGATGACGGTGCCCGAGTCCGCGACGACCGGCGGCGAGCCGGACGACGACGTGGTCGACGAGCTCGACGAGCTCGACGAAGACGTGTTGTCACCCGACGAGCTCGACGACGACGTGTTGTTGTTGCCGGACGTCGAGCTCGTCGTCGACGAGGAGGTCGACGACGAGGAGGTCGTCGCCGGCGGATCCGAGTCCGACCCGCAGGCGTAGGTGGCGCATGCAAAAGCGACGAGCGCGGCGGTGCCGATAAGTGCGTGGCGCATAAGGCTTTCTCCTCAGTTCTGCGTGACGTCGAGGTTGAAGCGATAGTCGGATTGACCGGTCGCGGTGACCTTGAAGAGGTACGGCTGGCCCGACTGGAGCGGGATGCTACCCGAGAACGGCTGCTCCGCGCCGCCGCCGACCTTCAGCGTGATCTGGAGCCCGTTGCCGGTGTTCTCTTGCGCGCCGGAGATCGACACCGAGCCCGTGACGTTGAACGTCCACGTGATGAAGTCGACGTCCCCCGCCGCCGCGATGCGCCCGCAGTACTTCAGCGACGACGTGCCGGTGGTCGCCGGGATGACCTGCGCCGCGCCCGCGGAGTCGTTTGGCTCGACCTCTCGCGTATCGCCGGTGAGGCACTTCGAGCTCACGCCGCCGCCGCCGTCACCCCCGCCGCCGCCGCCGCCATCACCGCCGCCACCGCCACCGCCGTCACCCCCGCCGCCGCCGCCGCTGCTCGACGAAGACGAGGAGCTGGTGTCGCCGCTCGAAGACGAGCTCGAGCTCGACGTGTTGTCGTCGTCGTCGTCGTCGCCGTTGGAGCCGCTCGTCGAGGAGGACGTCGACGACGACGACGTCTTGCCGGCGTCAGGCGTGGGCGTGGCCTCGTCCGACGACGAGCACGCGTACAGCGCGACCGCGCAGACGATCAAAGAGCCGGGAAGAAGAACGGCAAAACGCATTCCGGAATGATGCACGATTCGGTGCTCCTCTCAAAGTCGTCAGTTGTTGAAGTGCCAGGTGAGGCGGTAGTTGCGACCGCCGCCACCTCCACCGCCGCCGCCGGACGGGGCGACGCGGACGACCCACGTCGATCCGTCGTTGACGTTGATGCCGTTGAAGTTGAAGCCGTTGAACGCCTGGCCGTCGATGGTGCCGGAGATCTGAACCGCCCCAACGCAGGGTCCGGCGGCGCCCTGGCAGAGGACGAACGTCTGGCCGTACGCGGGCGTCTTGAAGGTGAAGAAGTCCGGATCGGCGCCCGACGTGGTGCCGCAGATCGAGAACGTCCGGCCCGGCGGCGTGACGCTCGTCGCCGTGTTCGCGTCGTTGTTGGGCTCCGCCTCCTTGAGCGAGTCGCCCAGGCAGGCCGTCCCCCCGTCCGTGTTGTTGGGCGCGCCCGCCTCCGCGTCGTCGGCGCCGCCGTCGAGGTCCTCCTGCGGCGGGGGCTCCTCCTCGACCGGCGGGGGCTCCTCCTCGATCGGCGGCGTCTCCTCCACCGGCTTCTTCCCCGAGTCCTTGCCGGCGTCGGCCGTCTCCTCCGCGGGGGAGCTGCTCGAGCAGGCGAACGTGGCGCCGACGAGGACGACGGAGACGGTGGCAGCGAGCAAGACGAGACGCATGAGCGGAATGGTTGCACCATCCGTTCCGCTTCGCGATTGCTACAAACGCGGAACATCGCGGGGTGAAGCGCACATTTCCCCCGGATCCCGAGGCGCCAGCCTGGTCCGCGCGATCTGAGCCTGGTCGCCCTCAGCTCGTCATCGCCAAGAGAGCCGTCCGTGGTGCGCGCTCGTGATGACGCCGCAGCTCCTCGAGGAGCGCCTCGAGCGCGGCCGGCCCGTCGACGATCGTCGCCGCGGGGAGGGCCAGCACATTTGTGTATTCTGCACGGATTTTGGCGACGAGCTCGGCGGACGGAGCCGTGAGCGCGAGCGCGGGACCGCCGGCGAGCCACGCGTCGTCGGCGACGACGTGCGCGCGCGTCGCGATCGCCTCGGCGAGCGGGGCGACGTCGGCGGCGGGAGCGTACGCCGTCGCGACGACGACGTAGTCGCTCGCGTCGATCGCGCGCGCACGGGCGAGCGTCCACGGGAGCGGGAGATGACGCGCGAGCGCGCGGCGGCCTTCGTCGTCTTCGTCTTCGTTCGCGAGGACGACGTGCTCGTCGGCGCCGATCGCCTCCAGGCCGTCGAGCGTGTCGCGCAGCATCGCGGCGTAGAGGCGCGCGACCCATTCGGGATCGTGGTACGCGAGGAGCGCCTTCGCGCAGCGCCCCGGGAGCGGCGCCTCCGCGAAGACCGCGACGACGACGCTCACTCCGCGTCCAGCACCGGCGCGGCCGCTCCGCGCGCGGTCGCGCCCTCGATCTGGTACTTCGATCCGGTGAGGCGCTTCCAGAGATCGGTCGTGCGCCACGAGAGGTAGGCGCGGTTGAAGCCGACCACGCTCCGCGGATCGAAATACGGGTTGTTGATGCCGCCGAGCTCCGCGAGGAGCAGGATCAGCTCGCCGACGCTGACGGGACAACCCTCGAGGCGGAGGTACGGCTTGGTCTTCAGCGTCTGGAGCGCGCGCGCCATCTTGATCATGCGCGCGTAGACGTCCTTGTGCTTCGCGGTGTGCGGATCGAGCCGTTCGCGCGGCGTGTACTTGCTGCGGATCTGCACGAGCTCGTCGTCGAGCTTCCCGTCCCACTCGACGCAGTCGCCGACGAAGATGACCTTCTCGCCGTAGCGCACGTCGAGCGCGCCTTCGTAGCGGCCGAACACGAGGTGGATGCGAGGCAGCTTGCGATCGCATTGCTCGTCGGCGAGGCGGAGGACCTCGATCACCTCCTCCATCACGCCGGGGCAGCCGCCCCAGCAGTAGTCGTCGGTCGAGTCCTTCGGCGGCGGCCCCGAGTACGCCTGGATGCTCGTGCCCTCGAAGTACTTCTCGATCCGGACGAGGCCGACCTGGAAGCCGCGCGCGCGCGATCGCGCCTCCTCGAACGGCACGTCGCCTTCGAGGCGGATCTCGCTCATCGCGATCGGACCGAAGCCGCGCTCGTGCGCGAGGCGGATGTGCTCGACCTCCATCGGATCGACGCCGATGACGCGCGAGAGCACCGAGTCGAGCGCGACCTGGTTGTTGCCGATCGCGAGGAGGTTCATGTTGCGCGGGATCGGCGTGAGCATGCGCCCCTCGCCGGCGATGATTCCGTCCACGACCGCGAGCTGAGGCTGGATGACGTACTGGAGGTCGGCGACCTTACGGTTCAGCGCGTGATCGTGATCGATGAGGCGATGCCGGTCGTCCTGGATCCCGATGTAGTTCTTCATCGAGAACGTCACCGTCGTCCACGGGTGCGCCTTCAGCTTCGGGCAGTTCACGAAGAAGTCGGCCTTCGCGACGGGCTCGGGCGTGAAGAGGTAGTCGCGGAGCCGGCCCTCGTGCGTGAGCGGGATCTCGACCTGCGGCGTCTCCTCGAAGTGGTACTTCTTCACGCCGCCGACGCGGTCGAGCATCGTGTCGTAGCCGGCCTCGCGGAACACCATCCGCGTGGGGATCGTGATCGCGCAGCGCTCGCCGACCGCGAGCTCGCTCATCGTGTGCGTCGCGTCCTCGCGATCGCGCAGCGCGCCGAGCACACCTTCGACGATCTCGGGCCGCGTGTACGCGTGCGCGAAGGGCTCGCCCGCGCAGACGAGGTTCGGCTTCACGAGCGTCCGCCCCGACGGCCGGAGGTCGAGCGCCTCCATCGCGCCGCGGACGAGCGCGCGGATCTTCCCGGCGTCGTAGTCGGCGCAATGGAAGAGGAAGACGCGAGCGTCCTGGGCGGGGTGACGGCGGGGCGCGGCCATGCTCATGAGCCTACGCGCGGACGCGATCTTCCCTGCCTCTTTCGTTTGAGACGCGACGGATACGGGCATCCGCCAGAGGGAGGGAGTAGGCCCTCGATCATGGGTGGTCAGGGCTGATCCAGAAGCGCTCGTAACCGCCTGAAACCATGATGCAATTCCTCCCCCGCGCCGTCGCCGCCCTCCTCTTGGTGGGCCTCGCTGCGTGCAGCGGCTCCGGGGAGGAGGAGGCCTCGGGCCAGTCGCACGAGGTCCAGGGCGGGACGAAGGACCGGGCGCACAACTACGCGGTCGGCATCGCGAACAAGCTCGGGTCGGTGTGCTCGGGCACGCTCATCGCGCCGAACCTGGTCCTCACCGCGCGCCACTGCGTCGAGGCGCCGGCGGCGAGCAACGCGAAGAAGATCGTCGAGTGCACGGACAGGTTCCGCGAGAGCACGGCGCCGGCGAACCTCTTCGTGACGACGGAGCCGGTCATCCGCGGCGCGAAGGTCCTCTACGCCGTCGCCGACATCGTGACGCCGTCGTCCGACACCTATTGCGGCAACGACATCGCGTTGCTCCGTCTGACGAAGAACATCCCGGCGCGAGAGGCGGAGCCGGCGATCCCGGTCGTGCAGTTCTCGATCGGCGACGCGCGTCTCACCGGCAAGATCACGGCGCTCGGCTACGGCATCACGGCGCCGAACGCGGCCGATCCGGGCACGCGGCGTATCCGGCAGAAGATCGACATCATCTGCCTCCCGGGCGACGCGTCCTACGACTGCACGCAGACGATCTACGCGTCGATGATGGACAACGAGCGCGAGTTCATCACGCAGGGCTACGTCTGCTCCGGCGACTCGGGCGGCGGCGCGTTCGATCAGGGCTCCATCGCGAGCGGCACGCCCTACGTCCTCGGCGCGCTCTCGCGCGGCCCGCAGTCGGACACGCAGTGCCTCGCCGCGATCTACTCGCGCACGGACAAGCACGCCGACCTCATCATCAGGGCCGCGCAGCACGCCGCCGCCGCGGGCGGCTACGCCGCGCCGGGCTGGGCGACGGGCGCGGCGATCGTCGATCCGGAGAGCGCGGGTGCGCAGGAGGACGGCTGCGACGGCGACATCTGCACGTCGACCGACGGCACCGACCCGACCTCCGAGGCCCCGCCGATGCAGACGACGATCACGACGACGACGACGTGCAGCGCGAGCCCGGGCACGGCGCGCACGAGCGCGGGGGCGCTCGCGTTGTTCGCGCTCGTCGCGTGCGCCGCCGTCCGCCGCCGCCGCCGCGCGTAGCCGCGTCACGGTCGCGGCTCGATCGACCGGCAGCAGCGAAAGCCGAGGTGGTAGTTGGTGTGGATCGCCTGATCGACGGGCTCGACGTGCCAGCGCGGATCGAAGTTGCAGTGATCGGGGTACGCCGCCTCCTTCATCACGGTCGACGCGAGCGGAGGCTGCCCGGGCTCCTTCGCCAGCTCGACGTAGAACCAGCACGGAGCGACGCATCCCCGCGAGCCTACGGCGTTCTGCTCTAGCTGGAAAAACACGGAGTGACTGGATCCTTGCACCTCCGGATCCGAGCGTCTCGTTGCGCAGACACCAGCGCAAGTAGTTGGAAATGCCCGATTTCAGATTGGGCACACATGGTGCTCCTCTGTAGGGCATGCTCCGCAACGCATCCCTCCTCGGTCTCGCCTCTCTCCTTCTCGTCGCCGGCTGCGCCGCCGAAACGGACGAGACGTCCGCCGAAGGCAGCGAGGAGGCGATCACCTCGGCCTCGCAGGACAAGGTCCTCGACGTGCCGTTCTACTTCTCGGTGCCGAAGTCGGCGATCACGACGCCGCTCAACCGGAGCGCGTACCCGTACCCGACGGTGTGGAACCCGTCGACCGAGGTCGAGGAGGCGGGCCTCCGCGTCATCGCGGTGAATCAGAACGGGACGAGCGTCGCGAACCGTCGCGCGGCGCGCATCGACATGGCGAAGAAGCTCGGCAAGGCCGGCGTCCTCCAGGACGGGGACATCACGCTCTCGCTCCGCCCCAACCTCGCCGGCACGATGCCGTACCCGCACATCCAGATGGGCGTCACGCACGCGAGCCTCGTCTACACGCAGAACGGCGAGGCCTTCAACATCGACTCTCCGCTCGACAGCGATCACGTCGGGCAGTTCAGCGCGCCGTTCTTCGTCGGCGGGCCCGCGTCGAACGGCGTGAACGAGCCCGGCGTCGACGCCATCCAGATCATCCGCCCGCGCAACATGACGGACGCGCGCCGCGCGCAGCTCCGCACGTGGGTCGGCGCGCTGAAGGCGGGCATCAACCGCATCAACGGCCAGCGCGCGCAGGTGAAGTTCCAGAAGGACTACATGGCCCCGCGCTTCGCCGCGACGGGCATGACGCCGAAGCAGACGGTGACCAAGCTCGGTCAGATCATCCTCGAACAGGACAAGACGACGAAGCTCCCGATGTACTGCTCCGAGTTCGCGTGGCACATGAACGCGCTCTCCGCGTGCAGCGCCGAGGAGATCGAGAACGCCGGCCCCGAGGGCGCCGACTGCGTCGACCCGGTGTTCGATCCGATGCCGCTCGTCACGACGGAGGAAGGCCAGATCGGCCTCGCGGAGGGTCCGCTCTCGAACGTGCTCGTCGCGCCGGCGGCGGACCGCGCGAAGCTGATCGGCCAGATCTTCGCGCCGGGCGATCCGGGCGCTCTCTCGTCGGGCCACCGCGCGGTCGCGGAGCAGGTCGCGCCGCTCATGAACGGGCTCTCGCAGTTCTACATGGGCAAGGCGTCGGGCGCCCCCGCCGACCTGCTCGCCGCGGGCGGCGCGCAGCTCAACGCCGGCGTCGGCAACGTCGGCAACTACTCGCCGACCGCGTTCATCGCGAACGCCACGCTCCCCGCCGGCGTCCGCCAGCTCGACTACGTCGCCACCGTCGTGTTCGTCGACGGCGCCGCCGACTACGCGAAGGCGCAGCGCCTCGCGCAGAACCCCGTCCCCTGATCGCACTGCATCCACCGCAAGAAGGAGAAAGCCATGAGCCACATCGAAGCCACGCAGGGTGCAGGGACGTTCGCGACGCAGGGCGCGGGCACGTTCTGACTCCAACGAGCTCGCGATCGAAGCGAGCAACGCGCGCGCGAGCCGCGGCAAGGGCACGACTCGGCGCGATCTTCTTCATGACGTTGCACGGACGTCCTCTCGACCGCGAGCTCGTCGCGTGCGGCGCTGCTACCGTCCTCTCACCGGCGAGGCTTCGGCGCAGCGCCGTGCTCCGCCGACCACCGCCGCGTGCACCTCACCTCCGCATGCTGCGCCTTCGCGTCGACCTCCGCCGTCGTCGGTCAGGAACGGCCATGAATCGCTCGCGCCCGGCGCCGAAGGACCCGCCTTCTCCAAGTAGCGCCCCACGCTCTTCGGCCGGGCCTCGCGCCAGCCGTATCGGCCCCTGCCCGGTGGGGTAGTTCACGGCGCACGAGCCGATCTCGGAGAGAAGTCTCTTGAGGCTGACGGGCCAGGCCGCGCTCTCCTCGACGCCGGCAGGATCGAGCGTCGCGGCTCCGTCGACGCCCTCACCGAACTCGGAGCTCGACGGCTCGTCGATGAAGCCTTCGTCGAAGAGGCTTCGCAACGTCATCGAGTAAGACAACGGGTGTTGCCACCCGAAGCTCCGTGGGACCCGCGCCGGGGCGAAGAGCGTATCCTTCGAGCCGCTCGTGCTGGTTCCGGGGCGCGTGCCGAGGCGATCATGGACATCGATGCGCGACGACGACAGGTGGAGGAACGACCGGACGACGTGGCCGCGTGGTTCGCGCTCGCGTCGGCGCTGTCCGACACCACGCGGTACGAGGAGGCGGCCGATGCGTGGACGCGGGCCGCCGCGCTGGCGCCCGTCGATCACCGCGCGTCGGCGCACTACAACGCGGGCAACGGATGGCTCGCGGCCGGGCGTCCGGACGCGGCGGTCGAGGCTTATCGCGCGGCGCTCGCCGCCGGCTTCGACGAGGTGGGCGTGCTCCACGGCTGGGCGCTGGCTCACGCGCGCGCCGCCGGGCGCGCGGCGGCGCGGGGTGACGACCTGCGGGCGGTCGACGACGCCGCGGCCGCGATCGTCGGCGGCGCCGCGGCTGCGATCATCGACGACGCCGCGGCCGCGATCGTCGACGACGCCGCGGCCGCGAGTGTCGGCGGCGCCGATGGCTGGGCCCTGCTCGGGACGTGGCGCGCGGAAGTGATGGGGGACCGACGGCGCGCCGTGCCGGCGTTCGAGCAGGCGATCGCCCTCGACGCGGAGGCGGGCGACGGCGAGTGGTGGCTGGAGCTCGCGCGCTGTCGCGTCGCGCTCGGCGAGCCGGCAGCCGCGTCGACGGCCAGCGATCGCGCGCGGGAGCTCGACCATCCCGGCTGGTTCGACGTCGACGTCGCGGTGGCGTCGACGCGCGGCGACGCCGAGACGTTGCTCGCGCGTTGGGGCGCGCAGCTCGCGCTGCCAGGACGCAGCGCGGCGAGCGTGCGGTTGCTCTCGGCGCTGGGGCGCGACGAGGCGGCGCGGGAGCTCGCGGCCGCGCGGCTCGACGACCCGTCGACGCCGCAGGCCGAGCGCATCGAGCTGAGCGAGGCGCTGGCCGAGACGGCGCTCACGCGCGGCGATCCTTCCGCGGCCCTCGACGCCCTCGACCGCGGCGGCAGCGAGCGCGACGCGAGCGCCGTGCTGCGCGCCCGCGCGCTCGTGGAGGTCGGGCGAGCCGACGCGGTCGACGCCGTGCTCGCGCGCTGGGAGAACGCCGGCGCGACGGCGCCGCCGGCGGTGCGGATGGTCCGCGCGATGGCCGCCGCCGCGCGGGGCCACGCCGTCGAGCCCACCGCGCTCGACGTGATCGATCCCAGGCCCTCGTGGTTTCGCCTGCCGGGGAAATAGGTCAGGCGCTCAGCGTGCCGCCGGCGCCGAAGAGGTCGATCCCGCGCTCCGACCAAAAGGCGTTGAGCCGCGTGCTCGCGGCCGTGCAACGACTCCTGCGCGACGAAGCTACGTCGACGGCGAGCTCCGTGACACGCGACGGTCGGGGTCCCCCGAACGGGGGATGGTCAAGTCGTAACGGATCGAGAATAATGCGCGGCTCGAGGCCCAGAAAGGGGGATTGGATGGTTCGTCGCGGTTGGTGGCTCATCTTCGTGCTCGTGGTCGTTGCGCTCGCGTTCGGCGGGTGCGGAGGCGACGACCCCGACTCGTCCTCCAGCACGACGTCCTCGACGTCCTCGACGTCCTCGACGTCCTCGTCCGGCGGAGCCGAAGGCGGCGCGAGCACGTCGAGCAGCAGCACGTCGAGCAGCGGCTCGACCTCGTCCTCGTCGAGCGGAGACATCGACGGCGGCTCGGACGGCGGCTCGGACGGCGGGGGCCCCGCATCGACGATCGAGGCGATGCTGCCCGTGACGTCGGTCGCGGTGAAGCATCCCGCGGACATCGGCAAGAGCATCTGGGTCCACGGCTATTACGGGAGCGCCGTCAACTACGGGTCGGACGGGCGCGGATACCTCGTCGACAAGGCCATCCGCCTCATCACCGATGAAGCGATGCCTGGCTTCTCGTACGTACGGCTCGACGGGACGCTGCCGCCCGAGACGATGGATCTCTCCGAGGTCATCGTCTTCGGCGAGATCAAGGACTTCGCCGCGGTCACCGGCCAGTTCGTGACGGAGCCGACGGCGCTGATCACGGTCCGCGCGTTCGTGCAGATCGCGCCGAAGGTGCCGGCGCTGACGTGGGACGTCACGCTTCAGACCCCGGACGCGGACGCGACCGAGGAGGCCAAGGGCCAAGGCGCGCGCCCGTTTGGCGAGGGCGAGCACCGTACGATCGAGGTGCCGACCGTCCCGCACGGCGGCGTCACGCCGATGGGGACCCAGGCTTCGAGCTGCGACCGCTCGATCATCATCAGCGGCGGCGTGAACGCGAGCAACAACGCGCCTCGCTACAAGGTCAACGTCGTCGCCAAGCACGACCGGATGAAGGCGCTCGGCTTCACCGACGATCAGATCGAGATCTTCTACAACGACGGCGCTCCGATCGATGTCGACGGGGAGAACATCGTCGACAAGGGCACGAGCAAGGCGGACATCACGGCTCACCTCCAGGCGCTGCTCTCGTCGATGCCGGCGAGCTGCACGCTCACCCTCTTCGTGACCGATCACGGCACCGGCTACGATCCGCAGCAAGGCTGGGAAGGCGCGCGCCTCGCGACCACCGGCCCCGAGGCGACGTCGCCCGGCGCGCAGAAGTTCGCGGAGAGCTCGATCAAGGTCGACCTTCGCAACCGCGTCATCAAGTCGGGTCAGTTCGTGATCGACGGACGACTCGCCCTCCTCGTCGAGAAGGACGGCACCGGCAAGACGCGGGTCTGGAAGCGCAGCGCGGGCAATTGGGTGAGCGTCGACTACGGCGCGGACAACTTCCTCTCCGAAGCCGAGGCGAACGTCGACATCGACGGAGACGGCACGCTCGCGGACGACTTCGGCGTGGACGTCGCCAACCTCGCGAACAACCTCCCGACGACGCAGCACCTCGACTGGAGCGAGGACACCGATCGCGACGGCGCCGCCGACGTTCGCTTCCGCTGGGACGGAGAGAAGTACCTCGCCGAGCGCCTGGACGACGGCACGTGGAAGCCGATGGGCGCCGACGTCGACGGCGACTTCGTCATCGACACGGAGGACGGCGGTCTCGACTGGGATCTCGACGGCGATCGCGACGACATGGTCGGCTTCCACGAGGGCATCAACCTCTGGGGCAAGGAGGTCCTCTGGGACGACGAGCTCGCGAACCTCCTCGGGCCGCTCCACGACAAGGGCGTCCACGTCATGGTGGAGATGGTGAGCTGCTTCAGCGGCGGCTTCGTCGACAACTTGCGCGGCAAGGTCGAGAACATCGTCACGGGCTCGGCCGAGGACACGAAGCACTACAACGCGCTCGTCGGCGGCAAGCCCACCGCGGTCGACGAGCTCGAGTTCCTGAAGGAGCTCCACGGCATCGACAGCAAGAGCTGGACGACGGCGTGGGACAAGGCCCAGACCGCGCATCTGACGGCGATGGGCACGAACGCCGCCCTCCAGAAGTACACGCGCTACGAGACGCCCTTCTTCGCGAGCAACTCGAAGTTCCAAGCGATCGGCACCGCGGGGGAGTACAACGTCGAGCTGGACATCCCGGCGGCGCTCCAGGGCCAGGTCTACGACTTCGAGTTCATCTACGGCCTGCAGCAGCCGCGATGGCTCGGGAACGTGCTCTTCCCGAACGGCTTGCCGCCGAACACGTTCAGCGAGCCGGCTCCAGGCGGGATCCGAATCTACAGCGGCGATCCGATCCCGAACGGGCTCAAGCTCAAGATCCAGGGCGGGCCCGGCAGCCAGCAAATCCGGATCAACTACACGGATATCCTCCACCAGACGCTCGGATACACGTTCGCGACGCCGGGCACCGTCGCGATCCCGAAGGAGATCCACGTCGCGCAGCTCAGCGGGACGTTCGCTCATATCGGCCCCGGCAACAGCACGGTCCACGGCTCGGTGAAGATCGAGGACAAGAACAACGGCCCCGTCGCGAACGCGACCGTGACGCTGACGATGAACGACGGTGCCCCGATCACGGTCACGACGACCGCGAGCGGCTCCGCGAGCTACACCTTCAGCATCAACCAGTTCGGGACGTACGTCGTGAAGATCACGAACGTGACCGCGCCCGACTCGACGTACGTCCCCGCGCAGAACGTCGCCAGTCAGGTCACGGTCGTCGTCAACTGACGCGTAGGTTCGTCAGACCGAGGTCCCGGACGCGTAGCGGCGGCGCGCCCACTCGCTCATCACGATACCGGCCGCGACGGCGAGGGGGAGCGAGTGGTTCACGCCGTAGATCGGGATGCCCAGCGTCTCCGCCGCTCGATCGGTGAGCGTCTTCGGTAGGCCGAAGCGCTCGCTGCCGAAGAGGAGGACGACGCCGGATGGGAAGCGCTCGATCGCGTAGAGGCTCTTCGTCGCCGCGTCCTTCTCGACCGCCCAGAGCGGGCGCTCTCCGACGTGCGCGAGGAGCGCCGCGTCGTCCGGGACCTTCACGATCGTCTCGTACCGCTCCATTCCCATCGAGGCCTTCTCGTAATATGGGCCCTCGCCGACGAGGATGATCTCGCGCGCGAGGAAGTTGTGCGCGACGCGGATGATCGCGCCGACCGCGAACGGGTTCTCGGCCGCGTGGAGCGCGACGGAGAAGTCGCTGCGGAGCGGCGCGAGCGCGGCCCGCACCTCCTCGTCGCTTGCGTCGAGCGGAACGGGCAGCGCCATGTGATAGATCCTAGCGGCTCAATGGTGAACGAGCCGATGAGCCCGGTCGTGGCGGTGTTGCTGGGCGTGGTGGAGGGGCTGACCGAGTACCTGCCCGTCTCGTCGACGGGGCACCTCATCCTCGCGAGCCACTTCCTCGGGCAAGAGAGCGAAGGCGCGGACGCCTTCGACATCGTGATCCAGCTCGGGGCGATCCTCGCGGTCGTCGTGCAGTACCGGAAGCTCCTCGCGATGCGCGTGGTCGGCCTCGCGCGGCGCGAGCGCGCGAGCGTCCAGCTCCTGCTCGCGCTCGCGCTCGGCTTCGTCCCGACGGCCATCGCCGGGCTCCTCCTGCGGAAGAAGATCAAGGCGCTCCTCTTCGGGCCGACGCCGGTCGCCGCCGCGCTCATCGTCGGCGGCATCGTCATGATCGTCATCGAGGCGATCCGCGCGCTGCGCGCGAAGGGGAGACCCGAGGACGAGCAGAGCGGCCTCGTCGGGCTCGAGCACGTGACGCCGAAGCGCGCGTTCTTGATCGGCCTCGGCCAGTGCGTCTCGATGTGGCCCGGCTCGTCGCGCTCGATGTGCACGATCGTCGCGGGCCAGCTCACCGGCCTGTCGACCGCGACCGCGGCGGAGTTCTCGTTCCTCCTCGGCCTGCCGACCCTCGGCGCGGCGACGCTCTACGAGATGCTCAAGTCGCGCCACGCGCTCGCGGAGATCGGCGTCGCGAACGTCGCGATCGGGCTCGTCGTCTCGTTCGTCGTCGCGTGGGCGGTCATCGCCGCGTTCATCGCGTACCTGAAGAAGCGCGGGCTCGTCCCGTTCGGGATCTACCGCATCCTCCTCGGCATCGGCGTGCTCGCGCTCTTGCGCTGACGCTCTCGCTCTCGCTCAGCGGACGTCGCTGTCGTCGTTGCTGCCGTTGCCGCTGCAGGCGCAGGCGCCGTAGTTCGTGTTCTGATCCGGCACGCCGCCGCCGCACTGCGGGCCTTCGCAGCCGTCGGGATCGGGCGGGCACGACTCCGGATCGTCGTCCGGATCGGTGCACGGGCTGTCGTCGACGCCGCCGGAGCTGCTCGAGGACGAGGACGTGGAGCTGGAGGTGACCCCCGACGACGTCGCCGGCGGCGGATCGATCGGGTTCGAGCCGGAGCTGCTGGTCGAGGACGACGAAGACGACGAGCTCGTCGAGGTCGTGCACTGGCCGTAGCAGTTGCCGGACGTACGCTCCTCGCACGTCTCCGGGTTGCCGGAGCTGGAGGTCGTGCTGCCCGAGCTCGACGTCGTGGTGCCGGACGACGAGGACGTAGTGCCGGAGGACGAGGAGGTGATGCCGGAGGACGACGAGGTCGTGGTGCCGGACGAAGACGAGGTCGAGGAGGTGGTGCCGCTGGTCCCGCTGCTCGACGGCGGCGTGTACGTCTTGACGACGACGGGGTCCTTGTACGGATCGTCCTTGCCGCTGTCGCAGTTGTTCGTCTGCTCCTGGACCCAGCCGCTCACGCCGTCGACGCGTGCAATATACAACTTGCCGGTCGTCATGCCCTGACCGGTCGCGACGCCGACGATGTGGTTCCGCGCGTCGAGGACGGCGCCGCCGGTGTCGAGCGTCTCGCCTTTGCCCATCTCGGTGACGTACGAGTTCGGGAACGTCTTGATGCGCGTGAACGTGCTCGGGATCGTCGTGAACGACGCGCCGCTGCCGTGGATGCGCGTGCCCGCCGCGCCCGCCGCGAGCGGCGCGGACGCGACCTTCGGGTACTCGGCGAGGCGGATCGGGCGATCGAGGTAGATGACCGCGACGTCGTGCTTGCGCGGGTGCGACTTCGAGCTGTTGTAGACGAGCCAGTCGTACGTGACGCCGCGGACGCCGTTCGCGGTCTTGCCGTCGGCGGTCTTGACCGACCACTTGGTCTTGCCCGACACGAGATGCGCGGCGGTGAGGACGAGGCGCGGAGAGATGAGGATGCCGGAGCCTTCTCCGATGCGCGCGCCGCTCTCGTCCTGGAGCGTCAGCGCGACGTTCGCGGAGCGGATCGTCTCGGCGGAGGTCGTCTGCTCGGTCGCCTCGTCCGCGCCGTCGCACCCCGTCATCGTCGCGAGGGAGCTCGCGAGGATGGCACCGCACGCCAGGCCGAGAATCGAAGTCCGGATGTTCACGACGTTCCTCCAAAAACTGCCCGACACCAAGGGAAAGGTGTGCAGGTAGGTGATGGATACATACTTCGAGAACGGCCATTGTCGAGGCGGAGACGCACAAAATCTCTCGTGAATTCCTCCATCTACGCTGAGGACTCGAGACCTCACGAACGCCTACCCCATGGAACGATGTAGGTTTCTGTCGTCTCAATCGGGTGACACGACGTTCCGCATCAGGGCGATGGAATCTGAAACCGCTCTTCGCTAATGAAGGTGCCGGGCGCTCGCGCGCGCGAGCACTCTTGACAGGGGAAGGGCCGCGACTAGAGTGCGCCCTCCCCAAAGCCCGAACACGTAAAAACCGCAGGAATTTCTTCGAATGCCGACGATCAATCAGCTCATCAACCACGGGCGGCTGGCTGCGCGCGTGAAGACCGCGTCCCCCGCTCTCAAGAGCTGCCCGCAGAAGCGTGGCGTCTGCGTCCGCGTCTACACCACCACGCCGAAGAAGCCGAACTCGGCGCTTCGCAAGGTGTGCCGCGTCCGCCTGACGAACGGCATGGAAGTCACCTCCTACATCCCGGGCGAGGGGCACAACCTCCAGGAGCACTCGGTCGTCCTCATCCGCGGCGGCCGCGTGAAGGATCTCCCGGGCGTTCGCTACCACGTCGTTCGCGGCACGCTCGACGCGTCGGGCGCCATCGGCCCGTCGTCGACGAACAAGGCGAACCGCAACCGCAAGCGTTCGAAGTACGGCGTGAAGCGCCCGAAGGCCTGATAGTCCGGAACCACGAGAAGAGAGCAGAACTATGCCCCGTCGTAGAGAAGTCCCGAAGCGCCGCATCATTCCGGACCCCAAGTACAAGGACAAGCTCGTCTCGAAGTTCACGAACACGCTGATGTTCGACGGCAAGAAGGCGGTCGCGGAGGGCATCCTCTACGGCGCGTTCGACGTCATCGGCGAGCGCTTCAAGGAGGACCCGATCGAGGTGTTCCGCAAGGCGCTCGACAACGTGAAGCCGAAGCTCGAGGTGAAGAGCCGCCGCGTCGGCGGCGCGACCTACCAGGTCCCGGTCGAGGTCCGTCCCGAGCGCCGCGTCGCGCTCGCGATGCGCTGGCTCGTCCTCTACTCCCGCGACCGCGGCGAGAAGACGATGCGCGAGCGCCTCGCCGCCGAGTTCGTCGACGCCGCCCAGGGCCGCGGCAACGCGGTGAAGAAGAAGGACGACACGCACAAGATGGCCGAGGCCAACAAGGCCTTCGCGCACTACCGCTGGTAGCCGAGCGCGCACGCGCCCGCGTGATGGGAGACGCCCGCGGCCCTCTGGCTCGCGGGCGTTTCTGCGTTCTGCGCACCGCCTCTACGAAATGCGCCGGCTCTGCGCGAAGCAGAGGGGTCGGTTGTACGGGCTCGTGAACGACGCGAGGTAGTCCTCGGCGGACTTTCGGACGATGCGCGAGTCGTGCTTCGAGAGGGCCTCGACGACCTCGCGCGGGACGTGTCGCCGCGCGTCGCCGCCGTCGGCGTCGAACGCGTAGAGGTAGGCGCAGCGGAGCGCGAGCGCGGCGACGTTCGGATCGGGGTCGGCGAAGAGATCGCGGAAGAACGCCGCGCGCGCGGCGGCGTCGCCGATCGACTTGCCGATGTGGTCCATCCAGTCCTTCGAGCGATGGAGACCGAGGCGTCTCGCGCGCTCGGGGTGGAGCTCCCAGAGCAGCTCCACCGCTCGGAGGCGCACGAGGAAGTCCTCCGGCAGCTCGAGCTCCACGACCGCTCGCTCGAGCCCGGCGCCGAGGCGCTGGCTCGGCTCGAGGCGCATGCCGTGGAGCGCCAAGATCGCGACGCGGAAGGGCGCCCCGTACGTGCTGCCTTCGAGCTCGTCGAGGCAGATCGCGAGCGCTCCCGGCGCGGCGCGGAACGCGGGCAGCTGCGGGGCCGCGCCTTCGTGAGGGTTCGTCGAGAACTCGCCGCCGTCCCAGCCGGACTTCGTCGCTTCGGCCGCACACGCGGCCTCGAAGAGCTCCTTCGCCGCCGCGCTCACGGCGCCTACACTACCCGGTCCAGGGAGGCCGGGCACGTCGAAGCCGCATCGAGCGGGGGAACGTGAGGTAGGCTCTCGCGGGCGTGAGCAGCGACACCGTCATCACGTTCGTCGTCCTCGGGGCGACGATCCTCCTCTTCGTCCTCGATCGCTTTCGGCTCGACGTCGTCGCGCTGGGGTCGCTCCTCGCGCTCGCCGTCACGGCGGTCGTGCCGGTCGACGTCGCGCTCTCCGGGTTCGCGAACCCGGCCGTCATCATGATCGCGGGGCTCTTCGTCGTCGGGGCGGCGCTCACCGAGACCGGCGTCGCCGACTGGCTCGGGCGGCACCTCGACGCCGTCGCCGGCGCGACCGAGACGCGCGTGATCGTGGTCACGATGACGGCGACCGCGTTCGTCTCCGCCTTCATGAGCTCCACCGGCACCGTCGCGATCCTGCTCCCCGTCGTCGGCACGCTCGCGCAGCGCCGCGGGATCCCCGCCGCGCGCCTCTTCATGCCGCTCGCGTTCGCGGCGCACCTCGGGAGCAACCTCACCCTGATCAGCACGCCGCCGAACCTCCTCGTCAGCGACGCGCTGCGCGAGGCCGGGCGCGAGCCGTTCCGGTTCTTCAGCTTCACCGCGCCCGGGCTCGCCGCGCTCGCGGTCGGCGTCGGGTACATGGCGCTCCTCGGACGCCGCGTGCTCCCCGCCGGCGAGAAGGCCGATCTCGTCTCGCGCGCGCTGTCCCAGAGCGATCTCGCGACCGAGTTCGGGCTCGGCGGCGCGCTCCGCGTAGCAAGCGTCCCCGCCGCCTCGTCGCTCGTGGGGATGACGCTCGCCGCGGCGAACCCGCGCGCGGCGCACGCCGTCACCGTCGTCGCGATCGAGCGCGCCGGCGAGGCGCTCCGCGTCGTGCCTCCCGTCGTGTTCGCCGCCGGCGACGAGATCCGCGTCCTCGGGACCGACGCGGCGATCGAGGCGTTCGCCGCGCACTTCGCGCTCGATCTCCGCCCCGGCGCCGCCGAGTTCGCGCTCCCGTCGGAGGAGTCGCTCGCCGAGGTCGTGCTCCCGCGGCGCTCGAGCCTCGTCGGCCGCACGCTCCGCGACGCGAAGTTCCGTGATCGCTACCGCGCGAACGTCTTCGCCGTCCGCCGCGCCGAAGGGAGCGCGTACGTGTGCCACTCCTCCTCCGCGCTCCGCGATCTCGTCCTCCGCGCCGGCGACGCGCTCCTCGTGAAGGGACGCCGCAAGTACCTCCGGAACCTCGGCGACGAGCGCGCCAACTTCGTCCTCGTCGCGGAGCCGGACGCCGCTCCCGTCGCCCTCCTCGATCGCCCGCACGCGATCGGCTCCGTCGCGATCACGCTCGCGATGCTGCTCGTCATGGCGTTCGGTTGGCTCCCGAACGTCGTCGCCGTCCTCCTCGCCGCGATCACGCTCGTCCTCACCGGCTGCGTGCGCCCCGCCGACGTGTACCGCTCGGTGAACTGGGAGAGCATCGTCCTCATCGCCGGCATGATCCCGCTCGCGACCGCGCTCGAGCGGACCGGCGGCACGCGCCTCGCCGTCGCCGCGGTGGAGCAGGTGCTCCACGGCGCGAGCCCGATCGTGGTGCTCGCGCTCCTCGTCGCGATCACGTCGGGCCTCGGGATGGTCCTCTCCAACACCGCGACCGCGGTCCTCGTCGCCCCGATCGCGCTCAAGCTCGCGGCCGCGTTCGGCGTCCGGCCGGAGCCGTTCCTCATGGGCGTCGCGTTCGCCGCGTCGGCCGCGTTCGCGACGCCGATCGCGTCACCGGTGAACGTCCTCGTCATGACGCCGGGGAGCTACCGCTTCACCGACTACACGAAGGTCGGGCTCCCGCTCCAGCTCCTCGTCCTCGCGACCGCGGTCGCGCTGATCCCGCTCGTGTGGCCGTTCTGAAGCACGAGCCTCACCGCGCGACGTTCGAGACGATCTGCTCCAGCACCCAGCGCGCCACCGGCCGCGTGCCTTCCATGTCGTAGTGGATCCCGTCGGGCCGGACGCCGTGCTCGAGGCCCGGCTCGCGCTCGGGGCACTCGCCGTGCGGGCACACGCGCTCGCCGAGCTCGAGGATGAAGACGCCCGGGACCGCCTTCGCCGCGCGGCGCAGGAGCGCGTTCACGCAGTCGATCTCGCGGTCCTCCTCCTCGCCGTCCCACGGGCGGCGGGAGTGCGGGAGCGTGACCGCGAACACGCGCGTCTTCGGGCGCACGAGCTCGGGGAGGCGCTGCATCAGCACCTGCTCGTACTGCGCGTCCCACTCCGGGTGGCAGGCCTTCACCCAGTCGCCGTTCTTCGCCGCCCACGGATGCAGGAACGCGCCGCCGCCGAACACGAGCGTGACGTCGGGCCGGACCTCGTCCGTGTCCGCCCTCCACTGGTCGCCGCGGCACGTGTCGTAGACCATCGTGCAGCCGTCCTTGCCCCGCAGCTCCACCGCGACGCCGGGCTTGCGGACGCCGCGCAGCGTCCAGCCGAGCGAGTTCGCGGTCGAGTCGCCGAGGATCATGACCTTCAGTTGCGGCGCGAAGCCGGTCGCCTCCACCGGCTCGATCGGTTCGTGCGCGGTGTTGCGCGGCGGGATCGGGCGCGCGTGCGTCGCGCGGACGACGAGGAACAACGAGAGCGCGACCACGGCCGGGACCACGAGCGCGGGGCGGCCGAACGGCAACCCGCGCGTGCGGATCGGCTTCTCCAACACGAAGTACGAGACGGTCGCGATCGCGAAGGTGGATGCAAACTGCATGAATCGCGCGACGTTGGTGGAGACGTGGAACCGCGCCGGCGTGACGAACACGTCGATCGGCCAGTGCCAGAGGTAGAGCCCGTAGCTGATGATCCCGACCCAGACGAGCGGCTTGAACGCGAGCACGCGCGCGACGACGCTCACCTTCGGCCCCGCCACCGCGCACGTGATGAGCGCGAGGCCGCCGAGCTCGGTGAGCCAGAAGCCGCCGCGGTAGAGGAACCGGCTCTCGCCCGGCAAGCGCCACCACGCGATCGCGAGCCCGACGAACGCGATCGCGCCGAGCACGTCGAGCTTCCGCGCGGCCGAGCGCGAGAACGTCGTCGACGGCGGCAGCACCGCCGCGAGCGCGATCCCGGCGAAGATCGCGGCCGCGCGCGTGTCGGTCCCGAAGTAGACGCGCGACGTGCGCGCCGGCGTGTAGAGGACCAGCATCGTCACGACCGACGCGGCGAACCCGAGCAGCGCGATGACGAGGACCGTGCGCGGCCGCGTCTGGGGGCCCTTCAACGCGAGCAGCGCGACGAGCGGCCAGACCACGTAGAACTGCTCCTCGATCGCGAGGCTCCACGTGTGCTCGAGCGGCGACGGCGCCGCGAACAGGTCCCAGTAGCTCCGCTCCGCGAAGATGCCGCTCCAGTTCGCGACGTAGGCGAGGGTCGCGAGCGCGTCGGAGCGCACGCGCGCGAGCTCGTCGGGCTGCGCGAAGAGCCAGCAATAGAGCGCGACGGCGGGCATGAGCGACAAGAGCGCGGGGAAGAGCCGCCGCGCGCGCCGGATCCAGAAGGCGCCGAGCGCGATGCGCCCCGCCGCGCGCCGCTCCGCGATGAGGAGCGACGTGATCAGGTAACCCGACAGCACGAAGAACAGGTCGACGCCGAGGTAGCCGCCGACGAGGAGCTTCTTCGAGTGGAAGAACAACACGCCGAGGAGCGCGAGACCGCGGAGTCCGTCGAGCGCCGGGAGGTGCGGGATCGTCCCCGGTCGCGTGCTCACGGCCACATCTGACCTTCGGCTTGATCGGGCACCGGCGAGTCGTCGCGCAGCCAGACGTGGAAGTCCCCGAAGGAGCGAGCGGCGTGGTAGTTCGCCGCGACCCAGGTCGCCGCCTCCATGCAGCAGTAGCGGAAGTCGTCCCACGCCGACTCGACGAAGGAGATGAGCGGCGCGCGATCGATGAAGACGAAGGCCTCCGGCGGCGACGCCTGGAGCCGCGCGAGCATGTCGGCCTGGCGCTCGTTCTTCCCCGCGACGATGCGCGCGACGTCCTTCCAGTCGGGCTTCGCGCCCCACCCGCCCTCGAGCGCGGCGTCGACGTTGAGGTCGTAGGCGAGGATGTACGGCGTCGCGCTCCGGCGCTCGGCGAGGAAGAGGAGGTACGGGTCCATCCCGTAGACCTGCACCCGCGCGGTGGGCGCCGTCGTCTCCGCGAGGTAGCTCGCGGCCTGGCGCATCTCCCACGGGAAGAAGTCGTACGTCTTGAACGTGTCGAAGTACTCCTTCTCTTGCCGCCGCTCCGGCGTCTCGCCGCCGGCGAGGATCCAGTAGTTTCGCGTGTGCGTGCTCGCGCGCATGTTCGACGCGACGAAGAGCCCGAGCGCGGCGGCGGCGGCGAGCGCGACGAGCCGCCCGAGCGGGCGCTTGCGCGACGTGTGGCGGAAGCGCTCCCAGAGGTAGAGGACGACGAGGCAGAGCCCGAGGTGGGCCGACGCGGTGAGCGGGTGGAAGTGGTAGCCGAAGCCCTTCGCCTGCACGAGGACGACGGCGAGCCCCACCACCGGCGCGGCGGCGAGCACGAGGACGCGGCGCGGCAGCTCGCGCATCGCGACGAGCGCGGCGAGCGCGGCGGAGACGGCGAGGCCGAGCGTCGCCGCGCCGAGCGGGCCCTCCTCGCCGAGGATCTCCTGCGGGCTCTTCGGCCAGATGAAGCGGTACATCTGGGGGACGTCGCGCGCCATGATCTTCACGAACGCGACGACGTCGCCGTAGCGAAGGAGGAAGAGGAGCGGGAGCGCGCCCCCGAGCGCGGCGCCCAGCGCGAAGAGGCGAACGCGCGCCCTCCGCGCGAGCGGCACCTCGCGATCGACGAGCAGCACGCCGAGCTGCATCAGCGTGAAGAGCACGAACGTCGGCTTGCAGAACCACGTGATGCTCGAGAGCGCGGCGACGACGACGATCCGCCGCGCCGGCTTGGCTCCCGGGCGCGCGGCCTGGAGCGCGAGGCTCGGGAGGAGGAACCAATCGCAGAAGCTCTCGCGCTGCGCCTGGTTCCAGTACAGATAGAGGCCGTATTGCCCGGCGAGGACGACCCACCCCGCCGCCGCCCACGCGAGCCGCTCGAGGCGCGGCGGCTCCTTCTTCGTGATGACGCCGGGGAGGAGATACGCCGCGAGCGCGAACGTGACGCCGGTCGCGATCATGTCGAGGACGTGGAAGCGATGCTCGTCCGCGCCGCCGAGGCGGAGCATGAGCATGTGGATCAGGTGCGTGAGCGGCCCGTTCACGTCGCGGACGTCGCGGTAGTCGACGTCGCCCTGCATGAGGGCCCACGCGACGTACTGGAAGATCCCCTGGTCGCGCCCGATCGTCGTGAGCGTCGCGCGCTTCGTCGCGTCGACGACCCACCACACCGGGATGACGGCGAGGACGACCGGCGCGATCAACCGGCGCGTGAGATCGACGCGGTCCTTCGGCGGCAGCAACGTGGCGAGGACGTCGCGCGGCGCCACCTCCCGTCGCCCGGACGAGGCGCTCCGCTGCCCGGAGCGCGGCGGCTCTTCTTCGTCGGGCAACTCGACCTCGGCCATCGCGCCGGACCATAGCACTCGAGAGGTGTCTCGACGCGCCCCGCGGCGCCGCCGGGTAGCATCCGCTTGGCCCCCTGGTACGATCGTGGCGCGACCCATGGAGAGCGCGCTCCTTCCTGTATTCCGCGCGCTGCGCGCGGCGGACGTCGACTACCTCGTCGTCGGCGGCGTGGCGGTGGTGCTCCACGGTCACTTGCGCGTCACCGGCGATCTCGACCTGGTCCTCCATCTGGCGGAGGAGAACGTACGCCGCGCGATGCAGGCGCTCGCCGGGCTCGTGTTCACGCTCTGGTCGCCGCACGGCGACGGCATGCAGATCGACGTCTTCGCGCAAGAGCCGTTCGACTTCGCCTCCGCGCGCGCGCGGGCGGAGCACATCGAGATCGACGATGCCGTCATTGCCGTCGCGAGCATCTCCGATCTCGTGGCGATGAAGCGGATCGCAGGGAGAGCGAAGGACACGGACGACATCGTCGCTCTGGAACGCATCGCCAAGATGAGGCGCAGCGATGGCTGACGCGTGGAAGAAGCATGACGAGGAGCAGCAGCGGGCATGGCTCGCGCTCACGCCGGCGCAGCGTCTTGCGTGGCTGGAAGGCATGCAGCGGTTCGCGCGCGCGGCCCTGCGCGCCGCAGCGCGAAGGGGGGTCCGGATCGACGAAGTCAACGAGACGTGCTGGCTCCCGCCGCCGGAACCGGACGCCGATCCCGAGGACGGGCGCTGACGGGCCGTCCCCGCCTTGACTTCCGGCGGGGCATTAGTAATAACGCGCGTCCCCGATCCGATCGGGGGATGAGGCACACCTTAGAAAGCTCATGTTTATCGCGACATAAGGACCGGGTTACCCCAACCACGCGTTGAAGCGGTACCTCGGACCCTCTCTGGAAGCCCGGCGAATCACGCCGGCTCCGCCGAAAACAGCCGGCGGTGCTCCAGAGGGGGTTTCGTGTCTTCAGGCTCCGAAACGAAAGATCCCCGTCACCATGCCCCGCGAATACTCGCTCGAGAGGACCCGAAACATCGGGATCATGGCGCATATCGACGCGGGGAAGACCACGACCACCGAGCGCGTCCTCTATTACACCGGCGTCAACTACAAGATCGGCGAGGTCCACGAGGGCGCCGCGACGATGGACTACATGGTCCAGGAGCAGGAGCGCGGCATCACGATCACGTCGGCCGCGACGAACTGCTTCTGGAAGCCGGGGGAGGGCCCGCACGCGGGGGTCACCCACCGCATCAACATCATCGATACCCCGGGCCACGTCGACTTCACGATCGAGGTCGAGCGCTCGCTCCGCGTCCTCGACGGCGCGGTCGCGGTCCTCGACGGCGGCAACGGGGTCGAGCCGCAGACCGAGACGGTCTGGCGCCAGGCCGACAAGTTCCGCGTCCCGCGCATCGTGTTCGTCAACAAGATGGACAAGCTCGGCGCCGACTTCGAGATGAACGTCGAGTCGATCCGCGAGCGCCTCGGCGTCACGCCGGTGCCGGTGCAGTGGCCCGTCGGCGAGGAGGATCAGCACAAGGGCGTCGTCGACCTCATCAAGATGCGCGCCGCGATCTTCGACGAGGACTCGAAGGGCCAGAAGTACGAGTGGCAGGACATCCCGGAGGGCATCCGCGCGAAGTGCGAGGCCTACCGCGAGAAGATGATCGAAGCGTGCGCCGACATGGATGACGCCATCATGGCGAAGTACATGGACGGCAAGACGGACGACATCACCGAGGCCGAGATCGTCGGCGCGCTCCGGAAGGGCTGCACGTCGTTCAAGTTCTTCCCCGTCCTCTGCGGCTCCGCCTTCAAGAACAAGGGCGTGCAGCTGCTGCTCGACGCGGTCGTGAACTACCTCCCGTCGCCGCTCGACATCCCGCCGGTGAAGGGCGTCAACCCGGACAACGACAAGGAAGAAGAGCGGAAGGCCGACGACAAGGCGCCGTTCGCCGGGTACGCGTTCAAGATCATCAACGACCCGCACGGCAACCTGACGTTCTTCCGCGTCTACTCCGGCACGATCGCGTCGGGGACGATGGTCATGAACTCCACGCGCGGGAAGCGCGAGCGCATGGGCCGCATCCTCCGCATGCACGCGAACAAGCGCGAGGAGCTCACCGAGGCGGACGCGGGGAACATCTACGCCGCGGTCGGCCTCAAGGACACGCGCACCGGCGACACGCTGTGCGACGAGAAGAAGCCCATCCTCCTCGAGAAGATGATCTTCCCGGAGCCCGTCATCAGCATCGCGGTCGAGCCGAAGACCAAGGCCGACGTCGAGAAGCTCGGCGTCGCGCTCCAGAAGCTCGCGACGGAGGACCCCTCCTTCCGCGTCCACACCGACGAGGAGTCGGGCCAGACCATCATCAGCGGCATGGGCGAGCTCCACCTCGACATCATCTGCGACCGCCTCCGCCGCGAGTTCAAGGTCGAGTCGAACGTCGGCAAGCCCGAGGTCGCATACCGCGAGGCGATCGGCAAGAAGGTCCCCTGCGAGTACAAGTACGCGAAGCAGTCGGGCGGCCGCGGCCAGTACGGCCACGTCATCATGACGATCGAGCCCGGCGAGCGCGGCACCGGCTTCGTCTTCGAGAACGGCATCGTCGGCGGCGTGATCCCGAAGGAGTTCATCCCCGCGATCGAGAAGGGCGTGAAGGACGCGATGGCGCGCGGCGTCCTCGCGGGGTTCCCCCTCGTCGACATGAAGGCGACCGTCACCGACGGCAGCTACCACGACGTCGACTCGAGCGCGGCGGCGTTCGAGATCGCGGCCTCCCTCTGCTTCCAGGAGGGCGCGAAGAAGGCTCAGCTCCACCTGCTCGAGCCGATCATGAAGAACGAGGTCGTCGTCCCCGAGCAGTACATGGGCGACGTCATCGGCGACCTCAACTCGCGGCGCGGCAAGATCCTCGGCATGAGCCAGCGCGGCAACGCGCAGGTCATCGACTCCGAGGTCCCGCTCGCGTCGATGTTCGGTTACGTCACCGACCTCCGCAGCCTCACGCAGGGCCGCGCGACGTCGTCACTCCACTTCTCGCACTACGCCCCCGTCCCCGCCGCGATCCAGGAAGAGGTCGTCGCGAAGGTCAAGGGCACCGCCTAAACGAGTCCAAGGATAAAGAGATGGCCAAGGAAAAATTCAATCGTACGAAGCCCCACGTCAACGTCGGCACGATCGGTCACATCGACCACGGCAAGACGACGCTCACGGCTGCCCTCGTGAAGGTCCAGTCGAAGAAGGGCCTCGCGAAGGTCATCAGCTACGCGGACATCGCGAAGGGCGGTACGGTCCGCGACGCGACGAAGACGGTGACGATCGCGGTGTCGCACGTCGAGTACGAGTCGCCGACGCGGCACTACGCGCACGTCGATTGCCCGGGCCACGCGGACTACATCAAGAACATGATCACGGGCGCGGCGCAGATGGACGGGGCGATCCTCGTCGTGAGCGCGCTCGACTCGGTCATGCCGCAGACGCGCGAGCACGTTCTCCTCGCGCGGCAGGTCGGTCTCCAGCACATCGTGGTCGCGCTGAACAAGTGCGACGCGGTGGAGGACAAGGAGATGCTGGAGCTGGTCGAGATGGAGGTGCGCGAGCTCCTCTCGAAGAACAAGTTCGACGGCGACAACGCGAAGGTCGTGCAGGTGGCGGCGTTCCCGGCGCTCAACGGCGAAGAGAAGTGGGAGAACTCGATCGGCGACCTCATCGCGGCGCTCGACACGCAGATCCCGGATCCGGTGCGCGACATCGACAAGCCGTTCCTGATGGCGATCGAGGACGTGTTCTCGATCAAGGGCCGCGGCACGGTCGTGACGGGCCGCGTCGAGCGCGGGGTGGTGAAGACGGGCGAAGAGGTGGAGATCCTCGGCTTCCGCGAGACGCGGAAGACCACCGTTACGGGCGTCGAGATGTTCCGCAAGCTGCTCGACGAGGGCCGCGCGGGTGACAACATCGGCGTGCTCCTCCGCGGCATCGAGAAGGACGACGTGGAGCGCGGTCAGATCCTGTGCAAGCCGGGCACGGTGACGCCGCACAAGAAGTTCATGGGCGAGGTCTACGTCCTGAAGAAGGAGGAGGGCGGCCGCCACACGCCGTTCTTCACGAACTACCGCCCGCAGTTCTACATGCGGACGACGGACGTGACCGGCACGTGCCAGCTCCCCGAGGGGACGAAGATGGTCATGCCGGGCGACAACGTCACGATGACGATCGAGCTCATCACCCCGGTCGGCATCGAGGAGCAGATGCGCTTCGCGATCCGTGAGGGCGGCCGCACCGTCGGCGCCGGCATCGTCACCAAGATCCTCGAGTAAGGACCAGAATCATGGCTTCCGCTACCACGATCCGTATCCGCCTCCGGGCGTTCGACCACCAGCTCCTCGACAAGTCGGCCAACGACATCGTCGAGACGGCGAAGCGCACGGGGGCTCGCGTCGCGGGCCCGATCCCGCTGCCGACGCACATCTCGCGCTACACCGTCCTCCGCGGACCGCACGTCGACAAGAAGTCGCGCGAGCAGTTCGAGGTCCGGACGCACAAGCGCCTCCTCGACATCCTCGAGCCGACCCAGCAGACCCTCGACGCGCTGATGAAGCTCGATCTCTCTGCCGGCGTCGACGTCGAGATCAAGTCCCCGCGCTGAGCAGGAGCGAATCATGGCAACCGTTGATGTTTTCAACCTGAAGCGCGAGAAGGTCGGCACCGTCGACCTCTCCGACGAAGTGTTCGGCGCCGAGGTCAAGGAGCACCTCTTCTACGAGGTAGTGAAGGCGCAGCTCGCGAGCAAGCGCCAGGGCTCCGCGACGGCGAAGAACCGCTCCGCGGTCTCGGGCTCGACGAAGAAGCTCTACAAGCAGAAGGGCACCGGCAACGCGCGGCATGGCTCGAAGCGCGCCCCCACCTTCGTCGGTGGCGGCCAGGCGCACCCGCCGCGCAACCGCGACTGGTCCTACCGTCCGCCGCGCCAGGTCCGCCTCGGCGCGCTCGTGTCGGCGCTCTCGAAGTTCAACAAGGAAGGCCGCCTCGTCATCGTCGACCGCTTCGAGCTCGGCGAGATCAAGACGAAGGCCCTCCTCGCGACGCTCTCCACGCTGAAGACGGAGAAGAAGGCGCTCGTCGTCGACGTCGCGGCGAACGAGAACCTCCGCCTCTCGATCCGCAACTGTGCGGACCACCAGTTCCTGCCCCCCGAGGGCGTGAACGTTTACGACCTCCTCCGCCACGACACCCTCGTCCTCTCGAAGGACGCGGCGAAGGCGCTCGAGAGCCGCTGCCTCAAGAAGGCGGACGGCGAGAAGAAGGCAGGCTGACCATGACCCCCGAATCCGTCATCCGCAAGCCGATCTTCCTCACGGAGAAGAGCAACACGCTCCGTGCGAAGAACCAGGTCGTGTTCGAGGTCCTCCGGGACGCGAACAAGGTCCAGATCAAGGAGGCCGTTCAGCAGCTCTTCTCCGTGAAGGTGAAGAGCGTGAACACCATGCTCTATCGCGGCAAGGATCGCCGCATGGGCCGTGGCTACGCCAAGATGCAGAACTGGAAGAAGGCCGTCGTCACGCTCGCCGAGGGCGAGAACATCGACTTCTTCGCCGAGCAGAGCGAGAGCTGATCATGGGAATCAAGCAATACAAGCCGACGAGCCCCGCGCGTCGTTACTACTCGGGCTACGACTTCAAGGAGCTCACCAAGGGCGCGAAGCCGGAGCGTTCACTCACGGAGCACCAGACGTCGACCGGCGGGCGCAACACGCACGGCCGCATCACGAGCCGCTTCCGCGGCGGCGGCCACAAGCAGCGCTACCGCATCATCGACTGGCGCCGCGACAAGATCGGCATCCCCGGCACCGTCGCGCAGGTCGAGTACGACCCGAACCGCACCGCGCGCATCGCGCTCGTCAACTACGCGGACGGCGAGAAGCGCTACATCCTCTGCCCCGACGGCCTCACCGTCGGTGACAAGGTCATCGCGAGCCGCAACGCGGACATCAAGCCCGGCAACTCGATGCCGCTGCGCTACATCCCGCTCGGCACGACGATCCACAACCTCGAGATGCGCAAGGGCAAGGGCGCGCAGCTCGTCCGCTCCGCCGGCACCGGCGCGGTGCTGATGGCGAAGGACGGCGACTACGCGCAGGTCCGCATGCCGTCGGGCGAGGTCCGCAAGATCCATCAGGACTGCCAGTCGACGATCGGCCAGGTCTCGAACATCGAGCACGCGAACATCTCGCTCGGCAAGGCCGGCCGCGTTCGCTGGCTCGGCAAGCGCCCGCACCAGCGCGGCGTCACGATGAACCCGGTCGACCACCCGATGGGCGGCGGCGAGGGTCGTACCTCCGGCGGCCGGCATCCATGCTCGCCGTGGGGCCAGCTCTCGAAGGGTCAGAAGACGCGCAACAACAAGCGCACTGACTCGATGATCATCAAGCGCCGCGGCCAGAAGTAAGCGACAAGGGAAAGAAGACAATGCCTCGTTCAATCAAGAAGGGCCCCTTCATCGACGGCCACCTCATGGAGAAGATCGCCGCCGCGCAGGCGACGCAGTCCAAGAAGGTGATCAAGACCTGGTCGCGCCGCTCCACCATCACGCCGGAGGCGGTCGGCCTCACGTTCGCGGTCCACAACGGCCGCAAGTTCGTGCCGGTCTTCGTCACGGAGAACATGGTCGGCCACAAGCTCGGCGAGTTCGCCCCCACGCGCACCTTCCACGGCCACCAGGGCGACAAGAAGTCCAAGGTCGCCGGCAAGAAGTAGCCGCCCGGCGCCACGCACCTCCGAAGGCCTCGCGGGCACACGCTCGCGGGGCCTTCGTGTTCTCGGCGCCCCACTCAGCCGGCGGCCTGGTCTTCCGCCGCCGCCGCGCCGGTCTCCACGATCGTGATCCCTTCCGCGGTGAGCACGTCGAAGTAGACGTTCACGAAGTCCCAGGTGAGCGCGAGGCGCGCCGCGGTCGTCTCGTCGTTCGCCTCGCGGCGAGTGTAGTCGTCGGGAATGTAGGTGTACGGCAGGCCCACGACGTCGCGCGTGCCCTCGACGTACATCGGGCCGCCGCTGTTGCCGCCGTAGGTCGAGCAGTTGTGGCGCAGCGTCATGTCGTTCAAGCGAGGGTCGCTGTACAAGCTCGGGATCCGGGAGCCGAGGGTCCAGCAGTTCTCCGTCGTCGTGATGGCGCCGAGGCGCGCGGAGTCCGGATCGGCGTCCGCGGGGTAGCCGATCATCGTGAGGCGCGTCCGCGCGCGCGGGGCGTACGAGGCGAGGCGGAGCGTGGTGCTCCCCTTGGCCGCGTGCTTCATGTCGGCCTCGAACACGACGAGGTCGTGCGAGTCGTCCTCCACGACGACGCGCGTGCACT
Source organism: Labilithrix sp. (assembly GCA_019637155.1). Classification (NCBI taxonomy): domain Bacteria; kingdom Pseudomonadati; phylum Myxococcota; order Polyangiales; family Labilitrichaceae; genus Labilithrix; species Labilithrix sp. The sequence goes on along the minus strand of JAHBWE010000007.1, from coordinate 180,567 downwards.
GGCCGCGGGTCCCGTTCTCCTGAACGATCTCGCCGTCGGTCGCGCACCACGCCTCGGTGTCGAAGTCGAAGCAGTGGCGCGCCGTCATCAGGAACGTCTTGTTCACGTCGTTCTCGAGGAAGAACGCGGCGCACCCCGGGTTGACCCGCCCGACGCGGGACGCCTCGAGCGCGGTCGGGTCGCGCCGCGAGGCGTTCACGAAGAACTGGTTGGAGCTCGTGCTCCCGCGCTCCTCGTCGTCGAGCGCGACGGGCGCGCAGCCGATCATCGTGAGGAGGAGGAGGCAACCAAGGAGCACCGTACGCATCGTCATCGGCGGTGGAGAGAGCAGCCGCCGTGCCGGTGGATCCAGATCAGACCCACGTTGTACGCAACTCCGAATTTGGCCGGATTTCGCGCGCGATCTCGATCATGGATCGCGGGGGCTTCGGGCTGATCTCGAGGCGTAGGGCGCGCCCGGTTGCGCAACGTGGCGGTGGTCCGGTGTCAGGCGGCGTCAGTTGTGGTTCGTGCGCCGCGCATCATGTTGGGGCGATGCGAAGGCTGCCTCTTCTCTTGCTCCTTGCCTTGCTCCTGAGCGTGCGGAGCGCGCGGGCGCGTGAGGTCGATGACGACAATTTTCGGTCCGATGTCTTTCGTTGTGAGGAGGCGATCGGGAGGCTCCTCGAGTGCTGTCCGGGGTTCGTCGCTGGCGTGGTGCACTGCACGTACCTGAGCGAGGAGAGCACCTCTGGTTGCGACTTCTCGACGACGGTCACGACCGAGCCTGCGTTCGGGGTCGACGAGAGCCTCTGCATCCTCGGCTCGACTTGCGAGACGCTCCGCGACTCCGGTGTCTGCGCGCGCGCGCAGGTGGCGGCGCCGTACGTCTCCGTGTCGCGGAGCTCGATCGACTCGCCCGAGGGCTGGCGTGAGCCCTCGTCGCACGAACCGGTGTGCCCGTGAAGCGGCTCGTCGTCCTCGCCGCCGCCGCGCTCGTCGCCGTCACGAGCGCGACGGCGCGCGCGGAGGAGCCGAGCGCGGAGGAGCCGCGCGCGGAGGAGCTACCCGCGAAGCGGCCGCCCGTCATCGTGCGCGCGAGCGGGGGCTACGCGCGGAGCAGCCTCTTCGACACCGAGGTGACGGGGTCCGCCTTCGGTCTCGGAGTCGGCGCGGGGATCCGGCGATGGTGGGGCGGCGCGGACGGGGTTGGCGAGCTGACGTACGACGCGCTCTCCACCGCGCTCGGCGTCGGCGTTCGCCGCCTCGCGCTCGGTGTCACGGGGGAGATCGTGCTGTGGCGCTTCCACCTCGGCGGTGGGCTCGACGCGGGGTCGATCTGGTTGTCGCGACTCGGCGGATCGACCGAGTCTGCGAACAAGTCGTACGTCGGTCTCCACGCCACTCTCGCCTTCGAGCTCTTCACGCTGGGCGGCTTCACGCCGTTCGTCGCGGCGCGCGGGGACGTCAACGTCGTGCTCCCCACCCTCGGCGGCCAGGCCGGCCTTCGCTACGCGTTCTGACGGACTGCGCTATTCGTAGGACGTGACGCGCAACGTTACCGCTGTCCTCCTCGTGCTCGCTGCATGCAAGAAGCCCGCGCCCGTCGTCGACGCCGTCCCCGAAGCGGCGGCCCCGCCGCCGGTCGCGAGCGTGCGCGACGAGCTCCCGATCGCGCGCCCGAGCGAGACGTCGCCCTTCGTGCTCGTCGCGACGTTCGCCGACGGCGTGACGCCGAACGCGTACCCGCTCGGGGACGCGATCGCGGTCGCGCAGTACGGGCCGAACAAGTGGACGCTCTCCGCGATCGGCGCGCGCCACGAGCGCGTCGACGTCATCGCGCGGATCCCGCCGCCGATGCGGCCGCTCGACGAGCAGCCGATGTTCATCGGCGGCACCGGCATCGACGACGTGTGGATCTCGACCGCGACCACCACCCTCCGCGTCACGCCGCGCGAGACGACGAGCCGCACCGGGCACATCCTCACGATGGGCCTCCTCGGCGGCGGCTCGGCCGCGCTCTTCCTCGACGGCGAAGAGCGCTCCCTCGGCTGGCTCGTCGCCCCCGGCGCCACCGATGCCAGCAGCGCGGCCCTCCCGAAGCTCCCGCCCGCGCACCGGCTCTCCGACGACGTCACGTTCATCGACGACCGCATCTGCGGGCGCTCCGAGCTCGTGGTGTGGAGCTCGAGCATCGACGGGACGAGGAAGACGACGCGGCTCGACCTCGAGCACCGCGACGCGCACGTGTACCGCGGCCCCGGCGGAGAGTGCATGCTGCATCACGAAGGCGACGACGGCACCGAGGTCGGACGCCTCCGCGGCGACACGATCGCGTGGACGAAGATCGCGCCGAGCCGCGTCGCGCCGGTGAGCGCGACGCGCTCGGGCTCGCTCGTCGTCGCGATGGGCGACGAGCTCGTGCGCGTCTCGCTCGTGAACGATCGGCTGACGCTGACCGGCATCCCGCTGCCGGACGACGCGAAGCGCGTGAGCACGCTCGTCGCGATCGACGACGACGACGTCTGGTTCACGGGCCCGCGCGGCGGAAAGCTCGAGGCGCTGTTCCACTCGCGCCCCTCGCGCGGCGACGCCGGCGCGCCCGCGACGTGGCCGGTCCCCTGATCAGACCAGCGCGCCGGGGATGACCTTCCCCTTCGTGATCTGGTCGTCGAGCACGGCGGGGTCGACGCCGACGGTGCGGCCGAAGGTCTTGCCGACGGAGGCGATCGCGGTCGCGGTGAAGTCGAGCTCGTTCTTCATCAGCTCGGTCGTTTGCGCATCCCCTCGAGCTTACCATGGCAGCGTGAGCTGAACCGGCATGCTGCCGATGCCGAGGCGCTGCGATGTTGGGGCGACGGCGCTCTCCGGCACGGCCGAGGACCGGCCATGGAAGAGGAGAGGCACGAACGCGCCGACGAGGCTCCCGACCACGGCGCCGACCATCACGTCGGAGAGGTAGTGCTTGTCGGCGGCGATGCGGAGGTAGCCGACCGTGAACGCGCTCGCGAGCTGCACGCCGAGGACGAGCGGCGCGAGGCGGTAGCCGCGCAGGAACGCGACGGTGCCGCTCGACGCCGCGAGCGCGAACGCGAGGTTCGTGTGGCCGGAGTAAAAGGAGAGGTTCGCGTCGGACGGGCTGTCGCCGAGGCCCTGGATGCCGTCGGGCAGGTGCGGGAGGTAGTGCACGAACGGGCGCTCGCGCACGAAGACGAACTTCACGAGCTGGTTGAGATCGGCGGCGAGGATCGTGGCCTCGGCGATGAGGAGCGTGTCGATCGGTGCGTACTGCAAGTGATCGTCGTGCGCCGCCGCGGTGGCGGGGAGGCCGATCCCGGCCGCGGGCATGATCACGAACGCGAGCGCGTTGGAGAGGCCGTCCGCGAGCTTCGTGTCGTCCCACTTCAAGCGGAGGCGCACCGAGCGGTCGACGGCGTTGAGCGTGGAGTCGCCGTTCGCGCGGCGATAACACCAGCGGCACTTCTCGGGGACGAGGTCCGCCTTGAGCAGCTCCGCCGCGACGAGCCAGGCCGAGCCCGTCGCCGTGACCGCGACGTCGACGCGCGTGTCGTAGCCGAGGCGCTCGATCCGTCGCGGCTGCGCGTCCGCGGCGCCGGCGAGCGCGACGAGCGCGGCGCCGCACGCGAACGACGTTCGGAGGTGCACGAGCCTAAGGTATAAGCGCGGACAGCCACGATGAAGAGGCTGCTCTACCGCGGCCTCGCGCCGCTCGCGGTGACGATCCTGTCGGCGAGCGACGCGAGCGCGCAATCCCGCGGCTACGCGATCACGCCGCTCGATCCCTCCTCGCCCGGGAGCGATTGGTACACGACCGAGTCGCTCGACCTCCGCGGCAAGCTCCGCCCGCAGGTGGGGCTCCTCGTCGATTGGTCGTACGCGCCGCTCGTCGCGGAGGAGGGCGGCCTCCCGCGCCGCGTGATCACCGATCGGATCGACGTGCACGGGCGCGCGAGCGTGGTCGTGCGGAGCCGCGTGCGCCTCGGCGTCAGCTCGCCGCTGACGATCTACCAGCACGGCGACAGGGGCGCGACGGCGCCCGATCGAGGACAGGCGCCGGGTGACTTGCGGCTCGACGCCGACGTGCGACTCGCGGGGACGTACGGCGACGCGCTCCGCTGCGCGGGCGGGCTCGCGCTCTTCGCGCCGCTCGGGCGACGCGAGCTCTTCACGAGCGACGGCACCTTCCGCATCGCGCCGCGGATCCTCCTCGCCGGCGACGCGAAGGCGCTCGCGTGGGCGGTGAAGCTCGCCTACCACGTGCGTCCGTTCGACGGCGTCTGGGAGGGCCGCGCGCTCGGCGATCAGATCGCGGCCGCGTTCTCGGCGGGGGTGAAGGTCAACGATCGCTTCGTGATGGGCCCCGAGCTCCACGGCGCGGCGACGGTCTCCGGACCGGACGCGCTCACCGCGCGCGCGATCCCGATCGAGGCGATGATGGGCGGACGCGTTCGCCTCGGCGACGACTTCCAGCTCGGTAGCGCGATCGGGGGACGGATCACGGACGGCGACGGCGGCGCGAAGATGCGCGTGCTCGCGGTGCTCGAGTACGCGCCCGACGTCTGCGTCGACAAGGACGGGGACGGGATCTGCGCCTACGAGGACGCGTGCCCGCTCCTCGACGGTCCGCGCACGCACGATCGGAGGACGAACGGCTGCCCGCCGCCGCTGCCGCCGCCGCTCACCGACTGAGCGCGTCGTAAGCGAGGAGCATCGTCCCCCAGCTCGTCGTGCCCGGCCACGTGACGAACGTCTCTTCGTACCTCGTGAGCCCGTCGGCGATGGTCGACGCGACCGCGAGGCCGGCGACGCTGTCGTTCACGCGAACGATCTGCGTGAACGTCGTCGCGCCGCTGCCGATGAGCGGAGCCGCGACCGCGATCGCGAGGAGCAACGTGCCCGGCTTGGTGCTGGCGTAGTCGCCGGTGCGGATCGGGCCCTCGCCTTCCGTCTGCGAGCGACGCGAGACCGCGCGATGGAGCCGGTCGAGACCGAGCCACTCCATCGCGACGAGGTACCCGCGCTGGAGCTCGCGGGGCCAGTTGACGACGACGTTGGAGGGGCTCCTCTCCGCGATCGTCGTCGACCAGACCGAGGCGGCGAAGGAGGGGCGCGAATCGAGGGTGGTGTCGACGTTGAACGCGCGCGCGCCGAGCATGATCGAGCGCGGGCGGGGGGCCTCTCGATTCACGACCACCATGACGAGCGTGGCGCCGGGGGTGGGCTCCCGCCCGAGCGCGTCGACGAGATCGATCGTCTGCGAGGCGCCGGAGAGCGGGACCTCGGCGTAGGCGGCGAGGGTCGGGAGCGGTCGCGTAACGACGAGGTCCGCCGGCTCGGCGTCGGGCCGGAAGCGTCCGCCGGCGTCCTCGAGCGGCGAGACGATCGCGGGGAGCGGGGGCGCCTCGGTGCCCGACTCCCAGCAACCGCTCGCGAGCGCGAGGAGGACGAGCCGGAGCGCAGACTTCACGGCGCCCAGCCTATCGCGGCACGCAACCGCGGCGAAGATCGGGCGCGTGCACGGACATTGCACCGTGAGATACGTGCACTTGGTCCCGCGTTTGGACGACCGCGACAACCGATCGTCCTCGAGCTCGAGCCCCGGCTTGCTCTTGCGTGGGTTCGCCCCCGGGACGTTCGCCGCGACGGTCGCGTCGACCGGCATGATCGCGCAGCAGGTCGCCGGCAAGGCCGTGCGCGACGCGCTCTTCCTATCGAGCTACAGGGTCCATCACCTGCCGCACGCGATGGCGGCGGCGTCGGTGCTCTCGCTCGCCGTGGTGATGGCGCTGCCGGTGGTGACGACGCGGATCTCTCCGCGGCGTCTCTTGCCGCTCCTCTTCGGCGGGAGCGCGGCGGGGCTCGTGCTCGAGCGGCTCCTCTACTCCGCGTCGGCGCGCGCCGGCGCGATCGCGGTCTACCTCCACGTGTCCGTCGTCGCGCCGGTGATCCTCACCACCTTCTGGTCGCTCATCAACGAGCGCTTCGATCCGCACGCCGCGAAGCGCGAGGTGGCGCGCATCGCCGGCGGCGGCACGCTCGGCGGCGTCCTCGGCGGCCTCGCGGCGTGGCGCGCGTCGACGCTCGTGAGCGTCCCGAGCGCGATCCTCTTCCTCGCCGGGATCAACGTCCTCTGCTTCGGCGCGGTGCTTGTCTGTCAACGTCGGGGCTTCGCCCCGACACCCCACCCCAGACACGGCCCTCGCGCGGAGCGCTCGGGGCGCTTCGCGCCCGCATTCGCGGCCGCTTCTGGGGCCCCGGCCCCGGCGCCGGGGGTTGCGGCGATGCGGCTCGTTTGGGAGGAGCCGTTCCTGCGGAACCTCGCGCTCCTCGTCGGGGCGGGGGCCGCGTTGTCGTCGCTCCTCGACTACGTCCTCGGGGTGCAGGCGGTCGCCGAGCTCGGTCGTGGGCCGGCGCTGCTCGCGTTCTTCTCGCTCTTCGGCCTCGGCGTCAGCGTGCTCTCGCTCGTCCTCCAGGTCGTGTTCGGGCGCGTCGCGATGGAGAAGGTGAACCTCGCGGTGCACCTCGGCGTCCTCCCCGGCGTCGTCCTGCTCGGCGGCGCGCTCGGGCTCGCCGTCCCCGGCCTCGTCAGCACCGCGATCCTGCGCGGCGCGGAGATGATCCATCGCAACACGCTCTTCCGCTCGGCGTACGAGCTCCTCTACACGCCGATCCCCGAGCTCCACAAACGCGCGACGAAGGCGCTCATCGACGTCGGCTTCGATCGCACGGGCACGATCGCCGGCGCGCTCGTGACGATGGGCGCGGTCTACTTCATCTCGCCGACGCACCCGCGGTCGCAGGCGATCCTGCTCGGGCTCGCCGTCGCCGCCGCGCTCGCGACGCTGCCGCTCGTGCGCCGCCTCCACCGCAACTACGTCGCCGCGCTCGAGCAGAGCTTGCGCGACGACGCGGCGGCGAAGCTCGACGCCGCGCCGCCGTCGGTCCCGCCCGAGACCGAGCGCGATCGCGACGTCCTCCTCGGCCGGGTCGCGGCGATCGATCCGCGCCCCGACGACCGCGGGCTCGCCCACGCCGCGCTCACCGATCCGGCCGCGCTCGTCGCGGTGGTGGCGGACCTCTTCGGCGCCGACGTCGAGCGCGCGCGCGCCGCGCTGCGGAGGCTCGAGCGCTCCGATCGCGCCGCGGCGGGGCCGGCGATCTTGCTCCTCTCGCGCGCGGAGGTGCATCGCGACGCGAAGGACGCGCTCCGGCGCATGGGCGCGCCGATCACGGGGCAGCTCGTCGACGCGATGATCGATCCGGAGATGGACTTCGTCGTCCGCCGCCGCGTCCCGCCGATCCTCGCCGAGGTCCCGTCGCAGCGCGCGGCCGACGGCCTCTTCCTCGCGCTCGAAGACGTGCGCTTCGAGGTCCGCTACGCCGCGGGCCGCGCGCTCATGCGCATGCTCGAGCGCGCGGAGGGCCTCACGATCCCGCACGACCGCATCGTGCAGACGATCATGAACGAGATCGCGCGCGAGCAGGAGTACGTCGACGCGCTCGGCGACGACGAGCTCGAAGGCGAGGCGCTCGCGCCGCTCGACGTCGTCACGCGCGACCGCGTGAGCCGCGGCCTCGAGCACCTCTTCAACGAGCTCGCGATCCTGCTCGGGAGCGCGGCGGTGAAGATCTGCTTCCGCGCGCTGAACCAGGGCGACGCGCGCGCGCGCGGGACCGCGCTCGAGTACCTCCAGACCGTGCTCCCGACCCCGCTCCGCGACGCGCTCTGGCCGCTGCTCGGCGAAGAGAAGCCGCTGCCGAGCGTGCGGCCCGCGGGCGAGGTCCTCGCCGATCTCGCGCGCGCGATGGAGCACGGCTCGGACCCCGATCAAAAGACCGAGAAGCCGAGCCCGGCGCCGCCTTCGTAGACCTGCGGGACCGGGACGACGCGACCGAACGAGGTCTGCAGCGTGGTCGGGATCGCGGGGCGGTTCCAGCCGACGCCGTAGTGGAGGAGGAGCGGCACGACGTAGCCGTTGAACATGCCGAGCGCGCCGCCGAAGAGCACGTCGCTCAGCCAGTGACGATCGGAGACGACGCGCATGACGCTGCCGACGCCGGCGAGGCCCGTCATCACCGCGCACGCGAGCGCGTCCGGCGCGCCGCCGCCGTAGAGCGGCAGGTGCTGGTGGTGCACGCAGGTGAGCCCCGCCATCGTGAACATCGCGGCGGTGTGTCCGCTCCAGAAGCTCTTGAAGTCGTCGGCTCCGCCGCAGTAGCTGAAGCCGGCGTCGTCGGTCCCGTCCGCCGTCTTGCAGCCGGAGACGTACGGGCGCTGCCGTCCGATCATGTGCTGGAGGCCGAGCGTGATGACGCCGGAGAGGCCGAGCGACTGCATGTCGATCAACGTCATCTGGAGCGCGACGTCGGCGTTCTGGTGCACGCCGAGCGCGGCGATGAAGTTGTCGACGACGTACGGGGTGACGACCATCCCGCGATAGAGGTAGTCGCTCAGCACCGCCGCGCGCTTCTGGCCGATGAACGTCGTCGCGCGGAAGAGCCGGCGCGCGGGGGCGTCGAGGAGGATCGGGCCCTTCCAGTTCGCCTCCGGCTGCGCCGGCGCCTGGTTGATGAGCGCGGAGCCGCCGGTGAGCGCGAAGACGTTCACGACCTCCCACCAGCGCGCGCGCGGCCACGCGTCGTTCCACTGGACCGTCTTCTCTTGATCCGCGCGCGCGTCTTTGGAGACGAGCGTGAGCGCGACGGCGGCGGCGAACGCGACCCGCTTCATCGCTCGATCCCCACGACCTTCTTCCCCGCGACGTGCGCGCGGAGCGGCCGCTTCGCGACGCCGTTGGTGAGGTCGATCACGGTGTACGCGTCGCTCGGGACCGGCACGCAGACGCGACCGTCCTCGCGCACGTCGACGACGAGCGGCACGGAGCGATCGAGCCCGTCGCCGACGAGCGCGGTCGCGCCGTAGCGGAACGACTCCCAGGTCTTGCTCCGGCGCGCGAGGTCCACCGCGCAGAGCGACGTCCCCAGCACCTCGAGGTCGGCGAGCGGCGACGCGATCGCGAGCCAGCGGCGGAGGACCTTGCGCTGCCGCGCGAGGAGCGTCTTCCGCAGGTACTCGGCGTGGCGCGGCTCGGTGAAGTCGCCGACCTTCACGAGCGCGGCGACGTGGGCGGGGGTGAAGCGCGCGATGATGCGCGCCATCCACGCCGCGTCGAGCTCCGACATGCGGAGGAACGCCGGGTTCTGGTAGCCCGGCTTCCACGCCTCGGGATCGAAGAGATCGGCCTCGTAGTACCCGAAGATCTCGCCGTCGGGCGGGCGGCGCACGCGGTCCCAGCTCCGCCGCGGGATCCCGAGCGTGACGTAGTCGGCGAGCACGTCCGCGCCGTCGAAGTAGTACGAGAAGCCGAGCCGCCGCGTGACCTGGTCCCACGTCCACTCGCTGCCGAAGCAGTCGTTGAGGTCGATGATCCAGTGGCGGATGTGCCCCGGCGCGGCGGCGTCGTCCTCCTCCGGGCGGCGCGTGAGCCACGTCGTCATCGAGTTCTGCTCGCGCGCGTCGAAGTGACCGAGCCACGCCGCGAGGACGCGCTGCCCGCGCAGCTCGCGCCGGTCCTCGTGCGGGACGACGTCGTTCGGGTCGTCCTTGCGCACGCCCTCGTAGGTGAACGGTCCGAGCGTCTTGCCCTCGAGCCACTTCGACGCGACGAAGCGGTAGCGATCGCCGCGCCGCGACGCGCCGGCGAGCATCGCCTCGAGCTGCTCCGCCCCGAACGGCCGGCGGATGCCGGTGTTGTCGCTGTACCCGAGGCCGGGGAGGAGCTCGAAGATCCCGCGCCGCGCGTAGACGACGCGGTCGCAGCCGGTCCAGTACCCCGCCGCGTGGTAGATGCGCGTCGCGATCGCGGCCGCGCCGGTCGCGCGCTCGGGGTGGCCCTCCTCGTCGACCTTGAAGAGGTAGCGGCCGCCGGTGTCGGTCTTCACGCGGAAGCCGGGGTTCGCGCCGTCGTTCTTGCCCTGATCGATCACCCACGACTCGTCCGCGTCGCCCGGCGCGAGGTCGTCGGGCTCGCACGGTCCGCGCGCGACCTCCTCCGGCGTGAGCGCGTGGCGCGTGATGCGGTTCTCGTACCAGCTCGAGTCGGGCACTTCGTCGAGCGCGTTGACGTTGACGGACTCGCGATGCGGATCGACCGCGAGGAACCGCGTCACCGGGCGGAAGCCCATCGCGTCGACGCCGTCCCAGACGAACGGCGAGACGTACTCGGGCGGGGTGCACACGAGCTTCTTCGGATCGTGGATGTCGGGGGAGCAGAAGGAGCGCCACGGCCGCTCGTCGTCGTCCGCGAGCATCGGCTCCTTCAGCGGGAAGCGCCGGATCGACGACGACGAGGCGCAGCCCGCGGCGCACGCGGCGCAGGCGGCGAGCAAGGAGAGGAGGAGCCTAGAAGCCACGCGTCGCTCCCAGCGCGAGGCGGACGGAGGAGATGCGCGCGCCGTCGCCGAAGGTCTCGGTCCCGAAGCCGACGAGGAGCTCGAACTGGTGATCGCGCGACGTGTTGCTGCGGAGGCCGAGCGCGGCGGAGAGCCGGAGCTTCTCGAGGTCGAAGCCGCGGAGCCCCGCGCCGAACACGTTGCCGGTCGCGGCTTGCATCGTGCCGTCCAAAAATGACCAGATCGGCCACTCGTAGCCGAGCGTGAGCACCGCCGCGCTGCGTCCGACGAGGCGGCCGGGATAGAAGCCGCGCATCGGACCGAGGCCGCCGAGCGTGACGTGCTCGTTGAACGGGATCCCGCTCGCGCCGCCCTGGATGGGATCGACGAAGGACGCCGCCGCGCCGAGGCTGAGGACGCGGTGCGTGCGCGCCACGTCCCAGTACGCGGTCGCGCCGGCGTCGTAGCGCAGCCACGATCCGCCGGCGCGGCGGGAGAGATCGAACGACGGCGTCGCGCCGAACGACGCGCGCGCGCCCGAGGCGTGGAGGTGGCCGCGCTCGCGCGTGTCGAGGGCGAGGGTGGCGCCCTGGAAGACGGTCGTGTAGCCGCCGCCGAAGAGGCGCGGCGGCGGCGGGAGGTTGCCGCGCCGCACCGTATCGAAGAGCGTGCGCTCGTCCTCGTCGGTCTCGCGGTACGTCGCGTCGCGCACACCGGCGCGCGTCGAGACGTCGACGCCGCGGCGGAGGCTCACGTCGAAGGTCGGTCCGGCCTCGAACGTGGTGATGCCGTAGCGCGACTCGTTGCCGTCCTTCGACGTGGGGCCGAGGCCGTAGAACACGTTGTCGTCGCGGTGGTCGACCGACGCGCGGAGCGAGGCGCTCGAATTCACGCCGAGGACGTAGCGATCCGCGATCGTCGCGGTGAGGACGGGCGTGCCCCACGTCGCGACGTGCGCGCGGACGTGGTTCTTCGGCGAGCCGACGTCGTCCCACCAGAAATAGAGGCCGGCGCTCGGGTAGAAGTTGCTCTCCCAGTAGAAGGTCGGGAAGAAGCCGAGGTTCTTCTTGTTGCCGATCGTAAAGATGTAGATTGCACGTTGTGTGAGCTTGTCGCGCTCGACCGCGATCACGATCGCGCCGATGGGGCGGCGGACGAGGTACTCCGCCGCGAGGTAGAGCGGGGCGGCGACGACGCGCGGGATCCAGAGGAGCGTGTCGGCGGCGCTCTTCGGGTCTTCGCCGCGTCCGTCGTAGTCGGGCACGGGCCGCTTCTTGGGGAGGTGCGCGGCCGGCGGCTCGGCGTCGACGATCGTGAGCTGCCCGAAGTCACGTTCCTCCTTCTTCGGCTCTTCTGCCGACGCACGCGCGGGCCACGAAGCGGCGCCGGCAAGGACGAGCGTGAAGCGGAGGAGGCGCGCCCGCACGGCGAGACGAGCTTATCGTGCCGTCACCGTGTCGCGACATTGGCGTTCGTGCCGCGGCGCGTTCGTGCGCGCCCACGCCGCCGCCGTTTTCGCTTACGTTGGTTGGCCCGCTCATGAGATGGCGCGCCTTCGGTTTCGCCGCAGCGACGATCGCCGTGCTCCTGTGCACGCGTCCGGCGCGCGCGGACGACGACGACGCGCCGGAGCCCGAGCCCGAGGCGCCCACGTCCGAGCCCGCGCCGCCGTCGCCGCCGGAGCCCGAGCCCGCGCCGCCGACGCCGCCGGGAGAGACGGCGCCCATCCCCGAGTCGCCGCAGGACACGCCGACGCCGCCCGACGCGAAGACGCCGCTCGAGCACCTCGCGCGTCCGCCGGGGCAGCCGGTGCCGGTGCCGACGCCGAGCCCCGTCGTCCTCGGCGGCGAGCCGACGCAGCCCGGGCGCGCGGCGGTGCCGCTGAAGTGGAAGCGAAGGCGCTTCTCCGGCGTCGACTACGCGATCCTGTTCACCGGCGCGGGGCTCACGCTCGCGGCCGCGATCGTCCAGCCGATCGGCGAGAACGAGACGGGCCCGATCTACTTCGATCGTCGCGTCGCGAAGGCGCTCCGCGCGCCGACGCTGCAGACGCGCTACGTCTTCCGCGACGCGAGCGACGTCGGCCTCTCGCTCGCGGCGACGTGGCCCTTCTTCATCGACGCGCTCATCACGGCGTGGTGGTACCGCGGCAGCCGCGACGTCGCGGAGCAGATGTCGCTCCTCGGGCTCGAGACGCTCGCGGTGAGCGGCGCGATCCAGGGCGTGACGAACGTGCTCGTGAGCCGCGAGAGGCCGTACGGCCAGACCTGCGGCGCGGGCCTCCCCGGCGACGCGCTCGACTGCACCGGCAGCACGCACTACCGCAGCTTCTTCAGCGGTCACTCCGCGTTCAGCTTCACGTCGGCGTCGCTGATCTGCTTCAACCACCTCGAGCTCGAGCTCCTCGGCAAGCCGTGGGATCAGATCTCGTGCGGCGCCGCCTACGCCGTCGCCGGCGCGACCGCGACGTTCCGCGTCGTCGCGAACGTGCACTACCCGACCGACGTCCTCACCGGCGCGCTGCTCGGCACCGCGATCGGCTGGGGCGTCCCGCTCCTCCACTTCCGCCAGCCCGAGCTCGCCACGGTGAAGACCACCGGCGGCCTCACGATGCGGCTCGTTCCCCACGGCGCCGGCGCCGGGGTCGTGGGGATCTTTTGAAGTCTTTTCATGGTCAGGGGCTTCGCCCCCGACACCCCCACCCCAGGACACGGCCCTCGCGCTGCGCGCTCGGGGCGCTGCGCGCCCGCATTCGCGGCCGCTTCCTGGGGCCCCTTTTTCTGCTTCTGCTTTTTTCGTCGGGGGCGTTTGCGCAGGGGGCGGCGCCGGGGGATCGGGTCGTCATTCCTGGGGAGCCGACGCATCCTCTCGATCCGACGCCGCCGCTCGGGTTGTTGCCGACGTCGAGCGACGCGCTCGTCGATCCGCGCATGGCGCGCTCGTGGGGCGCGGCGCCTGCGCGCTTCTTCCTCGCGACCACCGTCGACGTCGGGTTCGTGTACGCGCGCCCGCGCCTCTCCGCCGGTTACGGGAAGCCCTTCACGAGCTGGTTCGGCGTCGACCTCAACCCGGTCGCCTCCGGCAACGGCCTCGGCGCGTACGGCGGCCTCCGCCTCGAGGTCCCGTTCGTCGACGTCCGCGCCGGCGCGCGCTGGTTCCGCGCGTTCAACCGCACGTACCTCGATCCGGCGGACCGCTACGATCGCATCACGCTCGAGACCGAAGGAGGAGACCCTTCGCGCGCCCTCACCTACGAGGTCGAGCTCGACACGTCGATCCCGGTCGGCCCCGGCAACGTGATCGGCCGCGCGAGCCTCTCCTACGTCACGGGCGTGCCGGACGGGAAATACGTCTTCGAGGAGACGCTCCGCGTCATCGTCGACCCGCCCTGGGTCTGGCGCGCGCGCGGCGGCTACGTCTTTCGTCTCGGCAAGTACTCGCAGCACGGGATCGGCCTCGTCGTCGACTACCTCGACGTCCCGAAGCGCGACGACTCCGAGACGCTGCGCGTGGGGCCGATCGTCCGCTGGGTCCTCTCGCGCCGCGTCGAGGTGCGGGGGAGCTTCGTCCTCACGGTCATCAGCGCCGATCGGCTCGGCTTGGTCGGCAGCGACTTCACCGAGCTCGGAGTGCGTTATCGCTGGGCGACGGAGTGAGTGGTATGGTGCCCGGCGTGGCGCGACTCGCCGGCACCACGCTCCTCTTCGTCGCCTCCTTCGCCATCGCTTGCGACAGCGCGTCGGAGCACGAAGGCTGCATCGATCCCGCCGACCGGAGCAAGCCGGGCCCGGACCCTTCGCAGTGCCCGCGCTCGACGTTCCCGGAGCAGGGGTTCCGCGCGCTCGAGGTGAGCGGCATCGTCCGCCGCGGCGAAGACCCCGTCGCGGGCGCGCAGGTCCACGTCACCCCCGCGCCCGACACCACCACGCTCGCGGGCTCGCCGCCGTTCGACACGACGAGCGACGTCGCCGGCTTCTTCCGCGTCGCGAGCTCGGTGCCGAAGCGCTACGACCTCTCGTTCCGGCTGCCGGGCGGCCTCGACGGGCGCGACGACGTCCTCGTCTATCGCAGCGTCGGCGGGCGTTACCTCGAGCCGCACCTCGATCTCCCGGTGCGGACGCTCGCGACGGCGTGGGTCGCGCGCGTCGACGTCCGTCTCGCCACCCCGCTCGCGGCGGGCCAGGCGCTCCGCTTCCTCGCCGCCGGCGACGGCGTCGTCGGCGTGACGGGCGACGCCGCGAGCGGCCTCTTCGTCCATACGACGAGGTACACCGCGACGGCGACGCTCCACGCGATCGCCTACGACGCCGCGCGCGGCCTCAACAGCGCGACGGCGTACGCGAAGGTCGACGTGATCACCGACGCCGCCAACCCCAAGGTGCTCGCGCTGCACCTCGAGCCGCTCACCGGCGAGCGACCGACGCCGACCTTCGAGCTGGAGGAGGCTCCTCCCGGCTTCGTCCCCGGCGACGTGGTCGTGCGCATCGGCGTCGGCCGCACGAGCGACGCGGTCCTCGTCTCCATCCCGTGGGGCACGACGACGAGCCTCGCGCCGATCCCGAACCAGAGCTTCACCTACCAGCTCCGCGCGACGCGCGCCGACGGCGCGATCTCGGACAGCGGCGAGACCGGCTTCGACATCGGCGCGCTCACGAAGATCAAGCTCGTCGCGCCGCCGGAGGTCACCGCGCCGGCGGACGGCGCGACGATCGGCCCCGGCGATCTCCTCGGCGCGGGCGGCCCCGGCGTCATCGAGCACGTCTTCGAGCCCGCGAGCGCGACCGGCGCGGGGATGCACATCGTCCAGCGCCTCGGCCCCGAGACGCCGCTCCCCGATCCGCGCCCGCTCGGCGTGTCCACCCTCGCCGGCACGTACACGTGGACGGTCAGGAGTTTCCCGAACCTCACCTGGGTCGAGAACGTCTGGGGCCCCGACGGCCGCCGCTACCGCCCCTTCGCGATCTCGCCCCCGCGCACGATCACGATCCGCTGAGCGGGCGCGTTCATGCTCGACGCCTCCGCGAGGTTCGTGCAAACGGGTCGCATGCTCCCGCTCCGTCGCGTCGTCGCTCCCGCTCTCGTCTTCGCCCTCGCTGCGTGCGGCGGCTCGGAGGCGAAGCCGCCCGCGCAGGGAGGGATCTGCAAGGACACGCCCGCGGCCGCTCCCGCTTGTGTGCGCGGGCGCACGATCGTGCTCGTGCGCCATGCCGAGAAGGGCGCGGAGGGAGGGAAGGACCCGTCGCTCTCGGATCGCGGGAAGGCGCGCGCGAAGACGATCGCCGGCCTGCTCGCGAGCTCGGGCGTGACCAGGCTCGTCGCGACGCCGTACAAGCGGACGCAGGAGACGCTCGCGCCGCTCGCGTCGATGCTCTCGCTCCAGGTCGAAGCCGCGGCGCCGGACAAGACGAAGGCGCTCCTCGAGTCGGCGCCGGACGGCGCGGTCACCGTCGTCGCGACGCACTCGAACGTCATCCCGCCGCTCGTGAAGGAGCTCGCCGGCGGGGCGAAGCTCCGCGGCGTCGACGGCGATCTCCTCCCGGAGGAGGACTACGGCCGCGTCGTCGTGATCGCCCAGCCGTGCGGCGCGAAGCCGTTCGTCGTCGAGCTCAGCTCGAACGTGGAGTGAGGTCGCCTCACGGAAAGTCGCTGATCGGCGTCGCCGTGAGCGCGCGGTCGGTGCTGCCGTTGCCGAGCTGGCCGAGCGTGTTCGCGCCGAAGCACACCGCCTTGTCGTCGGCGAGCACGACGCACGTGCGATCGCCGCCCGTCGCGACGGCGCGCGCGGCGACGACGCCTCGCGCCTGGACGGGGGCGTCCTTCTTGTCGTTCGCTTCGACGGCGCCGATCCCCAGCTGGCCCTGACCCGCGAAGCCCCAGCACATGACCGCGCCGGTCGCGCGCACCGCGCACGCGTGATCGATCCCGGCCCAGACGTGCTTCGCGTCGGTGACGTCGCTGACGAGGATCGGCGAGGGGTTCGGCTCCGGGGAGGCCGCGCCGTTGCCGAGCTGCCCCTTGTCGTTCGCGCCCCAGCAGTACACGCGGCCCGACGCCTCGAGCGCGCACGCGAACTTCGCCGCCGCGACGACCTGCGTGACGTCCGAGAGCGAGAGCTTCACCGGGCCGATGC
The DNA here is from genome assembly GCA_019637155.1 of Labilithrix sp. Taxonomy (NCBI): domain Bacteria; kingdom Pseudomonadati; phylum Myxococcota; order Polyangiales; family Labilitrichaceae; genus Labilithrix; species Labilithrix sp. Next base: position 164,045 of record JAHBWE010000007.1, on the reverse strand, counting down.
CGGCGCCCGCGTCGTCCGAGCCGATCCCGAGCTGCCCGGTCGCGTTGCTGCCCCAGCACACGACGTCGCCGTCGCCGACGAGCGCGCAGGTGTGATCGGCCGCGGCCGCGACCGCCTTCGCGTTCGAGACGCCCTTCACCTTCACCGGCCTCGAGGACGACGTCTTCGTGCCGTCGCCGAGGTTGCCGGAGCCGTTGTAGCCCCAGCACGAGATCGTCTTGTCCGCGAGCAGCGCGCACGTCGTGCTGTTGCCGCCCGACACCGCGACCGCGTTCGTGATCCCGATGACGTCGACCGGCGCGGACGAGCGGTTCGTCGTCCCGTCGCCGAGCTGGCCGAACGAGTTGACGCCCCAGCACGAGACCGCGCCGCCCTTCCGCACGATGCAGGTGTGCGCGAGGCCGGAGGCGATCGCGATCGCGTCGCTCACGTTCGGGACGCTCTTCGGGCGGAGGACGTTCTCGCGCGTCCCGCCGAACGGCTCGCCGTCGCCGATCTGACCGGCGCCGTTGTCGCCCCAGCAGCGCACGGTGCTGTCGAGCATGCGCGCGCAGCCGTGGTTGTAGCCGAGCGCGATCGTGGGGCGCTCGGTCTCGTCGAACGGCACCTCGCCGCTGTCGTCGTCATCGTCGTCGTCGTCGTCGCCGGGGGGAGGTCCGCTGTCGGCGCGCGGCACGAACGACTGCTTCAACTTGACGTCCTCGACGCCGATGATCGCGTTGCACGCGACGAGCGCGCCCGCGCTCGCGAGCGCGACGACGAACCACGATCGCAGCGGCATCAGAAGTCGCTCACCGGCGTGGGGACGTTCTTGTCTTCGGTCGAGCCGATGCCGAGCTGCCCGTCGCCGTTGCGGCCCCAGCAGAGCGCCTTGTCGTCCGAGGTCAGCGCGCAGGTGCGGCCGCCGCCGTTCCAAATGAAGCGTGCAGTCTGCACGTTCTGCACGTCGACCGGGATCGGGCTCTTGTTCGTCGCCGCGTCGACCGGTCCGATGCCGAGCTGCCCGAAGACGCCGTTGCCCCAGCACATGACGTTGCCGGCCTTGCGGACGGCGCAGGTGTGCGTGCTGCCCGCGCCGAGCGAGATCGCGTCGGTGATCGCGACCGCGATCGGCGAGGGGTTCGCCGCGGTGCTGATCGCCCCCGCGCCGAGCTGTCCGTCGCTGTTGCGGCCCCAGCAGTGGATCGTCCCGCTGCGCGTCCGCGCGCACGAGTACGCGGACGCGACCGCGACCTCGACGACGTCCGAGAGCGCGGTCACGCGCGTCGGCTTCGTCGTGTCTTCGAGCGAGCCGGTGCCGAGCTGGCCGTCGACCGCGCCGCCCCAGCACCAGAGCTCGCCGTTCGTCTTCACCGCGCAGGTGTGGTTGGCGGCGGGCGCGATCTGCGCGACGTCGTCGAGGCCGTTCACGGTGACGGGCTTGGTCGAGTCGGCGGTCGTGCCGTCGCCGAGCCCGCCGCGGAAGTTGTAGCCCCAGCACGCGGCCTTCTTGCTCTGGCGGATGACGCACGTGACGTTGCCGCCGGCCGAGAGCGTGACCGCGTCGTCGAGCTCCTTCACCTCGACCGGGTTCGACGAGTCGAGCTCCGTCCCGTCGCCGAGCTGGCCGTAGAAGTTGTCGCCCCAGCACAGCACCTTGCCCGACGCCTTGAGGATGCAGGTGTGGTTGCTGCCGGCCGCGATCTGGATCGCGTCCTTGACGTTGGGCACGTCCTTCGCGCGCAGCGAGTCGGGCGGGATCGGGGCCTGCGCGTCGCGCACCTCGGCGCCGTCGCCGAGCTGGCCGAAGACGTTGGCGCCCCAGCAGCGGACGGTGCCGTCGAGCATGCGGGCGCAGGTGTGGCTGAAGCCGAGCGCGAGCTGCGGCCGGTCTTTCTCCACGGTCGGTCCGGAGTCGCGCGGCCCGTCGTCGTCGTCGTCGCCGAAGTCGTCGTCGTCGTCGGGGCCGCCTTCGTTCTGGAGGCGCGTGCCGCCGCTGCCCTTCAGCTTCACGTCCTCGACGCCGACGATCGCGTTGCATGCGAACGCCACGCACGCAGCGCCCATCACGGCAAGCACCCAGCGCCGCGAGCCCAAAGCCATGGCGTCAGTTTAGCATCATGCTCGCGAAGCGGCCGCGGCTTGGTCCCACCGGATGATTAGCGATCCAGGCAGGAGGCAGACCACGGTCGCGAGCGCGAAGGTGGCCTGTTTTCCGACGAGATCGGCGCAGATCCCGCCGAGGAGGCCGCCGATGCCGAGCGCGAACGCGTTCAAGCTCGTCAGGATCGTGTACTGGAGCCCGGCGTTCGCGGGCCGCGTCGCGGTCATGAGCGCGGCGAAGAGGACCGTCGTCCCGAGGCCGCTCCCGAAGTGCTCGATCGCGAGGGCGGCGGTCGTGACGCCGATCGGCGCGTGCATCCGATCGACGACGACGAGCGGCGCGCAGACGAGCGCCTGGAGGACGAGCGCGCTCGCGAGCGCGCGCTTCTCGCGGAGGAACCGGTGCACCGCGCCGCCGGCCGCGGCGCCTGCGAGCGCGGAGGCGGAGCCGACGCTCACCATCGCGGCGCCGATCTGCTGCTTCGACCATCCGTAGTCGACCGCCATCGGCTTGAGCAGCGACACCGCCATGTGGAGCCCGAGCTTGAACGTGAGCGCGACGAGCACGACGCGCCGCGCGTCGCCGCCGAGCATGTGCCGCACGAGCGCCCAGCCGCCGAGCGCCGCGCTCTCGCCCGGGTCGCCGGCGCCGCCGCCGCGCGCCTGCTCCGAGCGAGGTCCCCCTTTGCGCGGCGAGGGGAGCGCCTCCTCCGCGCCGAAGAAGGCGCCGAGGCTCGCGGCGCCCACCGCGGCGGCGCACGCGAGCAAGGTGACGCGCTCGCCGAGGACGCCGACGAGCAGCAGGAGCGCCGCGCCGCCGACGAGCATGCCGAGGCGATACCCCGCGACCTGCGCGGTGTTCCCGAAGCCGCGCTCGTCGGGGCGGAGCACGCGCACGGCGAAGGCGTCGACGAACACGTCCTGCGTCGAGGCGAAGAGCGCGGAGAGGAAGGTGAGCGCGAGCCACAGACCGAGCGCGTTCTTCAGCGGCGCGATCGCGAAGCACGCGACCGTCACCGTCAGCGCGAGCTGCATCGCGAGGATCGCGCGCCGCGTATGGGGCCGCACCGAAGGCCGATCCGCCACGCTCGCCCAGACCATCTTGAGCTGCCACGGCAGCTGCAGCCAGAACAGCGCCGCGATCGCGGTGTAGCTCGCGCCGCTCTCGCGGAGGACGACCGGCAAGTACTCCGTCGCGAACCCGAACGGTATCCCCTGCGCGACGTACAACGCAGCGAGCGCCACCACGACCGACCGCCCGCGCACGCGGTCATGCTAGCAAGTCGTCAAACAGCCAGCATCCGGGCCGCCGCGAGGGCGCCCGACACGATCTCGACGGGGTGATCCCAGCTCGCGATCGTCATCCGAACCTGCCCGTTGGTGGAGTCGAGCGTGAGGACCTCACCCGGTCGACCCCGCCGACGGCCCGCCGTGACGAGCTGACGGAACTGGGGGTTCTGCAGGACGGCCGCGGCCTGGGGCGAGCCGGCGAAGCAGCGGTACCGGCCGTCGAAGTCGCTGTCCGAAGAGAGGGCGATCGGAATTCCGAAGGGCGCGTCGGTGGTGTGGTGGATGGCTCGGAGGGCGAGCGGCAGCGACGCCGGTGCTTGCACGAAAAGCACGGTCATGACGCTGTTCCCTTTTTGGTGGGAAACGTAGGTTTCCTCGTAACGAACCGGCAACCCCTGCCACCACCCGGTCGCGACGAACGGCTTCTCGGATGCCACGGTGAGCTGTAGCTGCGCGAGGGTCTTGCTATCGGCCATGGGCCACCGTAGCTCGGTCTTGGCGAAGCCGGACCTCGATTGCGGCGTCGACCCTCGCGTGCCACGATCACAGCACCATCGGGCGCTCGTCCGATGCGACGAAGACGGGCGCGATCGGCTCCTTCGGTCAGAGCGCGTCGATGCGGATGCGGTCGATGCTGAAGCCCTCGGGAAGGAGATGGACGACGGAGCCCGCGGGGACGACGTGCCCTTGCCCCGAAGGAATCGACATCGACTCGTCGCCCTTCGTGATGCGCACCTCGTCCTCGAGGAGCTCGAACGTCACTTCCTCGCCGTTGTCGATCGCGAAGCTGGAGAGCGTGCCGTTGATCAGGAGCTTGCTGTTGATGTGACGGATCTGGAGATCGCCGATGTAGAACGTGCCTCTCGAGGGGGTGTGGCCGTACGTCACGTGAAACGTGGAGAAGGGAGCCGACACCGTCAGACGCGCGTCGGTCCAGGGCTCCAGCATCGCGCCCTCGAGCCGCACGTTGTCGCCCCAGCTCTGTCGCGTGAAGCTCGCGTCGGAGAAGTCGTCGTAGAAGACGACCGGCGCGCCGTTCTGGTGACCGGCTGGGTTCGTGCAGCGCGTGTACGCGAGCGCCAAGCCGCTGCCCGAGAGCGCGGACTCGTACGTGTTGCGTGCCTTGTTCCAGCGCTCCTGCTCGTACGTGCTGGCGCCGACGCCGAGGCGCAGCGTCTCCTCCATCACGAGGTCGTCGCCGTCGACGCGCACGGTCTGGAAGGTCTGAATCGCTCCCGGCGTGTGGCCGGCGCGATAACCGATCAGCTCGCTCGGGACCTGCGGATCGCGGACGAAGCTGGCGCCGAACCCGTCCGCCTCGTTCGTCGCCTCGTCGTCGGCCGCGCCCGGCTGGAACGAGTAGTGGACGGTCGTCGCGCCCGGTTCGTCGCCGCGGCCCGCCGCCCGACGCGCGCACGTCCACACGCGACGAAGCCCGTCCGGGCTCCGGCTGCCGAAGCCGAGGGCCTTCGCGAGGGCGCTCCGATCAGCCGTCCGCGGGAGCGGGCTCGCGCCCTGGCGAAACGCCGTCCGCAGACGCGCGACCTCGACGTCCTCCGCCGAGGTCGCGTGCTGTTCGCTCGCGGCGCTCGTGTCGTCCGCGTTCACGGTGCAGCCGGCGAGCATGAGAAGAGGAAGGGCGAGGCAGGCGATGGAGCGAAGCATGTCCGCTCGCATGCTCTGCGCATGCCAACCTACATTGTGAGTGTAGCCTCGAAAAGGCGAGCGATTTCAGCGTGGTCGTCGGGGGGGCCTGGCGTGGAGCGGAACCAACCGTCACCCGTCGGGTGACAGCGCTTGCGTCGTGTGAGTGCTGCAGCGTGGACGCGGTGATGGATCGTCAACGCGTGCGGGCTGTCACACGCGCTCGTGTCTTCCTCGCGCTCGACCGCGCGCGGGACGTGAACCGAGCTCGACGCCGAGGACGCGCGCTACGCGCCGGAGGACACCGTGTCCTCGTCGCGCGCGGTGCCGAGGATGACCGTCGATCTCGACCAGCTCCTTCGCGATCGACAACGCCGGACGTCTCCGTCTATAACCCGGAGGATCTGAATGGCCGCGCGCGCACGAGCAGCCGACGATCGTCCCGCCCTCGTGCTCCTGCACGGGTTCGCGCTCGACTCGCGCATCTGGCGGCGGCAGGTCGAGGCCTTCGGGAAGGACCACCGCCTCTTGCTCGTGGACCTGCCCGGCTTCGGACCGCAGGCGCGCGAGGTCGGTGAGGTCGAATACGCGAGGGAGGTCGCGCGCGCGATGGACGCGGCGCACCTCGGCAAGGCCCACGTCATCGCGTGCGCGTTCGGCGCCGCGGTCGCGGTCGACTTCGCGCTGCAGTATCCCGATCGCGTCGCGTCCCTCGTCCTCGCGAGCCCGATGCTGCTCGGACGCAAGCTCGGGATCGAGTCGTGGCAGCGCTGCGTCGGCCTCGCGAACGACGGCGATCGCGCGACCGCGGCGGAGATGTGGCTCGAGGATCCGCTCTTCGAGTCGCTCCGCCACTCGGAGGAGCTCTTCGACGAGGTCCGCTCGATCGTCCTCGACTACATGGGCCATCACTGGACGGGGAAGGTCACCGCGACCTGGAACGAGCCCGACCCGCTCCTCCGCCTCGCGAACGTCCGCGCCCCCGCGCTCATCGTCTCGGGCGCGCGCGACCTCCCCATCTTCCATCAGATGGCGGACGCGTACGCGAAGTCGATGCCCAACGCCCGCCGCGAGGTCCTCGAGAGCGCCGGCCACCACGTCAACCTCGAAGCCTCCCAGGCCTTCAACGCCGCCGTCCGCACGCACCTGGCGGCGAACAAAACCGCGTAGCGCCGGTTTGGCGCCGTTGCGGCGCACCGTCACGTCTGACCCTTGACCTCTGCGGGTTGCGATGTTTTCGTGGAAGCCGACAAGGAGGGGCCATGAAGAATCGCCGATGGGGACGGTGGCTTGCGCTCGTGGTGGCGAGCGTCGCGCTTGGTGCGGGGTGCAGCGAGCGCGCGAACGAAGCGGCGCCGAGCGCTCGGAGCGGCGGTGAACGCGCAGGCAGCGTCGGAAGCGCAGTGACGCTGACCCCAAACCAGAACGCAGCCATCCTGCTTCCGTCGGGGCGCGAGCTGGCGGACATCGCGATCGCGGCTGGCGACGGGATCTCGATCGACCCCCATGCATCGGTCGTCGCGTCGCAGAGTGGAGCCGCCGGTCTCGTGTTCAACGCCGGTCTTTCGAAGACGCTCTTGAGCACTTGGTCACAGGCGCGCGACGTCGTGAGCGTGGGCCCTGTCGAATTGAAGAATCGTGCGACCGTCGACGGGGACGTCACATCGGCGGGGGCAGTTCTTCGTCATTAGGGCGCTACCATCACCGGCGCGACGCACCAGCACCAGGCGGTCCCCGTTCGCAGCATCGTGATGCCGCTCGTGGTGACGCCCGGAACGCAGAACGTCCCCGTGACCGCGGGCGCAAACGTTCAACTCGCCCCCGGGCGCTACGCCAGCGTCACGACGAAGTCGCAGAGCGTCCTCTCGCTTTCTGCCGGTCGATACGAGCTCAACTCGCTCGACATTCACTCGAAAGCCGCCCTCGCCGTCGACACGACCAATGGTCCGGTCGTGCTCCTCGTGCGCAGCGCGGTCGGGCTCGCCGGCTCGGTCGCGACGTCGGGACCGAGCGGCCGGTTCATCCTCGGCTTTACCGGCACCCAGGCAGTGAACGTGGACGGTCCGTTCCGCGGCTCCGTGTTCGCCCCGTACGCCGCGCTCTCGCTGAGGGCGCACCAGCACAGCGCCGGGATCCAGGGCTCGTTCTTTGCGAAGTCGGTGAAGATCGAGCAGCACACGTCGGTCCAGTTCGAGGCCTTCGAGCATTGGTCGCGACTCTTCGGGCTCCGTCCGATCCTCACGTGTCTCTCGCAATCGCGCGTCGACTCCGCTGCGGGCCTGTTCGGCTACGAAAACGAGACGATGGGTCCGATCGAACTCGCGCTCGGCGCCGACAATCGACTGGAGGGCACGTCCTTCAGCACGCCGTCGACGCTCTTTCAGCCGGGTCTGAACCCCTACGCGTTCTACGGCTACTTCGATCCTTCTCAGGGGTCGGCGACGTGGTCGATCCTCGGCACGTCCGTTACCGCGGAGAGTGGCTCACTGCGCTGCACCGCGACCGACGTCATCCCCGTGCCCACGCAGACGTTGGACCTCACGATCGACGCACCTGGTGAGCCGAGCGCCGCGGCGACGGCGCGAGCGGTGTCGAACTTCTATGGTCCTGGCTATTCGACCGCGCCCGTTCCGCCCGCGCCGTTCGCGGCGGCCTCGATGACGCTCAGCACCTTCGCGGGTCCAACTGGGCCGCGATTCCGGCTGCGTGTGACCGAGGTCACTCGCGGGGACGACGGCTGCGGCGACAACGATCCGGTGTTCAAGTCGGTGATCATCGGTGGCCATGAGCTCGGGCCGCGGGACATGCAAGAGTGCGCGGAAGAGAACAACTGCGACGAGCTTTTCGATGCCCCGTTGGACCTCGAGGCCGCGGAGGTCGAGGCGACGTTCGACGTCTGGGATGACGACGCCCTTCTCTGCGGTGGCGACGACCGACAATTCTACTTGAAACTGAGGTTCAACGCAGTGACGGGAGCCAATGTCGGCGGTTCGATCGACGAGTTCGACCCCTCCGAATCGAGATTCGTGGACGTGGGAAGCCGGTGCGTTCGAACACGTGACGGCGACGGGTTCTGCTGGTCGGTCGAGGTGATCCGTCCCACCGAGGTCTGCTTCGATTGGCCGGCCGACTTCGTCGACTCGGGGCCCTGGAGCAATGGTGCTTCAGAGGACTATTACGCCGCGCGCGGCGTGCAAGCGTTCCCGGCGTCCCGCGCGCTCGCGAGCGTGACGCTCATAGCCGACGGCGCCGTGCGGTACGCGTTCGATGGAGTCCTCGACGAACGCGGCTGCATTCCGAAGGACCGGCTCCCGGACCCGTTTGCGTGGGGCCGCGAGGACAACCTTCGCGCCGCGTTCTTCCTTCGACCGGTCATGTGCGCAGATCCGACCGGCGCTGCTTGTGCGGAGAGCACGACGAGCAGCCTCGGCGCTGCGAACATCGTCGTCGCGGACAGCGAGAATGCGAGCACGCCAAGGTTTTGCACTGCCTTCGCGGAGCGAGCGGCGGACGCGCCGAGCGCGTGTCGAACCGTCACGGCAGCGGAGGGGGCGTTTGCAGGATGGCCGAACGGCTACGGTCCTCCCATGCTTCGAATCAACGCCACCGACGTCGGGACCAAGGACTCGATCACGCCGACCACGCGCGTTGCGGCGGTGGTGAGCCACGCACTCGAACGCGAGCGCGAGACGGGCGGCGATCTGTCCGTCGTTCTCGGCCTCGTCGAGCGCCGCTACGCGGGCGCGACGCCGACGATCTTTGCGAATCAGGAGTGCCCTTCCATTCGTGGCACGGCGTGTACGAGTGGCAATAGGCTCTACCTTGAGCCCGACTTCGTGCAGCGACCAGGTGTGTTCGGCAGCAATCGGTTCAAGTTCGTCGTCGGACACGAGCTCGGACACTTCTTCCAGCACGCGTCGCAGGGGACGCTCGCCAAGTCGTACGGAACGGACGACATCAACCCAGTGTGTGCCTGTCGTCACGTTCCCCTGGTCGACGGGTCGCATTGCATCCAGTCGATGGAGACCGCAAATGCCGCACAGAGCGAGGGCTACGCGCACTTCCTCGCGGCGAAGCTCTGGAACCGGGACACCGACGCGGACTGCACATTCGGCTATTACAAGGAGTTCCTCGATACGACCTGTCGTTCGGGCGCAGAGGAGTGCGGCCTCGACCCCGAACCCGACCCCGGTCGGCCGGCGCTCTCCTTGACGAAGCCTCCGTATCCGATCTCGTGCACGGAGAAGAGGAGATGGCGGAACACCCACTGCTTGGACTCGACTGCGACGGACGACAAGTTGACGCAAGGAGTCGAGATGGACTGGCTAGCTTTCTACTGGGCCATCAACACGGGGCAGGCCGCTGAGCGATGGCCAACCCGCCAGATACACGACGCCTATCGCAGCGCGTGTGGCGCAGCTACCGGCGAAGGATGTCGGCAGGCCACCGTTTCGTGGGCGCAGCTGCGTGGCGCGGCCTTCGCTGTTGCCGAGACAAACGAGCACGCTCGGTTCCTTGAAGACACCGGGCGCGAGACCCGCGTCGACGACCAGCCATGAGGTTCGGCACGCGGTTCCGCGTTGCGCTCTGCGTGGTGGCTGGGGTTCCCGCCACGCACTGCAACACTACCGAGCGTGTGGGAGGTTCCGCCGACGCGGCGACGGCGAGCCCGGTGCCGCCTAGAGACGATGCGAGCGCCGCGGGCGAGGCCGGCCCGGTCGTCGTCATCGAAGCGACCAGTGGCTGGACGGCCGTGATCGACGGGAACTCGTGTACGCATGTGGCCGTCCGGCCGAGCTGTGCGAACGGATTGTGCCGCATCCCGCCAGGATGTTTCGTGCAGGGCTCACCGGACGACGAGCAAGGGCGAGGCGAGAACGCCGAGCCCCTTGCGCCCGTCACCCTCACGCGGGCCTTCGACATCGGCGAGACGGAGGTCACCGTCGAGCAGTGGCTGAAATTCAGCTCGAATCTCCCCAACAACCGCGCGGGGGCGAAGCCTGGGTTCACGTCCATGGAGGCGACGTGTCCCGTCACGCACACGACGTGGTTCGAGGCCCTCGCGTACTTGAATCACCTGTCGACGACCTCGGTACCCCCGCTGCCCGCGTGCTACCAGCTCGCCGGCTGCACGGGCGAGGTCGGCCGGGGCTTCGCTTGCACTGTCGTGAAGCTCACCGCGCCGAGCATCTACGAGTGCGCCGGCTTCCGTCTCCCGACCTACGCCGAGTGGGAGTACGCGGCTCGGGCGGGCTCGCGCACGGCGGTCTACTCCGGAAATCTCGTCCGCATCTCACGCCCTGGCGAGGTCATCTACGATCCCAACCTTGACGCTATAGCGTGGTATGCGTGGAACTCTGGAAATACGACACACCCGGTAAGAATGAAGCTCCCGAATGCGTGGGGTCTCTTCGACACGATTGGGAACGTCTACGAGTGGGTCAACGACCGGTACCGAAGCCACTTCCCCACCGGGCCCCAGACGGATCCCAGTCCCACGATCGAGGCGGATGTGTCGACCCCGCGCTCGTCCCGGGGCGGTGCGTTCTTTTCTTGGTCGACGGCGGCGCGTGCCGCAAACGCGTCGGGCCCGCCGTCAACGGCCGTCGTGCCTGATGGCTTCCGCATCGCGCGGACGATTCAGTGATGCGGGACGTCCGAGACGGAGCCTGAAAACCCGGGATTTCGAAGACCACGTCTCGAAAGAGTCCATATCGCTTGCGAAAACCCGCGCAGTGGGTAGAGTGCGCGTCCCTCGTCCTCCCTCGGGAGGTCGCGGGCTCGGGGAAACTCGAGTGTTTCTCAAGCTCTAAGCTGCCGTAACGGCCTCTGAAGCTCGTCCGAAAGGACGTCGGAGGTACGACGGGGCCCAAGAGGAAGGCTCCAAGACCATGGTTTCGAAGGCGATCGCCCGCTTTGCGCGGCTCAGCCCCCGCAAGGCTCGTGTCATGATTGAGCTCGTCCGCGGCCGTCAGGCCGGCGAGGCGCTGCAGCTCCTCGAGTTCACGAAGAAGGCGGGTGCGCCGGTCGTGAAGAAGCTCATCGAGAGCGCCGTCGCGAACGCGCGGACGACGAGCCCGGGCGTGGACCTCGACACCCTCTTCGTCGAGACCGCCTTCGTCGACAAGGCTCCGAACAAGCACATGCGCCGCTGGCGCCCGCGCGCGATGGGTCGCGCGACGCGCATCCAGAAGGGCATGAGCCACATCACCATCCACCTCGGCGCGCGCGAGTAGGAAATCAGCAATGGGTCAGAAAGTTCATCCGTACGGCTTCCGCCTCGGCGTCATCAAGACGTGGAACAGCAAGTGGTTCGAGGACAAGAACTACGCGAAGTGGCTCCACGAGGACGTCCGCATCAAGCGCGCCGTGAAGGAGTACCTCATGAACGCGAACATCGCGTCCGTCGAGGTCGAGCGCGCCGCGAACAAGGCGAAGGTCATCGTCTACACCGCGCGCCCCGGCATGGTCATCGGCAAGGGCGGCAAGGGGATCGAGATCCTCAAGATCGGTAACCTCAAGACCGCGGCGAAGGGCGAGACCAAGTTCCCCGGCGTCCAGTCGTTCACCGACAACGAGGTCTTCATCGACGTGCAGGAGATCCGCAAGGCGGAGACCTCCGCGCAGCTCGTCGCCGAGAACGTCGCGATGCAGCTCGAGCGCCGCGTCGCCTTCCGCCGCGCGATGAAGAAGGCCCTCTCGACGGCGATGAAGTTCGGCGCGAAGGGCATCCGCATCCGCTGCGGCGGTCGCCTCGGCGGCTCCGAGATGAGCCGCGTCGAGACCTACCGCGAGGGGCGCGTCCCCCTCCACACGCTCCGCGCCGACATCGAGTTCGGTCAGGCCGAAGCGCGAACCAAGTACGGCATCATCGGCGTCAAGTGCTGGGTCTTCAAGGGTGAGGTCCTCGCCCGCCGCCAGCGCCGCCCGCAGATCGCAGGAGCCACCTGAGTCATGCTCTCTCCCAAGCGCACCAAGTTCCGCAAGATGCAGAAGGGGAACAACAAGGGCATCGCGTACCGCGGGTCCGACGTCTCCTTCGGCGACTTCGCGATGCAGGCCGTCGAGCCTGGCCGCATCACCGCGCGCCAGATCGAGGCCGGTCGTATGGCGATCACCCGTCACGTGAAGCGCGTCGGCAAGCTCTGGATCCGCGTCTTCCCGCACCGCCCCGTCACCAAGAAGCCCCTCGAAGTTCGAATGGGTGGAGGCAAGGGCGGCGTCGAGGAGTGGGCGGCGGACATCCAGCCCGGCCGCGTCATGTACGAGATCTCGGGCGTCGACGAGAAGACCGCGCGCGAAGCGTTCCGCCTCGCCGGTCACAAGCTCCCGCTCGGTTACAAGTTCCTCATCCGCGGGAGCATCCAATGAAGGCGAAGGATCTGCGCGAGCGCAGCGTCGAAGACCTCCGCGAGCTCGAGAAGTCGCTCGCGAAGGAGACGTTCCAGAACCGGTTCAAGAACTTCACGAACCGCCTCGACGACACGAGCTCCATCAACAAGACGAAGCGCGACCTCGCGCGGGTGAAGACGATCCTTCACCAGCTCGAGCTCAACGCCGAAGCGAAGGGCGAAGCTCCGAAGAAGGTGGCGGCTCCCGCGAAGCCGGCGAAGTCGCCGTCTCGTAAGAAGGTCGCGTTGAAGGCCCGTCCCAAGAAGAAGAGCGCGAAGTAGCCATGGCAAAAGAATCCAAGAAGGGCGCGGCCGAGGCCGCGGACATCCCCGCCCCGAAGAGCTCGCGCACGCTCGCGGTCGAGAAGGCCGCGCACGGCTTCCGCCGCAAGATGACGGGCAAGGTCATCAAGGCGAAGATGGCGAAGACCGTCGTCGTCGAGTGCGTCACCTCCACGCGTGACAAGCTCTACGGCAAGTACGTCCGCTCGCGCACGCGCTACAAGGCGCACGACGAGACCAACCAGTACAAGGTCGGCGACGAGGTCGAGATCCAGGAGCACCGCCCGATCTCGCGCGACAAGCGCTTCATCGTGGTGCGCCTCGTGAAGAAGTTCGTGGAGGAATAAGCGCCATGATCCAGATGCGTACCAACCTGGACGTCGCCGACAACTCCGGCGCCAAGCGTGTCCAGTGCGTCAAGGTCCTCGGCGGCTCGCGCCGCCGCTACGCCCGCCTCGGCGACGTCATCGTCGTCGCGATCAAGGAGACCGTCGCCGGCGCGAAGGTGAAGAAGGGCGACACGGCGAAGGCCGTCGTCGTGCGCGTGAAGGACGACACGTCTCGTCCCGACGGCACGTCGATCCGCTTCGACGAGAACTCGGCCGTCCTCATCAACGCGACGCTCGAGCCGATCGGCACCCGCATCTTCGGGCCGGTCGCGCGCGAGCTCCGCGGCAAGAAGTTCATGAAGATCATCTCCCTCGCTCCCGAGGTCGTGTGATGAGCACCCAGCGTCTCCAGAAGGGCGATCAGGTCATCGTGATCGCCGGCAAAGACAAGGGCAAGAAGGGCAAGGTCATGCGTCTCTTCATCGAGACCGACCGCGTCGTCGTCGAGGGCGTGAACCTCGTGAAGCGCCACATGAAGCCCAACCCGCGCATGCAGCAGGGCGGCATCCTCGAGCGCGAGCAGCCGCTCGCGGCCTCGAACGTGATGCTCGTCGACCCGAAGACGGGCAAGGGCACGCGCGTTCGCATCAAGACCGACGACAAGGGCAAGAAGGTCCGCGTCGCGGTGAAGAGCGGCGAGGAGATCCCGTCGCCCCGTAAAGCGGCCTCCGCCGAGAAGGCGAGCTGAGGGTAGCCATGGCTGACGAGAAGAAGCCCAAGGGCGAGAAGAAGGGCAAGGGCAAGGAGCAGCGCGGCGGAAGCCAGGCTGTCATCGCGCCCGCCAACACGTCGAACACGCAGGCGATCGCCGCGCGCTTCGCGACGAAGTACCGCGACGAGGCGGTGCCGGCGCTGCAGAAGCAGTTCAACTACACGAACCCGATGGAGGTCCCGCGCCTCGAGAAGATCGTGGTGAACATGGGCCTCGGCCAGGCCGTCACGAACCCGAAGATCATCGACTCGGGCGTCGACGAGCTCCGCGCCGTCACCGGCCAGAAGCCGGTCGTCACCCGCGCCAAGAAGGCGATCGCGAGCTTCAAGCTCCGCGAGGGGATCCCGATCGGCGCGATGGTCACGCTCCGCAGCGAGAAGATGTGGGAGTTCCTCGACCGCCTCATCTCCGTCGCGCTCCCGCGCACGCGTGACTTCCGCGGCGTCTCGCGCAAGGCGTTCGACGGCAAGGGCAACTACACCCTCGGTCTCAAGGAGCAGATCATCTTCCCCGAGATCGACTACGACCGCATCGACGTCATCAAGGGGCTCAACATCTCCTTCGTGACCTCCGCGAAGACCGACGAAGAGGGGCGCGCGCTCCTCCAGGCCATGGGAATGCCGTTCCGCGCGGCCTGAAGGAAATAAGGACAAGACAATGGCTCGTGCGTGTCAGTTTGCGAAGCTCAATCGACCCCCGAAGTTCGAGGTCCGCCACGTGAACCGCTGCAAGGTCTGCGGCCGCTCACGCGGCTACTACCGCAAGTTCGAACTGTGCCGCGTCTGCCTGCGGCTCTATGCACTCCGCGGCGAGATCCCCGGCGTCATCAAGGCGAGCTGGTGAAATCATGAGCATGACCGATCCGATCTCGGACTTCCTCGCGCGTATCCGCAACGGCGCCCTTGCTCGCAAGGACCGCGTGGACATGCCGCACTCGTTCCTGAAGAAGAACATCGCCGATGTCCTCAAGCAGGAAGGTTATGTCGACGACGTCCGCGAGAGCGACGGCGAAGGCAAGAAGACCCTCACCGTCGTCCTCCGCTACGGCCGCGGCAAGGACAGCGCGATCGACGGGCTCCGTCGCGTGTCGGCTCCGGGCCGCCGCGTCTACGTCCGCCACGACCGCATCCCGCGCGTCCGCAGCGGCATGGGCATCTCGATCCTCTCGACCTCGCACGGCGTCATGACCGACCGTCAGGCGCGCGAGCAGAAGGTCGGCGGCGAGCTCCTCTGCGAGGTCTGGTGATCCAATGAGCAACGAAGCAGCCACTCCCACCGCGCCGCTCCGCCAGTCGCGCGTCGGCAAGCGCCCGATCGCGCTCCCGAAGGGCGTCACCGTCACCGTCGCCAACGGCAAGGTCGACGTGAAGGGCCCGAAGGGCCAGCTCTCGCGCCCGCTCACGCCGAACGTGAAGGTCGAGATCGCGAACAACGAGGTCTCGATCAAGCCCACCGTCGACGGCCGCGACGGCGCCCGCTTCCAGGGCCTCGCGCGCTCGATCATCAACGGCATGGTCGAGGGCACCTCCAACGGCTACACGAAGACGCTGCAGCTGGTCGGCACGGGTTACCGCGCCGAGGTGAAGGGCAAGATCCTGAACCTCCAGCTCGGCTTCTCGCACCAGATCAACTACCCGATCCCCGAGGGGGTCACCGTCCAGATCCCGGGCGACTCCAAGGGCACCATCGTCATCTTGACGGGGTCGAACAAGGAAGTCATGGGCCAGACCGCCGCGAAGATCCGCGGGTTCCGCCCGCCGGAGCCGTACGGCGGCAAGGGCGTTCGTTACCAGGGCGAGAAGGTCCGCGAGAAGGCCGGCAAGGCCGCCTCGAAGGGCAAGTAAGGAGCTCCGAGATGTCTCTCCAGATCGTCGGCCGCGAGCGCCGCAAGCTTCGCATCCGCACCAAGGTCAACGGAACGCCGGAGCGTCCGCGCATGACCGTGTTCCGCTCCAACGCGCACATCTACGCGCAGGTCATCGACGACGTCGCGGGCAAGACGCTCGCGCACTCCTCGACCCTCGCGAAGGACGTGAAGCCGCAGGCGGACGACACCAACAAGAGCGAAGCCGCCAAGCTCGTCGGGAAGACGATCGCGGCGCAGCTCAAGGCGAAGGGGGTCACCAAGATCGTCTTCGACCGCAACGGCTACATCTATCACGGCCGTATCAAGGCCCTCGCCGACGGCGCCCGCGAAGGCGGATTGGAATTCTGATCATGGCCATCGAACAGATCGACGAAGACAAGCTCAAGGAGCGCATCATCCACATCAACCGCGTCGCGAAGGTCGTCAAGGGCGGCCGTCGCTTCTCGTTCGCGGCGCTCGTCGTCGTCGGTGACGAGAGCGGTCACGTGGGGGTGGGCCTCGGCAAGGCGAACGAGGTCCCGGAGGCGATCCGCAAGGGCAACGACCAGGCGCGCAAGAACCTGTTCAAGGTCCCGCTCGACGGCGTGACGGTGCCGCACGAGGCGCACGGTCACTTCGGCGCCGGCAAGGTGTTCCTCCGTCCGGCGTCGCCGGGAACGGGCGTCATCGCCGGCGGCGCGGTCCGCGCCGTCGTCGAGTCGGCCGGCATCCACGACATCCTCACGAAGTGCATCGGCTCGGCGAACCCGCACAACGTGGTCCGCGCGACGCTGCAGGCGCTCCGCCAGCTCCGCTCGCTGGAGATGATCGCGAACAAGCGCAGGAAGCAGACCGGCGATCTCGTTGTTCCGGGCAAGAAGGCGGCCAAGAAGCCGCTCACGGAGGCGACGGCGTCATGAAAGAGAAGCTCCGCGTCACGCAGACGAAGTCCTGCATCGGCGTGAACTGGAAGTTCCGCCTCAACCTCAAGGGCCTCGGTCTCGGCCGTCCCGGCAAGACCGTGGAGGTCGCGAACACGCCGTCGTTCCGCGGCGCGATCAAGAAGGTCCTTCACCTCGTCACCGTCGAGGAGATCTGATTCATCATGGCTGACACTCTCAGCAAGCTCGCGAAGCCGGCGGGCTCGACCGCCAAGAAGCTCCGCAAGGGTCGCGGCGTCGGCTCCGGCCTCGGCAAGACCGCGGGTCGCGGCCAGAAGGGCCAGTACGCCCGGCGCGCCACGTTCAAGCCGTCGTTCGAAGGCGGTCAGACCCCGCTCGCGCGCCGCCTCCCGAAGCGCGGCTTCAAGAAGCACAACCGCGCCGTCGTCGCCGAGATCAACGTCGGTCAGCTCGAGGCGTTCGACGCCGGCGCCAACGTCGACGAGCGCGCGCTCCGCGATCGCGGCCTCATCAAGGGCCAGATCGACCGCATCAAGGTCCTCGGCTCGGGCGACCTCACCAAGAAGATCACGATCACCGCGCACTCCTTCTCGAAGACGGCGCAGGACAAGATCTCGAAGGCGGGCGGCAAGGCCGTCCTCGTCGCGCAGGCTCAGGCCGCCGCGTCGGCGGAGTAGTCGCGCATGAGCATTCTCGCCGGGTTCGCGAACATCAACAAGGTGCCGGAGCTCCGGCGCCGGGTCCTGTTCACGCTCGGAATGCTCGCGGTCTTCCGCATCGGCTCCTTCGTCACGATCCCCGGCGTCGACCGGAACGTGATGAAGGCCGTCGTGAACAAGCAGGGTGGAGGCCTCCTCGGCTTCTTCAACATGTTCTCGGGCGGCGCGCTGTCGAACCTCTCGATCTTCGCGATCGGCATCATGCCGTACGTGAGCGCGAGCATCGTCCTCCAGCTCCTCACGATGGTCTTCAAGCCCCTCGACGAGCTCCGCAAGGAGGGCGAGCAGGGCCAGCGCAAGATCAACCAGTACACGCGCTACGGCACGATCTGCCTCGCGCTGTTCCAGTCCTTCGGCATCGCGATGAGCCTCGAGGGCCTGAACAACCAGGACACCGTCGGCGCGACCGGCGACGTCGTCACCCACACCGGCTGGGGCTTCCGCCTCATGACGATGATCACGCTCGCCACCGGCACGTGCTTCATCATGTGGGTCGGCGAGCAGATCACCGAGCGCGGCATCGGCAACGGCATCTCGCTCCTCATCTTCGCCGGCATCGTCACCGACATCCCGGGCGGGGTCTTCGGCTACTTCCAGACCCACAAGGGCTCGATCCAGCCGCTGAACCTCTTCGCGGTCGGCGCCATCGTCCTCCTCACGGTCGCGACGATCGTGTTCTTCGAGCGCGGGCAGCGCCGGATCCCGATCTACTACGCGAGACGAACCGTAGGCAGACGCGTCTACGGCGGTCAGACCGCGCACCTGCCGCTGAAGGTCAACACCGCGGGCACGATCCCGCCGATCTTCGCGAGCTCGCTCCTGATGTTCCCGGCCACGCTCGCGAACTTCAAGATCCCGGGCATGGCGCTGCTCCAGCAGAGCCTCGAGCGCGGTGACTGGCTCTTCAACTGCGTCTACGTCGCGCTGATCATCTTCTTCTGCTTCTTCTACACCGCCGTCACGTTCCAGGCGGTCGACGTCGCGGACAACCTGAAGAAGCAGCAGGCGTTCATCCCTTCCATTCGGCAGGGCAAGCAGACGGCGGAGTACATCGACAAGGTCCTCACCCGCATCACGCTCGGCGGCGCGCTCTACGTCGCGGCGGTCTGCGTCGTGCCGACCGTCATCAGCGAGTACTTCAAGGTCCCGTTCCGCTGGGGCGGCACCTCGGTCATGATCGTCGTCGGCGTCGCGCTCGACACGGTCAGCCAGATCGAGGCGCACCTCATCTCGCGCAACTACGAGGGGCTCTCGGGCGGCGGCGGCAAGGCCACGCGCATCCGCGGGCGAAGGGATCTCGCCTGATGCGTCTGGTCTTCGTCGGACCGCCGGGGGCAGGCAAGGGCACCCAGGCGAAGGTCATCTGCGAAAAGTACGGGATCCCCCAGATCTCCACCGGCGACATGCTGCGCGCGGCGAAGGCCGCGGGCACGCTCCCGAAGGAGCTCCAGGACCTCATGGCGGCGGGCGGCCTCGTGCCGGACTCCGCCGTCATCGACCTCATCAAGGCGCGCACGGACCAGGACGACGCGAAGAAGGGGTTCCTCCTCGACGGCTTCCCGCGCACGGTCCCGCAGGCGGAGGCGCTGAACGCGCTCCTCGCCTCGCGGGGGCAGAAGCTCGACACGGTCCTCGCGCTGATGGTGGACAAGAACCTCCTCATCGAGCGCGCGTGCCTTCGTCGCACGGACAAACGCACTGGACAGATTTATCACCTGAAGTATAACCCGCCCCCCCCGGACGCAGATCTGGAGCATCGGGCGGACGATCAGGAAGACGTCGTCCGGAATCGCATCGAAACGTACGAGAAGATGACCGCGGATCTCCTGCCCTTCTACGAGAAGGCGGGGCTCCTTCAGAAGCTCGACGGCGTCGGGGCGGTCGAAGAAGTGACGAAGCGGGTGCTGGGAGCGCTCGAGGTAGTGAAGAAAGAGGCATAGGGAACTTGATGAGTGAACGTCGTGAGCGGAAAGAGCCGAAAGGCGACAAGCTCGAGTTCGACGGTGTCGTCCAAGAGGCGCTGCCGAACGCGATGTTCCGCGTGAAGTGTGACAACGGTCTCGTGGTCCTCGCGACCATCAGCGGGCGCATGCGGCAGTTCTACATCCGCATCCTCCCCGGCGACCGCGTCACGGTGGAAGTGAGCCCGTACGATCCGAGCCGCGGCCGCATCACCTATCGCCACAAGTAGATTCTGCTAAGTAGCAAGGGAAGTCCGATGAAGGTCCGTCCGTCGATCAAGAAGGTCTGCGACAAGTGCAAGGTGGTCCGGCGCAAGAACGTCGTCCGCATCATCTGCGAGAACCCGCGCCACAAGCAGCGCCAGGGCTGAGAGGGTAGTTAGTCATGGCTCGTATTGCAGGCGTCGACCTCCCGAAGCACAAGCAAGTCGCGTACTCCCTCCCGTACCTCTACGGCGTGGGGCGCAAGCTCGCGCAGGTGATCTGCTCGCGCGCGAACATCGACCCGACGAAGAAGACCGAGGAGCTCACCGAGGCCGAGATCAAGCGCATCCGCGATCTCCTCGAGACCGAGATCCGGGTCGAGGGCGATCTCCGCCGCGAAGTGCAGATGAACATCAAGCGTCTGATGGACCTCGGCTGCTACCGCGGCCTCCGTCACCGCCGCGGCCTCCCCGTCAACGGGCAGCGCACGCACACGAACGCGCGCACCCGCAAGGGCCCGCGCAAGGGCATCCTCTCGCGCGGCGGCCCGCGCAAGTCCTGATCGGTAGGAGTAGCTAAGTCATGGCAAGCGCGAAGGGCGCCTCGGGCGCGTCGGCGAAGGGCAAGCAGGTCAAGAAGAAGGTCAAGAAGAACATCTCGACCGGCATCGCCTGCATCCAGAGCACGTTCAACAACACGGTCGTGACGATCACGGACGTCAACGGCAACACGGTGGCGTGGTCCTCCGCCGGCTCCCGCGGCTTCAAGGGCTCGCGCAAGAGCACCCCGTTCGCGGCGCAGCTCGCGGCGGAGGAGGCCTGCCGCCGCGCGATGGAGCACGGCATGCGCAGCGTCGCCGTCTTCGTGAAGGGCCCCGGCGCCGGCCGCGAGTCCGCGCTCCGCGCGCTCCAGACGGCCGGCTTCAAGGTCACGCTGATCCGCGACGTGACCCCGGTCCCGCACAACGGCTGCCGCCCCCCCAAGCGCCGCCGCGTCTGACGCGAGCCACCGACCACATCGAACGCCGCGCTCCGCCGAGGAGCCGCGGCGTTCGCGCATTTGCGCGCTGCGCTGGGCGCGTCCAGGGCGTGGGGGCGGCGCGGCCGGATGCACTTCCGTGTACGCTGCGCGACGGCACGCCGGAGCACCGCCGCTCGATCCTGCGCTGCTTCTGAGCGCGCGCGCGAGAGAGGGGCGCCGGTGACGAGCGCAAGAAGGCGAAGACGTTGCGTCGGGCGTCGTCGTATCGTGAGGGCCCATGCGGGCACGAGAGATGGGCATTCCGTTCGAGGGGACGACGGGGCCGCACAACGCGATCACGGACGTCGGCGGCATCGAGGTCGGGTACACCACCCTGATCGAAGGTTCGGGCGTCCGAACGGGGGTCACCGCGATCCTCCCGCGCGGGAAGGCGTCGAAGGATCCCGTCTTCGCGAGCTGGTTCCCGCTCAATGGGAACGGCGAGATGACCGGCACGGCGTGGATCGACGAGTCGGGCTTCATGGAAGGCCCCGTCATGCTCACGAACACGCACAGCGTCGGCGTCGTGCGCGACGCGGTCGTCCGCTGGCAGTTCGAGAACGGCAAGATGTTCCAGCCGTACTCGTACCCGATCGTGGCGGAGACCTACGACGGGACCCTTAACGACATCAACGGTTTTCATGTAAAACCCGATCATGCGCTCGCCGCGATCGCGGCGGCGAAGACGGGGTCGATCGCGGAGGGGAACGTCGGCGGCGGCACCGGGATGGTGTGCTTCCAGCTCAAGGGCGGCACCGGCACGTCGTCGCGCGTCGCGGAGCCGTACACCGTCGGCGTGCTCGTGCAGGCGAACTTCGGGCTCCGGCACCAGCTCGTGATCGCGGGCGTACCGGTGGGCAAGGCGATCCCGATCCCGCCCGCGGAGCCGGCGCCGCCGGCCGGTGAGCAAGGCTCGATCATCGTCGTCGTCGCGACCGACGCGCCGCTCCTCCCGCACCAGCTCCGCCGCCTCGCGAAGCGCGCCGCGATGGGCCTCGCGCGCACGGGCAGCCAGGCCGGCAACGGCTCCGGCGACATCATGCTCGCGTTCTCCACCGCGAACGCCGGCGCGGCGAGCCCGGAGTCGGGCGTCGCGCCCGTCGAGCTCCTCGCGAACGCGAAGATCAACCCGCTCTTCGACGCGACGATCTTCGCGACGGAGGAGGCGATCCTGAACGCGATGGCCGCGGCCGAGACGATGACCGGCTTCGAAGGCCGTACGATCGAGGCGCTCCCCGCCGATCGCGTGCGCGCGCTAATGGCCGAGCACTAGACCGACGACGGGGCCGAGGAACACCTCCGGCCCGGTCGACGTCGCGATCTCCGCCGCCGGCGGGATCGGGAACCGTCCGTCCTTCGCGTTCGCGCTCGGCTGGACCTGCCGGCTCGGGAGGTCGACGAGCATCTGCACGCCGGCGAACAGCTTTCCGCCCGGCGTGTTTCCGATCATGACGCCGCCGTCGAGCACCAGCGTCGGCGTCATGTAGAGCTCGAAGTCGACGCGGTCGCGAACGTTCGTGTCCTCGACCGCGCGCGTGACGCCCATCGAGCGGCCCGAGAGCCCGAGCGCGAGGCCGGCGGTGGGGCGCACCGGCGCGAGCTCCGGGATCCAGCGCGCCCCGACCGCGAGGGTGCCGCCGGGTCGGTGGAACGTCCAGACGTCCTTCCGGCTCGCGTCGACGTCGACCTTCACCGAGGAGTGGTCGTACGCGAGGAGGAGCGCGCCTTCGATCCCGATCGGGCCGAGCGAATACCCCACCCGCAAGCCGACGCCGCCGCCGTAGAGGCCGGAGCCTTCGGTCGGGACGCCCGCGCCGTACGCGGAGCGATCCTCGACCGTGTCGTGGTGCCCGAGCGCGAAGAGGCCGGCGAGCTCGACGCGCGTGTAGAGGCCGCGCCACGGATCGTAGGCCGGCGCTTCGCTCGGCGGCGTGAGCACGATCACGCGAGGCGCCGGCGTCGGTCGCACGAGCGTCAACGCGAGCACGTGGTCCCCGCCGCGCGTCACGTCGACCGTCGCCGCCACCGCGCCGAGCTCGCTCTCGGCCTCGACGCGATGCCGCCCCGGCTCGAGGTCGCCTCGCCACGGCGCGGCGCCGACGACGTCCCCGTCGACGCGCACCGTCGCGCGCGGCTCCTCGGGCGCGACGGTGACCTCGACGTGCCCCGTCTCCGCCGGCGTGGTGAGCGGCTTGGTGAGCGGACCGGCGACGGTCACCTCGTCGCGCCCCGCGATCTCGAACGCCCGCTCCAGCGGCTCGAACCCTTCTCTCGTCACCGTGACCTCGTGCGCGCCGGGGTTGAGCCGCACCGTCACCGGCGGCGCCCCGACGTCCTTGCCGTCGACGACGACGCGCGCGTCCGGCGCCGGCACGGTCACCGCGACGACGCCGGTGAGCGTCGCGAGCTCGGCGCGCGCGCGCTCGGCGTTCGCCTTGTCGGCCCGCTTCATCGTCGCGCCGTACTTCGCGAGGAGCGCGTCGTACGCGGCGTGCGCCGCCGCGTAGTCGAGGAGGTCGCGGTGCGTCTGCGCGACGTTGCGTTGAGCGCTCTCGCGCGGCGCGAGGCGGTTCGCCTCCTGGAACGCCGCGAGCGCCTCGGTGAAGCGCCCCGCTTTGTGCGCGCTCATGTCGGCGGGGCGCGCGTTCGGATCGAAGGCCATCAGGTCGGAGACGAGCACGTCGAGCGCGGGGTCCACGCCGGGGAGCACGTCGCGGAGGCGCGGGCGCGGCTTCGTGACGAGGTGGAGGATCTTCTGCTCGTAGTTCTCGAGCTCGGGCACCGGCGGCTCTCCGGCGAGCATCTCGAAGAGGAGCGCGCCGAGCGAATAGACGTCGGTGCGCGCGTCGATCGTCGCGAGCCCTTGCGCTTGCTCCGGCGACATGTACTGCGGTGTCCCGACGACGCAGCCGCTCATCGTGAAGCGCTGTCCGAGCCCGTCCCGCGCCGCGTCACGCACGAGCTTCGCGATGCCGAAGTCCACGAGCTTCACCGCGGGCGGACCGTCTTCGCGGACGCAGAGGAACACGTTCGCGGGCTTGAGGTCGCGATGGATGATCCCGCGTGCGTGCGCGCGCGCGAGGCCGCGCGCCGCCTGGTCCGCGATCCGGAGCGCCTCCGCCGCGGGGAGCCGCCGCTCGCGGGCGAGGCGCGCCTCGAGGTCCTCGCCCGCGAGCAGCTCCATCACGACGAAGAGGCCGTGCTCCTCGTCTTCGCCCGCGTCGAGCACCTGGACGACGTGGTCGCTCTCGATCGCGCTCGTCGCCCGCGCCTCTTGCTTCAAGCGGAGGGCGATCTGCGGGTTCTTCGCGTGCACCGCGTGCACGAGCTTCACCGCGACGCGCCGGCCGATCTCGACGTGCTCCGCGGCATAGACCGCGCCCATTCCTCCTTCGCCGACGACGGACACGAGGCGGTAGCGGCCCTTGATCGTCTCGCCGATGAGCCCCTTCGCGTCCGGCGCCGCCGGACCTGCTTGCTGGAGAATCTCTGTCGCTGCCACGCCGGACCAACGCCGGCGAGGTGCAAGGAGCAGGCCTTACGCC
The DNA here is from genome assembly GCA_019637155.1 of Labilithrix sp. Taxonomy (NCBI): domain Bacteria; kingdom Pseudomonadati; phylum Myxococcota; order Polyangiales; family Labilitrichaceae; genus Labilithrix; species Labilithrix sp. The sequence continues at coordinate 140,058 of JAHBWE010000007.1, read as the reverse complement.
GCGAGGCGCTCGGGCTCGGCGGCGGGGGGCGCGATGACCGCGGGCGGTGCGTCCTGGAGGTACTTGGTCTCCGGGTTCTCGCGCCGCCAGATGACGTGGTCCATGAAGTAGTGATGCAGGTTCACGTACGTGAAGAGCGCGGCGAAGATCGGGGTCGGGCCCATCTCGTCGACGTCGCCGGCCGGGAGCTTCTTCGTGAACGCGAGGTCGAGGAACTCCGGCGCGCCGTGGAAGAGGAACCAGCCGAGGCCGAGCGACGCGAGCGCGATCGCGCCGACCCGCACGGAGGCGGGGCGCCCGAACGACGGCGGTCCTTCGTGCGCCTTCGCCTTGTTCTTGTTCAGGAGGTAGACGAAGAAGAGGTACTGGATCGAGTGGAGCGCGGGGATCGCGTAGCGGACGAGCGGGTCCGCGCCGGAGAAGATCATCCAAGACCAGATGCTGATGAGCAGCCCGAGGAGCGGACCGAGCGGGATCATCTTTCCTTCGCGGATCTTCCGCGCCGCGATCACGCCGACGAGGAGGAGCGAGCTCGCGCCGAGCACGACTCCGGTGAGGATCATGAGCCACTGCGGGTGCGCGACGCCGCGGTAGACGAGGCCCTTCTCCTCGAAGTAGCCGCCGTCGGAGACGGGGCTCGCCCACGCGAACGCCCACCCCGCGAACGCGTGGAAGAGCGTCGCGCGGCGCTCGGTCGGCGTGATCTTCACGCCCCGGCGCGCGGAGAGCACGGTGAGCACGCCGAAGCCTTGCTTCACGTAGTGCCAGCCGACGAGGAGGTACATCAGCTGCACCATCCAGCCGAGCGTCTGCGCTTCGTTCTTCCGGATCGCGTAGATCCCCCACGCGACGAGGACGATCGGGACGACGACGCCGGAGACGATCCAGCGCGCGCGTTGCACGCGCGGCACCTCGGGCGAGAACGCGCGCTTCTTGGCGTCGCGATAGAAGAGGAGGTACGTCACCGCGAAGTGCGGATCGTTGATGACGTACGCGAGGTAGAAGAAGAAGAAGCTCGTCTCGTACTCGGCCGACTCGAGGCCGAAGCTCCGGCGGAGGAGCCACGAGATCGGATAGAGGAAGAGGGTCGCGCCGCCCGTGAGCATCACCTCGGCGATGGCTCGTCGTCGCGTGATCCCGGCGTTCATGCCGCCGGATTGTATCAACGGTCGTCGCGTTCGCCGCGCGTCTCGAACGAGCGCGAGGTCGGCTTTCCGTCGCGGTCCACCCCGAGGAGCTCTTCGACCTTCTTTTGTGCGCTGTCGAGCTTGTCCTGGGAGGTGCGCGAGAGGCCGACCCCCTCCTCGAACAGGCGAAGAGACTCCTCGAGCGGAAGATCGCCGCGCTCGAGGCGCTGGACGATCTCCGAGAGTCGCTTCACTGCGTCCTCGAAGGACAGGTCCTTCTTCTCGTCGCTCATTTCTTTGCCGCCGGCGCCGGTACGGTCGCGGTAGCGGCCGCGGGGAAACGTGGCGCGAGGACGAGGCGCGACTCGCCGGGCGGCAGGCCCGGCACGACCGCGAACCCCTCTTCGTCGAAGACGATCGGCACCGCGACGCCGTCCGAGCGCACGATCGATCCGACGTACGGCTCGCCCGGCGCCGCGCCGCCGTCGAGCGTGATGCGCAGCCAGGCCGCCTCCGCCACGCGCGCGGGCGCGAACGGGCTCGTCGCCCCCGCGATCGCGCGCTTCGCCGCGGAGCGCACCGCGGCGTCGGGATCGAGCTCGCTCGCGAGCGCGAGCGCGTTCTTGCGCGCGGGGGCGGACGCGTCCTGCGTGCGCGCGGCGATCGCGGCGATCGCCGCGCGGCGGACGTCGACCTCGGTCTCCCAGGTGTAGAGGTCGGCGAGGCGGCCGGTCGCGTCGGGGAGCGCGGAGGCGGCGAGGCCGCGCGCGGCGTGGGCGCGCAGCACCGCGTCCTTCGAGCCGAGGAGGAGTGTGACCTTGCGCGCGAGCGACTCGTCGGCGCGGCGGATCAGCGCGTAGGTCGCGAGCGCGGCGTCGCCGCCGCCGGACTCGGCGCGCTCGATGAGGTCGGAGGTCGTCACCTTCGCGTCGGGATCGCCGCCGAGGAGGCCGATCGCGATGACCTGCCGCGTGATGGGATCCTCCTCGTGCCCGAGGCGGCGGATGAGCGCGCGGTCGCGATCGGCGGCGTCGCGCGCGGGGACGGCGAGCGATCCCATCGCCGCCGCGCGGCGCACGCGCGGGTCCTTGTCGTCGATGAACGCGTCGACGTCGGCCTCGCCGAGCGCGACCTTCGCGAAGACCCCGAGCGCGCGCTCGTGACCCTGCGCCGATCGCGCGAGCTTGAAGATCGCGTCGTCGGACGAAGAGAGCCGCTCTCCGCGCACGAGCGCGCGAACGACGTACGCGCGCACCGCGAGCGACGCGAGCCGGGTCGGGAGGAGACCGCCGACGAGCGCGCTCGCGTTCGGCGCCGGCGATCGCGCGAGGGCGAGGACGGCGAGGTACGCGAGCTCCGGATCGCCGAGGAGCTGCGGCGCGACGAGCGCCTTGGCCGCGCCTTCGTCCGGCGAGCGCCCGAGCGCGCGGATCGCGTCCTTGCGCAGCTCGCGATCGGCGCCCTCGTTCGCGCGCGCGGCGACGAGCTTCGTGATCTCCGGCGCGTACACCCGCTCGGCCATGTGGACGCCGATCGACACCGTCGCGTCGTCGGCGATGAGCGCGGTCGTGGCCTTGAAGCGCTCCGGCGCGGCGAGGAGGATGAACACCTCGCCCGCGGCCGCGCGGAGACGCACGTCGGTCTCGGCGATCGCGGCGCGCGCGAGCGGCCCCGCGCGCTCGTCGCCGAGCTCGGCGAGCGAGATCAGCGCGGCGCAGCGGACGTTCACGTCGGTCGAGCGCGCGGCGGCGTGGAGGACGTCGAGCGCGCGGAGATCGCCGAGGCGTCCGAGGAGGCGCAACGTCGGCACGTTGAGCGACGCGCCGGCGGTCCCGAAGAAGCCGGGCGCGTGCGGCGGATGGGTCGCGAGCCCGACGATGGCGGCGCTCTGTCCGCCGCCGCCCCCGCGCGCCGTCGCGTAGAGCGCCTCGAGCGCGCGGTCTCCGCCGCGCTGCGCGAGCGCGATCGCCGCCGTCGCGCGCGCCATCTCCGTCCGCGCGATCGGATCTCCCTCCTCGAGGAGGTCGCCCGACGCCGTGCGCGTGGTGGTGGGGAGCCGGCCGGCGATGCCGGGGTTCGCCACGCCGATGATCGCGAGGAGACCGGTGCGCGCGCGCTCTTGATCGGCGAACCGCGAGAGCCCGCGCGCGGCGGCGAGCAAGGCGCGCGGGTCGGCGCGGATCGGCTGGTTCCGCTCCACCGCCTCGACGAGGAGCGTGATCGCCTCCGGCGTCCCGATCGCGGCCGCGCGCTCGATCCCGCGGATGCGCTCGTCGGGATCGCCGAGCAGGAACGCGGCCTGCTCCGTCCCGACGTGCGAGCGGATGTTCCCCGCGCGCGTCCGCGTGAGCGTGGTCGCCGTCGCGGGCTTGCCGGGCTGCTGCGCGGCGGCGGGCGCCGGCGCCGCCACCGCGAGCAGGAGCGCGAGGGCGAACGCGCGCTTCACGGCTTCGGCGCGACGAGGATGGTGAACCCGAGCCCCGACGCGGCGGCGCCGGGCTGGTTCTTCACCGCGTCCCAGCCGACCGTCTCGGCTTCGCCGTCGCGGCGCGAGAAGGTCGAGAGCACGCGCACGACCGCGAAGCTCCGCGCGAGCGCGTCGAGCTGCGCGTCCGGCGCGGTCGGCCGCGCGCCGATCGCGACGGTCCACTCGGGGTGTTTGTTCAGCTCCTGCGCGAGCGCGCGCAGGACGACGACGCTCGCGGGGTCGACCTCGGGGAGCTCCTTCGTCCCGCCGATCTTGATCGGCGCGGCGAGCTTGAGGATCGGGCGCTTCGGGTCCTTGTCGTCGATCGTGATGAGGGGCTTGCCGCCTTCGTCGGGGCAGCCGTCCTCGTCGTCGACGCCGTTGAAGACCTCGGCGCCGTCGGGACACTTGTCCTCGTCGTTGGGGTAGGTGTCGCCGTCGCGATCCGGGTTCGGGCAGCCGTTGATCCTCGGATCGGTCGACGGGTCGCCCTTCACGTTCGGACACGCGTCGTCCTGATCGTTCACGCCGTCGCCGTCGTTGTCGGGATCGGGGCAGCCGTCCTCGTCCTCGAAGCCGTCCTTGTCCTCGGCCTGGGTGGGGCACTTGTCGATCACGTCGTCGATGCCGTCGCCGTCGCTGTCCTTGGGCGCGCAGCCGTTGAGCCGCGGGTCCGCGTTCGGCACGCCCTTCTCGTTCGGGCACGCGTCCTTCGCGTCCTCGACCCCGTCGCCGTCGGCGTCGGGGAGCGGGCAGCCGTTCTTCTTCGGATCGCTCGACGGCACGCCCTTCACGTTGGGGCACGCGTCCTCGCGATCGATGATGTTGTCCTGATCGTTGTCGAGGTCGGGACAGCCGTCGGAGTCCTCGAAGCCGTCGATGTCCTCGGGGTGCTGCGGGCAGCCGTCGACGTCGTCCTTGATCCCGTCGTCGTCCATGTCGTGCGCGCGCGGCGACCAGCCGATCGCCGCGACCGCGCGGAAGATCGGGACGCCGACCGCCTGCGTGAGGCCGATCTCGCCGCCGACGGTGACGAAGACGTCGCGGTAGTGACCGATCTCGATGCGGTCCGAGAGCGCGAGCTGGACGGGGGAGAGCGCCGCGCTCCCGCGATCGCCGGTGCCGAAGGGACCGACCGGGCCGGCCGGCAGCCAGCCGTGGAGCGCGACCTCGACCCGCTGGCGGTTCTTCGGATCGATGCCGAAGACGCCGGGCTTCATCGCGAGCGCGACGGTCCACGGCAACTCGTCGCCGAAGCGCACGCCGCCGGCCTCGGGCTCGGGCCAGAACTTCCGCTCGGTGCGCAGCTTGTAGCCGACGCTGGCCTGCACCGCGGCCACGAGGAGCGTGTATTCTGCAAGCAGTCGTCCGGTCGCGGTCGGCGCGACCTCGCCGACGAAGCCGTTGCGGTCGCCGGTCGGGAGCGTGAGGAGCGCGAGCGCGGCGAGGCCGAAGCCGCCCTGCTCGTTCCGGATGATCGTGCCCTTGCCGGTGAAGCCGAGGTCGCCGATCGCGGACGAGGGCGTCGACTGCGACTCCGACACGGTGGCGGGGAGGGGACGCGTCCCGCTCTGGTTGACGATGACGGGGAGCGACGCGCCGAACGCGAGGCGCTCGCCGATGCCGATGTTCAGGAGCGGGGTGAAGGAGAGCTGGTGCGAGACCGGTCGCACCAGGACCTCGTCGGTGCCCGCGCGCCGGAGCGAGATCGGCCGGAACGCGAACCCGGCGTACGCGCCGAGCGACAGGACCTGATGCCCCGGCGTGACGGCGGGCTCGAGCACGAGCGACGCGTTCGGATCGGTCGAGGGCCGATACGTCGACATGTCGAGGCCGGGCCGATGTTGGGCCGAGGCCGAGGTCGTACCGGCGAGAACTGCAAAAAGGACGGGCGCAGCGAGCGCGCGCGCGGGCGACTTCACGCCCGCAGACTACTTCACTCGGCTTCGCCGTGTACCGCCGATTCCGCGTCGAGACGGGACGGGAGGACGTGGGCCATCCGGGTCCGCTTGGCCTCGAGATATCCGCGGGAGAACGGGGTCGGCGCGATGACGACCGGGAGACGCCCTTCGACCTTGACGCCGAGGCCCTCCAGGCCGGAGACCTTGGCCGGGTTGTTCGTCATGAGGAGGACGCTCTTCACGTCGAAGTGGTCGAGCATGTCCTTCGCGGCGTGGTACTCGCGGGCATCGTCGGGGAGGCCGAGGAGGCGGTTCGCGTCCACCGTGTCGTGGCCCTTGGACTGCAGCTCGTACGCGCGGATCTTGTTCGCGAGCCCGATCCCGCGGCCTTCCTGGCGGAGATAGAGCACCGCGCCCGCGCCGCGGCGGGCGACGTCGGCCATCGCGGCGTCGAGCTGCTCCTTGCAATCGCACTTCAGCGAGCCGAAGACCTCGCTCGTCATGCACTCCGAGTGGATGCGGACCGGGATGGCCGCTTTCTCTCGGATGTCGCCGAAGACGAGGGCGACGTGCTCCTGCTGGCAGGCGCCGTCGCCCGGCACGCTCGTGCGGAACACGTGGGTCGAGAAGGTACCGAAACGCGTGGGCAGCTCGGCGGAGGCAAGCCACAGCGTCTTGGGCTGAGGCCGGATCACCCTGTCGGGGACGTGCATCTCAATGATCTCCTGATTCTTTTTCGAAACCGGCCCAGAACGTAAGGCCGGACGACGGTTCTGTCATCCATGCGGCCCGGAAGCAAGCTGGCTGAGCATTCGATGACGCACGGCGCGCTTTCGTTCCACTGCTAGGGTCCGCCGTCGAGGAGGGGTATCCCCATGACGACTTTCACCGAGCACAAGCAGGGCACGTTCTCGTGGATCGAGCTGGCGACGAAGGACGCCGCGCAGGCGAAGAAGTTCTACGGTGAGCTCTTCGGTTGGTCCTTCGAGGACATGCCGGCCGGGCCGGACCTGATCTACTCGATGTGCAACATCGGCGGGAAACACGTCGGCGCGCTCTATCAAATGGGCGCGGAGATGGCGAAGGAGGTGCCCCCGCACTGGGACTCGTACGTCACCGTGAACGACGTCGACGCGACGACGAAGAAGGTCGCGCCCGCGGGCGGCAAGGTGGTGAAGGAGCCGTTCGACGTGCTCGACGTCGGCCGCATGTCCGTCGTCCAGGACCCGACCGGCGCCACGCTCTGTCTGTGGCAGGCGAAGAAGCACATCGGCGCGTCGATCAAGGACGACCCGGGCACGCTGTGCTGGAACGAGGTCTACACGTCGAACGTCGATCGCGCGGGCAAGTTCTACAGCGAGGTGCTCGGGTGGAAGCTCGACCCGGTGGACATGGGGCCGATGGGCGTCTACACGCTCTTCAAGGCGCCGGGGGTCGAGGACTCGGTCGGCGGCATGATGGGCATCACGAAGGACATGGGGGACGTCCCCTCGCACTGGTGCGCGTACATCGCGACGAACGACGTCGACGCGTCGGCGAAGAAGGCGACGGACCTCGGCGGAACGATCATGGTCCCGCCGACCGACATCCCGAACATCGGCCGCTTCTCGATCGTCTCCGATCCGGGCGGCGCGATGTTTGCGCTCTACAAGAACATGCACTGACACTGCTCGCGGTCGCGATCGCGGTCGGACGGCGTGTCGTCCGTCGGCTATGATCGGAGGGTGGGCATCTTCGACAAGCTGAAGGATCGCGTCGCCGACGCGATGGCGGACCGCGCGAAGCAGCACAGCGCGGACCTCGCGAAGGCGGCGGCGAAGAAGACGGCGGAGTCCGCGCTCGCGGCGGCGAAGGGCGCGGGCCGGAAGCTCGAGGAGGCGATCTTCGGCGAGCGCGACGAGCTCCCGGCGAAGGAGGACGACGAGTCCCCAGCGGCGAAGAAGAAGCGCGAGGAGGAGATGGGCGAGAAGCTCCGCGCCGCCGACCGCCGCGTGAAGGAGGCCGCCGCGAAGCGCGCCGAAGAGGAGAAGGCGCGCGCCGCGAAGACCGCCCGCACCGAACGCGAGGTCGACGACGAGCTCGCCGCCCTCAAGAAGAAGCTCGGCAAGCGCTGACCCGAGCGCGTCACACGTCGGCGCGCGCTCGCGCGAGCAGCTCGGTCAACCCGGCGCCCGCGGCGACGGAGTCGAGGTACACGTCGTCGAGCTCGGAGCCGACGGAGCGCAGGACCGAGACGTCGGCTTGGCGTAGCTCGTCGGGGTCAGTCATGGGGCCAGCCGAAGGCGGCGCGCATCGTCTCGGGATCGATGATGCGCGCGGCGAGGCGGAGCCGGTGCGTGCGGTCGTCCTCGTCGGGGTGGTCTTTGCGGATCTGCGCGAGCGCGGCCCCGTGCACGAGGATCGTGAGCGAGATCGCGCGGTCGACGCGCTGCGCCGGGGTCATGCGGCGGATGCCTTCGCAGACGATCGCCCAGGCCTCGGGGCTCGTGTCGCGCGGGCGCGTCATGGAGGAGAGCTTAGCAAGCGCGGTTTGGCGCGCGGCTTGCTTTGGGCGCGGCGATGATCCGGAAGGTTTGGGTGGCCGGGTTCGTCGCTTGTGGCGGCGCGGTCGCGGCGGACGGAGACGCCGGCGGGACACCCGTGCTCGACGCGGGCAGGGACGCAGGCACCGATGCCGCGGTGGCGCCGCGGCCGAAGGTGCGCGCCGACCTGCTCGGTGAAGCATGCACCGGAAGTGACGAGTGTTTCGACGTCGAGGCGTCGTGCGCGAACTACGACGCGGTCGACATCATGCCGCGCGGACCGCTGTGCGCCCCCGCGAGCCCGTGCTCGATCGTGACCTGTCCCGATGGTCAGGTGTGCTCGCAGAGCGAGGTGGAACCCATCACCGTGAACTGCGTCGCGCATTAATTTCCGTCAGCATCGTTACGGCCGCGCGTGCGCACGCTGACGGCGCTCGCGTCATTCTTTCTTCGCCGGACGGAGGCGCTCCATCATCCGGTAGAACGACGGGCGCGCGACGCCGGCGAGCTCTGCGGCCTTCGTCATGTTGCCGCTCGCGCGCTCGAGCACCTGCGGCAGGTAGCGCTCCTCGAAGCGGTCCATCACGAGCTTGCGCGCCTCGTGGAACGTGAGATCGGCGAGGTCCATCTCCGGCACCTTCGCCGTCTCCATCGCCTCGTCGAAGAGGCCCTTCGCGCCCTCGCCCAGCATCGCGTGACGCTCGACGACGTTGCGGAGCTCGCGCACGTTGCCGGGCCACGTGTACGCCGTGAGCATCGAGGCGAAGTCCTCCGGGAAGTCGGCGTCCTCGTCGCGCTTCAGCGAGCGCAGCATCGCGCGCGCGATCGGCAGGATGTCGTCGGTGCGATCGCGCAGCGCCGGGACCGACGCGCGGATGACGGCGAGGCGGTAGAAGAGGTCACTCCGGAACTCGCCCGTGCGCGCGGCCTCGGTGAGGCGGCGGTTCGTCGCCGCGACGAAGCGCACGTTGATCGGGCGGACCGCGCTCGAGCCGACGGGGCGCACCTCGCGCTGCTCCATCACGCGGAGGAGCTTCGGCTGCATGTCGAGCGGGAGCTCGCCGATCTCGTCGAGGAAGAGCGTGCCGCCGTTCGCCTCTTCGACGACGCCCTTGCGCGCGCGATCGGCGCCGGTGAACGCGCCGCGCTCGTGGCCGAAGAGCTCGCTCTCGATCAGCTGCTCCGGGATCGCGCTGCAGTCGGCGACGACGAACGGCTCGTTCGCGCGCGCGCTCTTCGCGTGGACCGCGCGCGCGAGGACGTCCTTGCCGACGCCGCTCTCGCCCTCGATCAGGATCGTGAGGTCGGTCGCGGCCGCCTTCTCGAGCTGCGCGAAGAGGTGGCGCATCGCGGCCGAGACGCCGATCGCGTCGCCGAAGCGATCGCTCGTGCTGAGCGGCAGCTCGATCGACTCCGTCGCGAGCGTGACCGCGATCATCGTCTCGCCGATGCTGAAGGCGACGTCGCTCGTCACGAGCACGTCGTGGACGCGGAGGCCGCCGCAATAGGTGCCGTTCTTGCTGCCCTCGTCGCGCACGCGGATGCCGGCCGGCATGAGCGCGAAGCGGAGATGCTCGCGCGACACGGCGGGATCGGTGAGCCGGAAGTCGGCGGACTCGCCGACGCCGATCACGAACGACGGCTGATCGAGCTTCACCGTCCGGCCGGTGTCGGGACCCTTCGTCACGCGCAGCGTCGCGGCGCGGAGCTTGATGCTGCGCGGACGGAACTGGAGGCTCTTGGTCCCTTCGAACATCGCCTGCGAGCATAGCTCAGCGCAGGAGCAGGATGACGGTGGTGATGCCCGCCGCGAGGAGCGTGGCGCCGAGCGCGATGTCGGTGCCGAGCGCGAGGCCGTTCTGGTACGACTGGGCGGCGGCGAGATCGCCCTGCGTGATGCCGAAGCGCTCCGAGCGCGCGAGGAGCTCGCTCTTCGCGCTCAGCGTGAGGATGCCGAGCACCGTCGTCGTCGCGGCGAACGCGCCGGTCGTGCCGAGCCCGAGCCAGAGCGGGAGGCGGCTCTTCTCTTCCTGCGGCGGCGCCGGCTTCGTGACGAAGAGCACCTTCGCCGGCGGCGGGGCGGGAGGCTCGACGAGATCGAGCTTCACGTCGACGGTGGGGAGATCGCCGGGGACGTCGAGCGCCTGGCGCGCGGGGAAGAGCGCGTCCTTGCTCGCCGCGACCGTGCGGCGACCGGCGGCGACGAGGACGGGACCGGGGAGCGGGCTCGTGCCGACCGGCGCGTCGTCGACCGTCACCGCCGCGCCGTCGACGCTCGTCGTGATGTTCAGGTACGCGACGTGCGCGGTGAGGCGCTTGACCTCCTCGCGCGCGGTCGCCTTCTTCGCGCGCGGCACGCCCGGCGTCGCGGCGTACTTCTCGAAGGTCGTGTACGCGCAGACGTAGTCCTTCAGCTCGGCGCACGCCTGACCGATGTTGAAGAGGATGACCGGGCTCGGCGCGCGCGCGTACGCCTCCTTGAACTCCGCGAGCGCGGGGGCGTACGCGCCCTTGCGATAGAGCTCGACGCCCTTCTTGAAGTGCGCGCGCCCCGCCTTCTGCGCGCTCGTCGGCGCGGCCTCTGCGTGCGCCGCGCCGGCGAAGAGCGCGGCGGCGACGAGGAGGGCGGACGCGCGCTTCATCGATACGGATCGCCGTCGTCGATCGGGCGCCCCGCCGGCTTCGGCTTGCCGCGCGGCTTCGGCGCTGGTCGCGGCGCGGCCGCGGGCTCCTGCTGGGCGGCGGAAGGCGCGGCCGCGGGCTCCTGTCGCGCCAGCGCGAGCGTGAGGTTCGTGTCCGCGTCGGCGCGGAGCTCGCGCGCCGTCGTCACGTAGCCGTCCGCCTTCGCCTCGAGCTGGAGCACCGTGCCCTTCGGCACCATCTGCGAAAAATGTGTACTTTGCACGTTGCCGTCGAGCGTGACGACCGCGCTCGCGGGCTGCACGTCGACCGTGAGCCGTACCTCCTCGACGACGGCGGGCGGCGGCTTCTCGGCCGCGGTGCGCCAGACGATGAGGCTGCCCGCCGCGACGACGCCGATGAGCACGCCGACGACGGCGAGGCTCATCATCGAGAGCCCGCTCGCCGGCTGCGGCGCGCGCGAAGGACGCAGGTCGGAGACCTGCACGTCCGCGGTCGACACCGACGGCGCCGGCCGGCTCGATGGCGCCGCGGGATGGAGGGGGAGCGGCCCGCTCGGCGCGGGGCGGCTCGATACCGGCGGCGGCGCGAGGAGCTGCGTCGACGCGGGCAGCGCGAGGTGCGGCCCCGACGGGTTCGCGGCGAGGGTCATCGTCGCCGTGTGGGCCGCGCCCTCCTCCGCGCCGTCGCGGCCGGCGGTGGCGATCGCGTCCTCGGTCGCCTTCTTCGACGCCGCGCGGTGCTTCGCGAACCGCGACTGCATCATGCGCGCGACGGCGCGCGGCTCGAGGCGCACGGAGGAGAGGAAGCCCGCGAGCGCGTCGTGCAGCTCGAGCGCGGTCGCGTAGCGATCCTCGGGCTCGCGCGCCATCGCCTTCTCGCAGATCTCGAGCAGCGCCGGCGGCGTCCCCGGCAGCGCGTGCTTGCGGATCGAGGGATCGCGGCCGTCGAGCCGGCGCGCGAGCGCGCTCATGTCGTCCTCCGTCCGCGACACGAGCTTCCGGCACGCGAGCGCCTCCCAGATCATGACGCCGGCGGCGAACACGTCCGCGCGGCGATCGACGACGCGCCCGGCGAGGAGCTCCGGCGCGATGTAGCCGACCTTGCCCTTGATCACGCCCGACTCGGTCTTCTGCGAGCCGGAGATCTTCGCGATGCCGAAGTCGACGAGCTTGGCCTGTCCTTCGTACGTCACGAAGAGGTTCTGCGGAGACACGTCTCGATGCACGACGTGGAGCGGCCGCCCGTCGACGTCGGCGAGGTCGTGGGCGTAGTGCAGGCCGAGGAGGCCCTCCGCGATGACGTGGAGGTGGACGTCGCGATCGATCTGCTCGAAGCCGTCGCCGGCGAGGATCTGGCTGAGCGCCTTGCCTTCGAGGTACTCCATCGCGAGGTACAGCTCGCCCGCGTCTTCGCCGGCCTCGTACGTCTGGACGACGTTCGGATGCGACAAGAGCGCCGCGACGCGCGCCTCGTCGAGGAACATCCGCCGCAGCTCGGGGTCCTCCTCTCCGCTCTGCCGCAGCACCTTGAGGACGATGAGCTTCGAGAAGCCCGCCGCGCGCTTCGAGAGCGCGAGGTACACGCGCGCCATCCCGCCCTCACCGAGGGGGCGCACGAGCTGGTACCCACCGATCTCGCGCGGCGCGCGCGTCATCGGCGCGATCATAGCGCCCCCGGCGAGTACCGTACCCCCAGCGTCGTCAGCTTGCCCGCGACGAGCACGACGCGGGCGTCCGCCCATTCGAACTGGCCGTACCGCACCTTCACCGCGAACTGACCGCGCGGCGCGAAGAAGAAGCCGAAGATCCCGGAGCTGCCGGTCGCCTTCTCGCCCAGCGTCGGCGTGCCGTTGACGTCGTAGAACGGCGTGATCGGCCGGTCCGGCCCCGCGTCGGTCGCGGTCGGGGTCGCGTCGACCGGCTCGCCCTCGACCTTCGCGCCCGGGAGCGGCCGGTCGTTGCAGTCGTAGACCGCTCCGAACACGATCGCCTTGTCGTCCACGAACGGCAGGTTGACGTCACCGAGCAACGTCGACAGGTCGCCCCGCGTCGCGAGGCGCGCCGCCTGGTACGCCTCGATCGAGAGGTCCGCCGGCTCGTCTTCGGTGTTGAAGCGACGGCTGTGGAGGATCGTCTTGATGAACTCGCCCTTGTGGACGGCGGGGTCCCACGACGCGGGCATCTTGTCGACGTAGAACGTGCCCCTGAACGCGTAGGGGACGTCGGCCGTGACGTAGCCTTGCGCGTCGGTCGTGAGCGGCCCGTCGATCGGCTCCGACGTCGAGCAGTCGACGTCGGTGTCCGGACAGACGAGGACCTCGGCGCCTTCGACCGGCTCGAGCGCGGCGATGTCGAAGAAGCGGACGCGCGTCCGGACGTAGCGCGATCCGTCCTGCTGCGGGATCGTCACCTGGCCGGACGCGCACCAGAGCGGATCCATGCACACGTCGTCGACGCAGGCGGAGCCCTCGAAGTTGGGATCGGCGCGCGTCTGGCAGTCCTTGTCCGTGCGGCACTGCACGACGTCGCGTGCGATGATCGCGTTGCACGCGACGACGAGCAGCGTGACGCCGCCGAGCGCCGCCCCCGCGCCGAGCTTCATGCCGAGCGCCGGCAGAGCCGCGTGAACATCTCCTCGAGGATGGCGTCCGCGGAGCGGCGCGAGCTCTTGAGCGCGACGTCCGTCTCCTGCACGACGACGATCCAGCGTTCGAGCTCACGCGGGCGGAACGCCTTCAGCTTCTTCGCGTGGTCGCGCGCGCGGAACGCGGGGTAGATCCCGGCGCGGCGCGCGGCTTCGTCGATGCTCGCGCCTTCGCGGAGCGCGGAGTCGAGCTTGAGGAGCTGCCGCAGCGACCACGCGATCGCGCCGACGAGCGGGAGGCCGCGATCGCGCGGGTCGTAGACGTCGGCGAAGAGCGCGAGGACCTTGCCGAGGTCCTTCGTGCTCGCCGCGTCGACGAGCTTCCACGTGTCGGCGAGGCGCACGCGCGTCACGCAGGTCGCGACCGCGTCCTCGGTGATCGGGTTGCCGCCGCTCTCGTTCCGCCCGACGTAGAGCGAGAGGCGCTCGAGCACGTCGTCGAGGTACGAGAGATCGGGGCCCGCGATCTGCGCGATGAGCTCGCACACGTCGCGATCGATCGCGTGGCCCTTCTGATCGGCGCGCGCCGCGATCCAGCCCGGGAGCTGACGGCTCTCGACGGTGGCGCAGTCGACCTGGAAGCCGCTCTTCTTCGCGAGCGTGACGAGCTTGCGGCGGCCGTCGAGCTTCTCCGCGACGAGGACGAGGCAGGTCGTGTCGATCGGCGCCTTCGCGTATTCGGCGAGGCGATCGAGCGGCGGCAGCGCCTTGATGTCGGCCTTTCCTTCGTCGTCGCCGGCGCTCGCGTTCGCGTTGTCCCAGCGCTCGAGCCCGCGCACGATGACGACGCGGCGCTTCGCCATCATCGGCACCGTCTTCGTCGCGGCGAGCACCTTGTCGATGCTCGTCTCGCCGGCGGTGTACTTGTCGAGGTTCAGCTCCGCGAGGCCGCCCGCGAGCGCGGCCTTCGCGATCGCGGCGAGGGCCTGATCGCGGAGCAACCGCTCCTCGCCGGTGAGGAGCCACACCGGGAGGAGGTCGCCGCGCTCGGCGCGTTGGATGGCGTCGTGCGGGGTCACGCGCGGCGACGGCGGCGATACGAGACGACGCCGGCGGCGGCGATCGGGAGGAAGAGGACGAGCGCGCTCGCGGGGCTCCGCGCCCCCACCGTCTCGCAGCCGCAGCCGCCCGGCTTCGTCTTGATCTTCTCCTCCTCCGTCTCCTGGAGGCCCTCCTTCGGGACGAAGCCGGTCGCGGTGCCGGTGGGCGTGACCTCGCCCGGCGCGCCGGCGTTGTTGTTCGCGGGGAGCTCGTTCGAGTCGTTCATCGCCTGGTTCGACCCGGCGTCGTAGCCCTCGATCTTCTTGACCTTCGGGTCCTTCGCGTTGAACGCCATCGAGCGGCGGTCGACGACGGGGTTGTCGCCCTTGAGGATCAGCGTCTGCTTGCCGCCGATGATCGTGTTGTCCGACGTGCGGAGCTCCACCGAATACTCGCCGGCCTCGTAGCCGCGGACGCGGGTGAGGCCGAAGTCGAAGTTCGTGCCCTTGAAGATCTTGCCGGTCGCGTCGCTGAAGTTCACGTCGAGGCTCTCGGTGCTCGGCGACTGGCCGGTGAGCGACTGGCGGTTGATGACGGGCTCGGCGTGACCGTCGATGAGCGAGCGCTCGTAGACCATCGTCTTCGTGAAGACGAAGCGCATCGTCTGGTGGGCGGTGAGCGGCGCCTTCGGGAGCTCGATCTTCGCGTAGATGTGCCACGCGCCGGAGACCTCCTGCGCCTCGCGGCTCTTCAGCTGCCAGGAGCCGACCGCCGCGTCGGCGGTGGTGACGAGGGAGACGAGCGTCGCGAGCACGGCGACGAGGAGGAGCCTGACGGGGGAGGAGCGCATCTCGGCGTGGAACCGTAACAGAGGCGCGATCCCTTGGAAAAGAAGGCTTGCACGCGCGTCGTCTCGGTCCTGTTTCCGCCCCCGTTTCCTCGGGGTCGCTTCGTTGACACCCCTCACCCAGGCAGGCACACTTACACGAAGCCGTAGCCTATTTTTCTCAGGGATTTCTTCCATGTCCGAGCACAAGCCGGCGACGAAATCGGGGGCGCCTGACCCTCTGATCGGCCGCGTGATCTCGGACCGCTACAAGATCACGCACCTCATCGCGCGCGGAGGGATGGGGAAGGTCTATCGCGCGGAGCAGGCGCCGCTCGGGCGCTTGTGCGCGATCAAGGTCCTCAACCCGAACTACAGCGGCGACGCCGATCCCGAGTTCCATCGCCGCTTCTTCCGCGAGGCGAGCGTCACCTCGAAGATCACGCACCCGAACTCGGTCACGATCTTCGACTACGGCAAGACCGAGGACGACATCCTCTTCATGGTCATGGAGTACCTGGAGGGCAAGACGCTCCACCAGGCGCTCCGCGAGGCGGGCGTGTTCCACGAGATCCGCGCCGGCCGCATCGCCTCGCAAGTGTGCCGCGCCCTCCGCGAGGCGCACCACCTCGGCGTCATCCATCGCGACCTCAAGCCCGCGAACATCTTCCTCACCCGTCCGTCGACGCGCGCGCCCGACGTGAACGGCACGATCCCGCCGCCGACGGAGGACGACGAGGACTTCGTGAAGGTCCTCGACTTCGGTCTCGTGAAGCACCTCGGCGAGCGCCCGGAGGAGCAGCTCACGCAGACCGGCCTCTTCATGGGCTCGCCGAAGTACATGGCGCCGGAGCAGATCCAGGGCGGTCACGTCGACGAGCGCACGGACATCTATTCGCTCGGCATCATCATGTACGAGATGCTCGCGGGGAAGGTCCCGTTCGAGCGCGCGACGAGCGTGAACATCCTGATGGCGCACGTCGGCGAGCCGCCGCCGCCGATGCGCGAGGTGAACCCGAACCTCCTCTGCTCGCCCGCGTTCGAGGAGATCATCATGTGCTGCATCTCGAAGGAGCCGAGCCAGCGCTTCTCGACGATGGACGAGCTCCTCCAGGCGATCCGCCGCGCGCACGGCGGCTCGATGACGGGCCAGATCGTGGCGCACCCGGGCGCGACCGGCGCGTACTCGGTGAACAACACGGGCCCGCCGCCGCCGATGCGCATCAGCCAGCCGCCGCCTCCGCCGTGGCTCCCGACGCCGAGCCCGGCCCCGGTCCCGCCGGGCCTCGCGGTCTACGGCGCGCGCGCGTCGGCCTCGCTCAAGGCCGCGGCCGCGGCGGCGCAGTCCGGTTATCCGCCGGCGGTGTCGGCGACGGGCCCGCCGCCGCCGATGCGCCCGGCGTACCGCTCCACGCCCGGCGTGACCGGCTCGCACACGGGCATGGGGATGATCCGCGCGGAGCAGGTCGCGGACTACTCGGGCGTGGTGGAGGCGCGCCCGCGCTCGAAGATCTGGGTCGTCTTCGGCATCCTCGTCGCGGCCGGCGTCGGCGGCGGCCTCGGCATGCTCGCGTTCCACTACACCGCGCAGACGCTGCCTCCGGCGCCGGGCTCGGTCGCGCCGCCGAGCGTCGAGCCGCCGGTGGTCCCGCCGCCCGTGCTCCCGCCGGTGCTGCCTTCGGCCTCGGCGTCCGCCGCCACATCCGCGTCTTTGCCGGTAAAACCGGAGAAGCCGGAAAAGACGATCACGATCCGCGTGACGAGCGAGCCGCCCGGCGCGAGCGTGCACGAGGGCGGCAAGGAGCTCTGCGCGAAGACGCCGTGCGAAGTGACCTTCAAGGGCGACGACGCGACGAAGCCGCACAAGCTGCTGCTCGAGGCGAAGGGCTTCAAGCCGGAGACGCGCACGGTGAAGCCGAACGAAAAGACCCTCGACGCGAAGCTCACGAAGGCGGGGAACACCGTCGCGCCGTCGCCTTCGCCGAAGCCCGCCCCGAAGCCGGACCCGTCACCCACCCCGAGCGGCTTCAAAGACGCCTACGAGAAGTAGCGTGACCAGCGCGCCCGACGCAGTGTTCCCGAACCTGCGGCCGGAGGTCGTGGCCGGCTATCGGAACGCGCCCGAGAACGTGTACGCCGAGGTCCTCGACGGCGAGCTTTACCTCACGCCGCGGCCCCGGCCTCGTCATGCACGCGCGGCGGGGGAGCTATTCGGAGAGCTTCGCGGTCCGTTCGATCACGGTCGCGGAGGGCCGGGCGGCTGGACGTTCCTCTACGAACCGGAGCTTCACCTCGGTCGGAGACCGGACATCGTCGATCCCGACATCGCCGGCTGGCGCGCCGGCCGCTTGCCTGCCGATGTCTTCAGCGACGAGGCGCCGGCCGCGATTTCCGTCGCTCCGGATTGGGTCTGCGAGGTGCTCTCCGACAGCACCGAGGCGATCGACCGCGGGAAGAAGCGGCGCATCTACCGGCGTGAGTCGGTCGGTCACTACTGGCTCGTCGATCCGCGCGAGAAGCTGGTCGAGGTCTATCGGCTCGAAGGCGGCCGCTGGGTCGAGGTCGGCGAATACGAAGGTGACGCGGTGGTGCGCGCGGAGCCGTTCGACGCGATCGAGCTCGATCTCTCGCTCCTCTGGAGAAGGCCCGCGCGCGATCCGTAGATCGACCCGGCCTCGGCGCGGAGGCCGCCAGGGCGAGGTCTGCGTGCCTCAAGTGCGCGATCCCACGTAGGGCGATGTGCGGCCTGCTTCGTGCGTGATGCCCGGGCGGAGGTTGGGGTCATGCTTGCTCGTTCGTTCTTCTTCGTTGCTTCTTCGATCGTCTCGCTCTCGCTCGTCGCTTGCTCGTCGCCGCCCGCCGGCGAAGAGGTCGCGGAGGACAGCGCGGATCAGACCGCGCCGATGTGCACCCCCGGCAAGGCGTTCCGCAGCCCCGGCTTCGAGGAAGAGATCGGCGTCGTCGCCTCCGCCCGCGCGCCCTATGTGAAGACGGGCGTCCTGATCGGCAAGGACCTCTTCGCCGACGCGACGAAGGACCCGGTCACGCTCCTCGCGCTCGGCAGCGGTGAGCGCGCGGGGAACGTCCAGCGGATCGCGGACGAGGACTGGCGCCACTGCGGCGGCGCGATCGTCGTCGCGCCCAAGGCGCACGCCGTGTTCGGTGGCGGCGGTCTGACGGCGGCGCAGCTCGAGGGCTGCGCCGAAGACCTCACGCGCCCCGAGTGCGCGACGATCGCGCATTACTGCGAGCCGCGGTCGTTCGAGCTCCCGCCGGGCGCGGCGCCGCGGTGTCTGCTGAAGGAGGGGATCGCGATCGACGCGACCGTCCACGGCGGACCCGCGTGCATCCCCGGCGCCGCGTTCCCGCGCCCCGCCTTCGACGACGAGCTCGAGACGGTGGTGCAGGCGAAGGCCGCGCACGACGCGACCGGCTACGTGCTCTCGCGTGACGTCCCCGCCGGCGACGACATCCGCGCGACGGTGATCGCCGCCGGCAGCGGGGCGCTCGCGGGGAACTTCCAGCTCGTCTCCACCCAGGCGTGGGAGGTCTGCGGCTCGCAGCTCCGTGTCTTTCCGCGCGCGCAGATCGAGTTTCTCGGCGGCGGCCTCACCCGCGAGCAGCTCGAGGAGTGCGCGGCGGACCTCACCGCCGCGCATTGCGCGACGATCGCGCACTACTGCGACGCCGGGAGCTTCTCGCTTCCGTCGCAGGCCGCGCCGCGCTGCCGCCTCCGCGAGGGCATCGAGGTGCAGGCGACCTTCTCGCGCCGGAAGTGACGCGGGCACGCCGCCGTTCGGTACGGGTGCGCGCGCGGCGCTTCGACGACCGCCGTCGCGCGCAGAGCGAAGAGCTCACGACGAACGAGCCCCCTACCTGCGTGCAGCCGAAGGGCGAGCGCGACGTGGCTCAGCGCGACGACGGCGCCGGCGGTCGTCGCGAGCCACGTGCACGCCCCGTCGCAGAGGACGACGAGCAACGCGAGCGCGACGACGCCGTGCAGGAGCTGGACGACGCCGAGACCACGAAGATCGAGCTCTAGCTCGCGCCTCACGCCTCGTCCGCGGCGGCGGCCTCGAGCCGTGCGCGACGGCTCGGCCGCCGGGCGCGGCTCGGCCGCCGGGCGCGGCTCGGCCGCCGGTCACGGCGAATGGCCCGCGTGGCGCGCGCGCCGAGCCGCGCCGCCGCGTGCCCGACGGCGACGTAAGCGTCGGCGTCCGTCGCCGCCGCGAGCACGCTCTCGACCGGCGACGAGAGATGCGCCGACATCGTGCAACGCTTGTCCGGTCCACCCTTCGGACCGTTCTGGTCGACGAGGCGGACGACGACGTCCTCGACGCGCACGGCGTGGCGCCGGAGCGCGAGCTCGAGCTTGCGTCGAATGTGCAGCGCGAGCGCCTCCGAGATCGCGACGTTGGAGGCGCGGACTTCGATCCTCATGCGGGCTCCTTCCTCCCACGAGACGTAGGAGCGATCCGCCTGCCGCTGAAGACCCCATTCCGTGGCCGCAGTGTCCGCCGAAGAGGACGGTCCCGGCGCTCGGTCGTCCCTAGATTCCCATCATGATCGACCAACGGACCTTCATCGCCAAGCACACCAAGACGTTCGGCCTCGTCTTCGTGTTCATGACGGCCGCCGCGATCCTCGTCGAGCTGATCAGCTAGCTCGTCTAGCTTGCTTTGCGGAGCGACGGCGTCTTCGCGCGGTCGCGCTTCTCCGCGGCGATGAACGCGGCCGCGTGTGTGAACAGGATCATGTTGTGGCGGAGCTCGGGCTGGAGCTCTGCGAGCGCCTCGATGAGCGGGCCGCGGTCCTCGTGCGGCGTCTCGTGGAGCCGCGCGAGCACGGCCTCCTTCGCGTCGCTCGCGCGATCCATGCCGTCCGCGTCCAGGCGCCGGATCGCGTCGCGCTCCTCGAGCAGGATCGCGCGGAGGGTCTCGAGGAGTAGCTCTTTGGTCAGCGGTAGGGTGGGCATCGTCAACCGTGCGTGTTGAGGGAAAGGATCTGTTTCGTCACCGCGATGCTGCGCTCGTAGGCCGTGCGCGCGAGCTGGAGCTCCGTGATCTGGGCGGCGGGGTCGCCCTCGATCTCCCTCGCTTCGCGCTCGGCGACGACGCCCTTCGTGTTGGCGAGGACGTCGATCGCGTCGGCGAAGCGGCGCGCGCCGTAGCCGGCCTCGACCTGCGTGCGCACGAGCTGATCGTGGCCGCTCTGGAGGTGCACGATCGTGGCCTGGATGCGGTCCTGATCGTTCGCGTCGAGCGCGTTCGCGAGCTCTTCGAGGTCGGCGAAGACGTCGCGCCCGCCGGCGGCGGTGAAGGCCTTCGCGCCGCTCACGTTGGCGGGGAGGTGCACGCCGTCCATGACCGGGACGCTGATGACCTGGTCGTTGCCCTTGAACGCCCCCGTCGCGAGCTCGAACGGGATCGTGTCCGACTTCGTGCCGCTGAAGATGTAGCGGTCGCCGTATTTGGTATTCCCGACGCTCATCAGCTCGGCGCGCATCGCGCGGACGTCCTGCGCGAGGAGCTTGCGCGTCTCGGGGCTCGCGGTCGCGTTCGCGCCGAGGGCCGCCGCCTCCCGCGCGCGCACCATGATGTCCACGCCCGCCGAGAGCGCGTTGTTGGCGATCTCGAGCTCGCCCTGCGTGCGCGACGCGGTCTGCGCGCGCGTCTCCAGCATCGCGAGGTCGTAGTCGCGCCGGATCTTGGCGCCCCAGGCCGCGGGATCGTCCGAGGGCTTGGTCACGTTCGAGCCGTCCGCCGCGATGCGGGTCGCCTTCTCGAGCCGGGACGCGGCCCGGCTCTGCGCGAGGGTGAGTCCTTCGATGCGGGAACGTTCGGTGACGCGCATGGCTAATGGCTAATGGCTAATGGCTAATGGCTAATTGGATAACGGTCAGTCGTTAGATGGCATTGAGGAGTGTTTGCAGGAGCTCGTCGGCGGTCCGCATCACGCGCGAGGCGGCCTCGAACGCGCGCTGGTATTGGGTGAGGTTGACCATCTCCTCGTCGAGCGAGACGCCGTTCGCGCTGTCGGAGAGCGCCTGCGCGACGGCGAGCGTGTCGGTGCGCAGCTGCACCTCCGCGTCGGCGCCGGCCTTGCGGAAGCCGATGTCGGTCGCCATCGCGGCGTAGCGATCGGGGAGCGTGGCGCCGCCGAACGCGTGCGTGTCGGAGAGCCCCGCGAGCTCGAGCGCGACGACGTTGCCGCCCGGGAGGTTGCCCGCCGCGTCGGAGGCGCCGATGCGCTCGGGGTGGCCGGCGAGATCGGGGTTCAGCGACAGGCTCGCGGCGGCGCCCTTCTCGGCGCCGGAGACGGCGAAGAGCGCGCGGTCGCCGGCGCCGTCGAGGCCGACGCCCTTCTCGTGCACGGCGTTGAAGGCGTTCGCGACGTCGAAGGCGTAGGAGTCGAGGTTCGCCATCGTCTTCGCGAGGTCGGTGTCGCGCGCCTCGCGGAGGCCGCCGAGCGTGCCGGTGTCGACGCGGGCGGTGATCTCCTGCTTCGTGCCGCCCTTGGGCTGTGCGTAGAAGCGCATCGCGCCCGTGCTCGGGTCGAGATCGATCGAGAGCTGCGACGCGTCGTTGCCCGAGACGAGGACCGCGCCCGCCGCGAAGAGCGTGACCTGACCGTTCTCGTCTTCGATCGCCTTCGCGCCGAGGCGCTCGCCGACGCCGTTGATCACCTGATCGCGCTGGTCGCGGAGCGCCCCCGCGTCGCCGCCGCTCGCCTGCGCGATCGCGATCTGCTTGTTCAGATCGGCGATCCGCTTCAGGTTCGCGTTCACCTCCACCGTGACGTCGCCGGCGCGGCCGAGCAGGCTCTCCGACTGCGCGTTGATCGAGGCGGCGGTGGACCGGAGCGCGGCGGCGAGGTTCTCGGTCTTGGCGAGGACGTCGGCGCGGAGCGCGGGGTCGATCGGGAACGCGGTGAGGGCGTTGAACGCCTTCACCAGCGCGAGCGCCTTGTCGCCGAACGAGCCGTCCGGCGGAGCGATCGTGGCCTCGAGCTCGGCGAGCGCGTCGCTCCGCGCGCGGGCGGCGCCTTGCTTGGCCTTCTGGTCGACGACGTGCGCCTGCGCGAAACGATCGACGGTGCGGACGGTCTGTGCGTAACGCACACCGCCGCCCGCCGTCGCCGTCTCGAGGACCGCCGTACGCCGGGCGTAACCCGGGGTCGCGACGTTCGCGACGTTGTTGCCCGTCGTCTGGAGCGCGGCGCTCGCGGCGGTGATGCCGCTGCGCGCGGTCCCCATCAGGCCGAAGAGGCTCATGTCACAGGCTCGCCTGGAGCCGCGGTCGCGCCGGCTTCGCGGAGGCGCAGAGCGCGATCGCGTCGCGGAGGTAGTCGCGCGCGTGCGCGAGCAGGACGAGGTTCTGCCGGAGCTCGCCCTTCAGCTCGAGGAGCGCGCTCGCGAGCTCCTTCTTGTGCTCGTGCTCCGGCGCGGCCATCACGCGCGCGAGGATCGCCTCCTTCGCCGCGCTGGCCGCGGTCACCCCTTTGACGTCGAGGCGCCGGATGGCGTCGCGCTCCTCGGCGAGCGCCTGGCGCATCTGCACGAGGAGCTCCTGCGGGCTCATTCGTCGCCTCCGACGATCTTCGAGGCGATGACGTCGGGATCGACCTTGAAGGTGCCGTTCGCGATCTGACGCTTGAGGTGCTCCACGCCGGCGGCGCGGTTCGAGAGCTCCTGCGCCTGGGCCGACATGTGGATGTCGAGGATCGACGCGCGGTCCGCCGTGGCCGTCGTCGCGGTCGTCGTCGACGTGGCAAGGACGGGCTTCGCCGGCGCGACTCGCTCGATCGTGCTCTGGTATCGGTCGGTGATTCGCATCGTCTTGCTCTCACTCGGAGGAACGGCGGCTTTCGCCGGACCTTGAGGAAGATTCGCTTCTTTTTTCTCAGCTCTTCTCGAGCGCCGCTTTCGCGAGCTGATCCGCGATCATGCGGCCGAAGCCGAGGCCGCCACCCGCCGTCACCGCCGACGCGAAGGCCTCGCTCGCCATGTCGCCGTAGCCGCCTTTGCCGCCGACGTGGACGTTCGAGAGCATCTGCCGCACGAGGATCGCCTCGAAGTCGCGGCCGACCTTCTTCGCGTCTTCCGCCTTCTTCGCGTCGGAAGTGTCCTTGGTTTGCTGGACGTTCTGCGCGAGCGGCGGCGCCTGGACCTTGAAGCTCACTGGACCACCAGCTCCGCCTCGAGCGCGTTCGCGGCGCGGAGGGCCTGGAGGACGCCGGCGAGCTCGCGCGGCGAGAGGCCGAGCGCGCCGAGCGCGGCGGACACGTCGGCGAGCGTGGGCGCGCCCTTCATGTAGGTCACGTCCTTCTTCTCCTCCGTCTTGATGTCGGAGCGCTGGAGCACCTCGGTCCTGCCGGTGCCGAACATGGCCTGCGGCTGCGACGCGATCGGCGTCTCCTTCACCGTGATCGTGAGGTTGCCGTGCACGATGACCGCGGGCGCGAGGCGCACGTCGCCGCCGGCGACGATGGTGCCGCTCCGCTCGTTGATGACGACGCGCGCGCGGCGGACGGGGGTGACCTCGATGTCCTCGAGCTGCGCCATGAGGTCGACGGTCTTGTTCTCGAAGCCGGCCGGCACCTTCACCCGCACGGCGCCGCCGTCGAGGGGGGAGGCCGCGCCGGGGAACTTCGCGTTCACCGCCTCGGCGACGCGCGACGCGACGGTGAACCCCGGCGTCCGGAGCTCGAGCTTGATCGTGCCGTTGTCGACGATCTGAGCGGGGATCTCGCGCTCGACGATCGCGCCCTCGGGGATGCGCCCGGCGGTGAGGGAGCCCTGCTTCTGCGAGGAGCCGCTCGCGCCTCGAGCCTCGTAGCCGCCGAGGACGAGCGCGCCCTGCGCGACGGCGTAGGTCTTCTGGTCCGCGCCCTTCAGCATCGTCTGCACCAGCACGCCGCCGGTGAGCGATTTGGCATTGCCGATCGAAGAAACATTGATGTCGATCTTCGTGCCGGCCTTCGCGAAGGGCGGAATGTTCGCGGTGACGATGACGGCCGCGACGTTGCGGAGCCGGATCTGGTTACTGTCCGTCTGCACCCCGAGCCGCCGCAACATCGACAACACCGACTGCGACGTAAACGGAACGCTCACGTCATCCCCCGTCCCACTCAGCCCAGTAACGAGCCCATACCCGACGAGCTGGTTCTCCCGCGCCCCCCCCGCATCCACCAGATCCCGCAGCCGCTCCGCCCTCGCCTCCCCAGGCCGCAACACGACCCCGAGCACGACGCCGAGAAACACGACCAAAGAGGCAATACGACGCATGGAGACTTTCAAAAAGGATTGACGGTTTCGACGAGCTTGGCGAGCCAGCCTTTGCGCTGTTGATCGGCGATGTCGCCGCGGCCGGTGAACTCGATTTGGGCGTCGGCGATCTTCGACGACGCGATGCTGTTGTCTTGTTTGATGTCGGCGCGGCGGATGAGGCCGGAGACGTAGAGGTGGTACTCCTCGTTGTTGATGAGCACGACCTTCGTGCCCTCGAGGAACAGGTCGCCGTTCGGCATCTCTTTCGCGACGCGGACGGCGATGTTGCCGGAGAGCTCGCCGTTGCGCGCGGTGTCGCCGGCGCCGGCGAAATTCGATTTCGACGCCATGTCGATCAGCTTCGTCGGATCGATGTCGGGATAAGCCTTCTTCAGCGCGGGGACGAGGCCGAGGAGCGCGCTCGCGCCGCCGGTCGTCGACGAGTCCTTCGAGAGGTTCGTCGTCGAGTTGCCCTTCGCGTTGGCCTGCTCGTCGATCTTGATGACGACGAAGTCGCCGACCCGCACCGCGCGCGTGTCCTCGAGCCAGCCGCCGTTCGCCTCGCTGAAAAGCGAGCCGTTCGAGGGCTTCGCCGCCGCGCTCTCCTGCGCATACGCGCCGGGCTCGTACACGCGATGGCGGGGCGTGAAGGGCTGGACGTGGCGCGGCCCGCAGCCGGTGAGCGCGACGACGCCGAACAGGACGAGCCCGAGCGACCGGCGCATCACGAGTCCTCCAGAAGGGCGGCGTGGTCCTTGTCGACGGCGCGGCAGCGAACGATGCGCCCCGAGGGCTTCAGCGTCACCGGCACGATGCCGCCGACGTCCGCGTCGAGCGCGGCGACGCCGGGCACGCTCACCTCGACGAGGCCCTTCTTCACGACGATCGTGATCGGCGCGCCCCGCGGGATGTCCGCGAACGCGGCCTCGGGCGGGAGCGAGACGTCGAGCGGCACCACCGTGCGGAAGATCGGCGTGTCCGCGCTCTCGCTCAGGAACGTCACCGTCGCTTGCACCGTGGTCGGACCGGCGCGGCGCGGCACTGGCGGCAGGTCGACGTTCACGTGGTGGTAGTCGTCGGCGACCTCGACCGCGCTCGCGCGCACCTTGACGAGCTCGGCGCCGCGGGGGAGCTTCTGCGTCGAGAGCGCCGACTTGACGGCGCCGTCGACCTCGAGCGCCGAGAGCTTCCGCGTCTTCCGCGACACGCGCACCGCGCTCGGGATCTTCTTCGGCGCCTGCGCCTTCGCCTCCGCGAACGCCTTCTCGATGTCGGCCTTCTCGATCACGCGCGTACTGCCGATCGGCGGCGTGGGGCCGAGGTCGACGTCGGCGACGGCGCCGGGGAAGATGTCCTTCGCGCGGACGCGCGGACCTTTGACCTCGACGCGCGTGGTCGCGGCGGCGGCGGGCGCCGGGGGAGCGGCCTTCGCGGCGTTCGCGAGGCCGGCGACGAGGACGAGCGCAGCGAAGACCTTCATCCCGCTCACCGCACCTGCGTCGCGTTGCGGAGCATGTCGTCCGCCGCGCTGATGACCTTGGAGTTGACCTCGTACGCGCGCTGCGTGCGGATCATGCCGACCATCTCCTCGACCATCTCGACGTTCGATCCCTCGAGCGCGCCCTGGAGGATCGCGCCGCGGCCGTCCATGCCCGGGTTGCCGCTGATCGGCTCGCCGGACGCGAGCGTCGGCGCGAACATGTTGTGGCCGACCGCCTCGAGCCCGTTCGGGTTGGGGAACGTCGCGATCTGGAGCTGGCCGAGCTGCGTCGTCGTGCGCGCGCTCGCCGAGGTCGCGCTGATCGTGCCGTCGGAGCTGATCGAGATCGACGCGGTGTCGGGCGGGACGTTGATCGGCGGCTCGAGCGAGAGGCCGTCGTTCGTGCAGACGCGGCCCTGCGCGTCGACCTTGAAGTTGCCGGCGCGCGTGAAGCCGATCGTGCCGTCCGGCTTCGTCACGGTGAAGAAGCCGTTGCCCTCGATCGCGAGGTCGAGCTGGTTGCCGGTCTGGATCGTCGCGCCCTGCGAGAACGATCGCGACGTCGACACGACGCGGACGCCGGTGCCGACCTGCGTCCCCGACGGCGCCGCCCCTCCCCCCTGCGTCGGCGCCGCCGCGCGGATGTTCTGATAGAGCAGATCCTCGAACTGCGCGTCCTGGCGCTTGTACCCCGTCGTATTCACGTTCGCGAGGTTGTTCGAGATGGTGTCGAGCTTCGTCTCCTGCGCGACCATGCCCGTGGCGGCGATATTCAGCGATCGGAACATGCGTCATTCCTCTGCGAAGCGTGTGCCCAAGAAAAAGCGTCAAACCGGCCGTCGACCGTCACTGGTCTGACGCTCCCGCGTCGCCCACCACCGACGAGCTCGCGAGCACCTCGTCCGTCCGACACGTCCCATCGACACACGCATACGGCGCATCGCAGTCCGTCTTCCGAAGACACGCCCCATCCCCCGCCGAACACGCCCCGACGACCACCCCGAACGCGAGGACGACCGCGAGGCCCGGCGCGCGAACGCGACCGCCACAGCGGTTGCGAAGCAACCCGCGTCTTCGCGGGTCGTGTTCGCGCGCGCGCGGGGGTGTCGGGGGCGGAGCCCCTGACCTAGAGAGAGACACGCATCCCTACCAGGAAGAGGCCTTGCCAGATGACGGTGCGGTCCGGCAGATCGGTGCCGACGACGAAGACGTTGGCTTCCGGGCCGGCGGTGAACACGAAGCCCTTGCCGAGCGGGATGCGGTACTCCGCGGCCGCGACGGGGCCGACGAGCGACGCGGGCTGGAGGATGCCGATCGCGCCACCGCTGAAGGCGAAGCGCTGCGCGACGACGCGCGTGTAGCGGAAGTCGAGGCCGAACGCGGAGCGCGGCTCGACCGCGACGATCACGGCGGCGCCGAAGATGTCCTGCGGATCCTCGTCGACGAAGAGGTCCGCGCCGATGCGCGCGCGGGTCTGCGCGCGCCCCATCGTCGCGACGCGTCCTCCCCCGCCCTCGATCCCGCTCGAGAACTGCGTCACGCCGCTCGTCACCCACTTCTGCGCGTGCGCGGCGCCGCTCGAGAAGAGGATCAGCGCCGCGGCCAAGACCGCGAGCCCCCAACCCGCGCGGCGCTCCGCGAGCGCCCGACCCCCGCGGCGGCGCTCAGCGAGCGCCATTCGTGTTTCCAGGGCCCGGCGCGCCTGCGCGGACCGCGGGCATCGTCGCGGTCGGGCGCACCGCGGGCATCATCCCCGAGCTCCGGCCGAGGAAGCGCGCGCGCGCGGCGGCGCGGCGCCACTCCTCCGGCGTCGTGGTGCGCGTCGGCTCGGTGGCGGGGGCGGGCGTCATGGCGGTGGCGGTGGCGGTGTGTTGGCTCATCGTGGATGACCTTCATGCGAATCGTGGGCCGAAGCTGGAGCGGGCGCCGGCGCCGGCTCGGGCTCGTCGCCGGCCTGCGGGACCGGGATCGTCACGACGATGTCGACGCGGCGGTTCTGCTTCCGGCCCTCGTCGGTCGTGTTGTCGGCGACGGGGTGGAACTCGCCGTAGCCGGAGGCCGAGAGGCGGTCCGGCGCGATCCCTTCGCCGATGAACGCCGCGACGATCGTGGTCGCGCGCGCGGTGGAGAGGTCCCAGTTGGAGCGGAAGCGCGCCGTCTTGATCGGGCGGACGTCGGTGTGCCCTTCGACGCGGATGTCGACCTTCCGTCCCTTCAGCTCGTGCGCCAGCTTGACGACGACCGCCTTCGCGTTCGGCTCGAGCGTGTCGGTCCCGGTCTCGAAGAACAGGTTGTCCGACAGACGCAGCACGAGCTCGTTGCGGCGCGCGATGATCTGGACCTTCGCGAGCTCCGCGTCGTCGTCCTTCGTGCTCACGAGCGCGTTGCGGATCGCGGCGAGCTCCTCGGGGAGCGCGCCCTGGCCAGGGCCCTTGCCGGCGGTGGGCTGGTTGTCGGTCTCGACGATGGACCCCTCCAGCGCGCCGGTCATGAGGCCCTTGCCCGGCTGCGGGAACATGTCGATGCCGACCGCCTTCGAGAACTGCTCGGTGAAGCGGCCGACCTTCTTGGAGTCGACCTGCGACACCGCGAACATGACGACGAAGAACGCCATCAGGAGCGTCATGAAGTCGGCGAAGCTCACGAGCCATCGCTCGTGGTTCACGTGCTCCGGATGCTTCTTTTTCCGGGCCATCGGCGCCTACTTCTTCTTCTCGCCG
The DNA here is from genome assembly GCA_019637155.1 of Labilithrix sp. NCBI lineage: Bacteria > Pseudomonadati > Myxococcota > Polyangiales > Labilitrichaceae > Labilithrix > Labilithrix sp. The sequence goes on along the minus strand of JAHBWE010000007.1, from coordinate 111,480 downwards.
TGGCCGCCGTGGTCGCCGAGGAACTGGACGAGGCGGTCGCGAACGAGCTTCGGGTTGAGGCCGGCCTGGATCGCGAGGACGCCGGTGAGCTCCATCTCGCGGAGCTTCGCCGTCTCGGCGATGTCGAGCTTGATCCGCGCCGCCATCGGGAGGCAGATCAAGTTCGCGAACGCGACGCCGTAGATCGTCGCGACGAACGCGCCGGCGATGCCGACGCCGACCGCGGCGATGTCGGAGAGGTTGCTCATGACGTGGATGAGGCCGAGGACGGCGCCGATGATGCCGACGGTCGGCGCGTAGCCGCCGCCTGCTTCCAGCACCTTCGCGCCGTTCTCGGCGTGATGCTCTTCGACGCCGATCGTCACCTCGAGCGTCTCGCGCAGCGTCTGGGAGTCGACGCCGTCGACCGCCATCATGAGCGCCTTCTTGAGGAAGGGATCCGACGCCTGCTCGCCGACCTTCTCGAGCGCGAGGATGCCGTCGCGGCGCGCGCGGTTCGCGTAGTCGACGATCTCCTCGACGAGCTTCTCGCCGTTCAGCTTGTGCGGCTTGAAGAGGCCCGCCATCAGGCGGAGGCCCGTCTTGATGTCGCTGAAGGGGTACTGGACGACGATCGCGCCGACCGTGCCGCCGATGACGATGAGGAAGGCGGGGCCGCCGACCAGCGCGCCGACGTGGCCGCCTTCCCAGATGTTGCCGCCGACGATGCAGCCGACCGCGATGAGGATGCCGATGAGGGCGCCGGGGCGCATCTCAGCCGTCCTCGTCGATGATCGACGGCGCGATCATCGCGGCGTCGAGCGCGGGCCGGTTGAACGCGCCGGAGGGGCGCGAAGGCTGGAGGCTGCGCCGGCCGCTCGACGACGGCGGCGGCATCGAAGGGACGTTGATCGGCCCGGTCCCGCCCATCTTGGCGCGCGCGGTGGTGAAGCGCTCGATCACCTCGTCCAGCGATTCGCGGACGATGATCTTGCGGTCACCGATCAGACAGAGCGTCGTATCCGGGGTGGCCTCGACCCACGCGATGTGGTCGGGGTTGATCGCCACCGTGCGGTGGTCGAGACGGGTCAGCTTGAGCATCGCGGGGGGCCCATCGCAACGACCGAGCCATCGCGGAGCGCCGGTTCCATGACGCTCGGGCGACGAGGAGCGATGGAACGGTTCATGGACGAGGGGACCGCATGGCCCTCCTCGATAGCGTCGAGCATCTCCGCGGCGCGCTCGACTACCACCTCGACCGGCACAACCTGCTCACGTCGAACCTCGCCCACATCGACACCCCGGGCTACAAGCCCGTGGATCTCGAGCGAAACGTGAATTTCGCCGGACAGCTCCACGTCGCGATGGCGGCCACGAACGCCGGAACGTCCATCGGGGCGACTCCTGGAGGAGAAATTCACGGAAAGGTGATCGAGGACCCGGGCGCGGCCGCCGGCGGCGACGAGAACGGCGTCGACCTCGATCGCGAGGCCGTGAAGATCGCCTCGAACCAGATGCGGTACGACATGCTCGCCCAGCTCGCCTCGAGCGAGCTCGCGTCGCTCGCGTGGGCCGCCTCCGACGGGAAGCACGGCTGATGAAGATCGGTGCCGCCAACCACGCGGGTGTCTTCTCGGCGATGGAAGTCGCGGCCTCCGGCCTCTCGGCGGAGCGCAGCCGCATGAACATCACCGCCGGCAACCTCGCGAACGCTCGCACGACGCGGACCGAGGAGGGCGGCCCCTACAAGCGGCTCGATCCGGTCTTCGAGGCGAAACCGCTGAATTCCGCGACCCGCGACCCTGTCCTCCGGAAGATCGAGACGGTCCGCCTGGCCGAGGTCCGGCCCGACCAGAGCCCGGGGACGATGGTGTACGAGCCGGGACATCCCGACGCAAATCCGGAGGGTTACGTCGAGTACCCCAACGTCAACACGGTGACGGAGATGGTCAACATGATGACTGCCTCCCGCGCCTACGAGGCGGGGATCACCTCGATCGAGTCGCTCAAGGCGATGGCCCGCGCGGCCCTCCGCATCGGGAAGTAACCGTGAAAATCGAGTCTTCCGGCTACGCCAGCATGATGCGCCAGGCCGCGATCGAGCGCCGCCAGGAGCTGCAGATCGGCGGCGAGCCTGGCACGCCGGAAGCAAAGAAGAGCGAGCACGTCACCGGGCCGTCGTTCGGGAAGGTCCTCGAAGACACGGCGATGGCCGCGAGTGACAAGGAGCGCGAGGCGATGGCGAAGGCCGAGGCGCTCGCGGCCGGCACGTCGGACGACCTGCACGGCACGATGATCACGATGAAGGAAGCCGACATCTCGATGAGGCTCGTCGGCTCGGTCAGGGACAAGCTCATGGACGCGTTCCACGAGCTCTGGAGGATCAATGTCTGAGGGTACGGGAGTCGTCGACAACCTCGTCGCGAAGGCCGGGCCGGCGAAGCCCGTCCTCGAGAAGGTCGTGGCGAAGATCAGGTCGATGTCGAGCGGAGCGCGCATGGCGGCGCTGTTCACGCTCATCGGCGCCCTTACGATCGGCGGCTTCTTCGCGTTCCACCACGCGGAGCCGCCGTACGCCCCGCTCTTCACGAACCTCGATCGCGACGACGCGGCGGTGGTCGTCACCAAGCTCAAGGAGCTCAAGGTCCCGTACAGGCTCCAGGGCGACGGCTCGCTCATCGAGGTGCCGGAGGACAAGGTGCGCGAGACGCGCCTCGAGCTCGCGGGGCAGGGGCTGCCGCGCGGCGGCAACGTAGGCTTCGAGAGCTTCGACAAGATGCGCCTCGGCGCGACCGACTTCGAGCAGCGCATCCTGTATCGCCGCGCGCTCGAGGGCGAGCTCTCCCGCACGATCGGCGCGATCGGCGCGGTCGAGAGCGCGCGCATCCACCTCGTCTTGCCCGAGAAATCCGTGTTCGTGAGCAAGAACGAGCCGTCCAGCGCGAGCGTCGTCCTGAAGCTCCGCGGCGGCCGCGCGCTCGGCGGCGGCGAGGTCGCCGGCATCGTGCACCTCGTCGCGACGTCGGTGCAGGGCCTCTCACCCGATCGCGTCGCGGTCGTGACGACGGAGGGCCAGGTCCTCCATCGGCCGCGCCGCGCGGGCGAGGACGGCATCGGCGTCGACGACGACAAGGAGTCGAAGGCCCGCGCGCTCGAGGCCACGCTCGAGGAGCGCGCCCGCGCCATCGTCGAGAAGGTCACCGGCGCCGGCCACGCCGACGTGCGGGTCACCGCCGACATCGACTCCGCGCGCGTCGAGCACGTCGAGGACCGCTACGATCCGTCGCGGACGGCGCTGCGGAGCGAGGAGTCGACGATCGAGCGCACGGCCGGCGAGGAGCCCCCGGTCGCGGGCGTGCCGGGGGCGGAGTCGAACCTCCCGAACGGCTCGGCGGCGGGCGCGAAGGCCGCGGACGGCGGCGCTCCCGAGGTCGCGAAGGGCACGCTCCCCACGCGCGAGCAGCACACGCGGAACTTCGAGGTCGATCACGTGAGCGAGAAGCGCGTCGTCGCCGGCGGTGTGTTGAAGCGGCTCACCGTCGCGGTCGTCATCGACGGCAACCGCTCGAAGGAGGAGCTCGACAAGATCACGGGGCTCGTCCGCAGCGCGGTCGGCTTCGACGAGCGCCGCGGCGACGCGGTCACGGTCGAGGCGGTGCCCTTCCTCGTGGTCGCCGAGCCGCCGGCGCCGCCGGCGCCGACGACGAAGCTCCCGATCGACCTGAAGAACCCGCTCCACGTCGGTCCGCTCGCCGGCGGCGCGCTGCTCTTCCTCGTCCTCGTCGCGCTCATGGTGAAGCGGAGCCGGAAGAAGGCGCGCGCGGTGAGCGAAGCGCTCGCGCTCGTGGCGGCGAAGGAGAAGGCCTCCGCCGAGCAGGTGACGGTCGAGATCCTGGGCAAGAACGAGGAAGAAAACGAGACCTCGGCCGACGACCTGAAGCAGCTCGTGCGCGAGCGCGCGCTCCTCGACCCGTCCACCGCGGCGCTCATCGTGAAGGGCTGGCTCGGCACCGCGAGCGAGGCCGCCGGCGTCCGCGAGGAAGCGGCCTGAGCGAGGCGTCATGGCGCTGACACTCGGCGCTGGCTCGATTCCTGAAGTGATGACGGTTCGATGACGACGCAGATCACGAACGCGGAGAAGGCGGTGCTCTTCCTCCTCTCGCTCGACGAAGAAGTGGCGCGCCCCATCGTCGACGAGCTCTCCGAGGACGACCTCAAGAAGCTCCGCTCGGTCGCGTCGACGATGCGGGTCGTCCCGAAGGACGCGGTGAATCGCACCTTCAAGGAGTTCCTCGAGAAGGCGAACACCGCGGTCGCGGTGCCGCGCGGGGGCCTCGGTTACCTGCGCCGGCTCTCGGCGGGCTCGATCGGCGAGGACCGCGCGCGCGCGCTCTTCGAGGAGCACGGCGCGACGTCGCCGCTCGTGAAGCTCGAGACGGCCGCGTCCGAGGACGTGGCGAGCCTCCTCGCGAGCGAGCCTCCGCAGCTCGCGGCGGCGGTGCTCTCGATGATGGACCCGAGCGCGGCGGCGGAGATCCTCGCGGTGCTCGACGACGCGAGCAAGGCGCCGATCGTGCTGCAGATGGGGCGCATGAAGCAGCTCCCCGCGAGCGTCATCGAGGACGTCGCCGCCGCGCTCGCGGCGCAGCTCCCCGACTCGGAGGCGAGCACGCTCGTCACCGTCGACGGCGTCGCGAAGGCGGCCGAGCTCCTCAACGGCACGTCGAAGGCCGCATCGGCCGCGATCCTCTCCGAGCTCGAAGCGGAGGACCCCGAGCTCGCCGCGATCATCAAGCAGGCGATGTTCACGTTCGACGACCTCGCGCGCCTCGACTCGAAGGCGATGCGCACGCTCCTCCGCGAGGTCGCGACCGATCGGCTCACGATCGCGCTGCGGAACGCGCCGGAGGAGGTCATGGCCGCGATCTTCTCGGGCCTCTCGAGCCGCGCGGCGGACCTCATCCGCGACGACCTCGCGAACATGGGGCACGTCCGCAAGGCGGACGTCGAGGCCGCGCGTCGCGAGATCATCGACGCGGCGCTCAAGCTCGAAGAGGAAGGCAAGCTCTCGCTCGGACGCGAGGAAGAGTGATGCAGCCGAAAGCGCCCTGGATGTCGCCGGGCGCGCCGCGGATGGCGAAGCCCTCGTGGCTCCGCATGCGAGCGCTCGCCGACGCCGTCACCGAGGTCGAGTCGTCGCCTCCGTCGCGGCCGGCGTCGCCGCCGTCGTCGGTGCAGCTCATCGCGTCGGTGCCGCCGCCGCGGAGCATGCGCCCGTCCGTTCCTCCGCCGCCTTCTTCGCGCCGCGGAAGCCCCCACATCCAGACGACGCGCGAGCTCGAGCTCGAGCGCGAGGTCGCGGCGCTGCAGAGCGAGCTCGCCCGCGTCGTCGCGGAGAGCGCGTCGACGCGCGCGCGCGTGATCGAGGAGAGCGAGCCCGCGATCGTGAAGCTCGCGCTCGCGATCGCGCGGCGCGTGGTCGGCCGCGAGGTCGAGAGCGATCCGGCGCTGATGCAGGCGTGGATCGACGAGGCGCTCGCGATGTTGCCGGGTGGTGAGGTCGCGTTGGCGGAGGACGGCGCGAGCGCGATCGTGCGCGCGGGCGACAGCACGGTGGAGGTCGGCGCGGAGCCGCGCATGGCGGCGATCGCGGACGCGCTCGGAGTCGGGTCATGATCGATCTCTCGCACCACCTGGACGTCGTCGCGAGCGCGCCGCTCGTGCGCGCCGAGGGCAAGGTCGACAAGGTGGTCGGGCTCCTCGTCGAGGTGAGCGGCCTCAAGGCGGCGCTCGGTCGCGAGCTCGAGGTGGAGGCGGACGGGAGGAGGCTGACGCTCGAGGTGATCGGCTTCCGCGACGGCAAGCTCCTCGCCGCGCCGCTCGGTCCGACGGCGGGCATCGCGCCCGGCACGCGGGTTCGCCTTCGCACGAGCGAGGCGTCGGCGGAGGTCGGCGAGGCGCTGCTCGGCCGCGTCATCGACGCGTTCGGCCACCCGCTCGACGCGCGTCCCGCGCCGCGCGTGGGCGGTCGCGCTCCGCTCTACAACCAGCCGCCGCAGCCGTTCGCGCGCCGCCCGATCGACACGCCGCTCGGCACGGGCGTCCGCGCGATCGACTCGACGCTCGCGTTCGGCGAGGGGCAGCGCATCGGCCTCTTCGCGGGCACCGGCGTCGGCAAGTCGACGCTCCTCGGCATGCTCTGCCGGCAGGCGGACGCGGAGGTCATCGTCGCGGCGCTCATCGGCGAGCGCGGCCGCGAGGTCGGCGATTTCGTCCGCCACGCGATCGGTCCGGAGAAGATGCATCGATGTGTCGTCGTCGCCGCGACGAGCGACGCGCCGCCGCTCGTGCGCGTGCGCGGCGCGCTGCGGGCGACGGCGATCGCGGAGCACTTCCGCGCGCAGGGCAAGAAGGTGCTCCTCGTGATGGACTCGGTCACGCGCTTCGCGATGGCGCTGCGCGAGGCCTCCCTCGCCGCCGGCGAGCCGCCGCTGACGAAGGGCTACACGCCGACGGTGTTCGCGTCGATCCCGCTCCTCCTCGAGCGCGCGGGCCGCGACGCGGGGGCGGGCTCGATCACCGCGGTCTACACCGTCCTCGTCGAGGGCGACGACATGAACGATCCGATCGCCGACACGGTGCGCGGCATCCTCGACGGTCACATCGTCCTGACGCGCCGCCTCGCGGACAAGAACCACCACCCGGCGATCGACGTGCTGAAGAGCGTGTCACGTGTCGCGCGCGACGTCTCGACGAAGGAGCACACGCAGGCCGCGTCGCGGCTCCGCGAGATGCTGGCGGCGTACGAGGAGGCGGCGGACCTCATGCAGATCGGCGCGTACGTGCCGGGCTCGAACAAGCACGTCGACGCCTACAAGGCGCAAGAAGACGTGATCCAGGCGTTCCTCCGGCAGACGCCGGACGAGGCGACGCCGCAAAGCGAGACGATCGCGCGCCTCTGCGCGATCGCGGAGAAGTCGAAGCGATGAGCAAGCAAACGAAGATGATCTACCGCCTCGTCGACATCAAGCAGCGCGCCGCCGACGCGGCGGAGACGGCCCACGTCGCCGCTCACCACGCGACGCTGGAGGCGGAGGCCGCGCTCCGCCGCGCGATCGCGCTCTGGAACGCCTTCATCGCGACGACGTCCGACGACGTCGCGACCGCGGCGGATCTCCAGCACCGTGACCTCGAGCACAAGTGGCTGCGTCGTTCGATCGAGGACCACGAGCGCGCGGCGCTGGTGGCGCGCACGGAGGAGGCGGCCGCGCGCGAGGCGATGACGACGGCGCGCATCGAGCTCCGCCGCTACGAGACATGGCTCGAGAACACGCAAGAGCTGGCACGCATCGAGGCGAAGCGCGTACAACGCCTCGCCGACGACGAAGTCGCCGCCCGCAAGCGGAGCGTGGCGGTATGAGCTCGACGACAAGCCTCGGCCTCCTGACGGCCCTAAGGGCGTCCACGTCGAAGGGCCGCACGCAGGAGGCGACTCCGGACAAGAGCGCCTTCGAGGACACGCTGTCGTCGCTTGTCGAAAAAGACGAAAAAGAAGATTTTGTCAAAAGGTGGCACGAGCGCATGGCCGCGGCCCTGCAGCTCCCGCCCACGCAGGTCCCGAGCGCAAACGGCTCCCACGTTGACGCGGCCACGAGCGGGCATGGCGAGCGCGACTTGGGCGGCCGCAGCGCGGGAGGTCGCGGCGCGGGAGGATTCGGCGCCGGCGCGGGAGGTCGCGGCGAGGGCGGCTTCGGCGCCTCGGATTGGGTTGGCGCGGGCGCGCACAGTGCGGGCGGCTTCGGCGCCGGCGCGGGTTGGGTTGGCGCGGGCGCGCACGGCGCAGGCGGCTTCGGCGCCGGCGCGGGTTGGGTTGGCGCGGGCGCGCACGGCGAGGGCGGCTTGGGCGCGGGCGCGGGAGGTCGGGGCGCGGGCGCGCACGGCGCGGGCGGCTTGGGCGCGGGCGGCTTGGGCGCCGGTGCGGGTTGGGTAGGCGCGGACGGACGCGGCGCGTCCGGATTCAGCGCCGGCGCGGGTTGGGTCGGAGCGGGTGGACGCGGCGCAGGTGGGGTCGGCGTCGGTGCGAACGGAAGCGCGGACGACCTCGGCGCGGGTGGACTCGGCGCGGGTGGACTCGACGCGGGGGCGAACGGAAGCGCGGGTGGTCGCGGCGCGGTCGGATTTGGTGCGGGGGAGAGCATGGGGAGCGCGAGCGTCGCCGGCTTCGGCTCGCGTAGGAACGTGAGCGGTGCGTTTGGCGCCGCCGCGAATCAAGCGATGAGCGATGGCGGCGCGGGCACGACCGGCGAGCTCGGAGCGACCGGCGCGCTCGGCTCCGGAGCGAACCGCGCTCTCGCACACGGCATCGTCGCCGCCAGCACCGAAGCTCTCGGCGCGTCCTCGGCGGGCACGGGTGGCGGTGCGCTCGGCGCGCTCGGTGCCGCTGGCGCGAGTGGCAGTGCACTCGGTGCTGCGAGCGTGAGCGGCAGTGCGCTCGGTGCTGCTGGTGCGCTCGGTGCTGCGAGCGTGAGCCGTGCGCTCGGTGCTGCTGGCGCGCTCGGTGCTGCTGGTTCGAGCGGCGGCGTGTTCGGCGCGACTGGTGCTGGTGCCGGTGGCGCGTTCGGCGCGACTGGTGCTGGTGCCGGTGGCGCGTTCGGCGCGACTGGTGCTGGCGGCGCGCTCGGTGCGACTGGTGCTGCTGGTGCTGGCGGCGCGTTCGGTGCTGCTGGCGTGCGTGGTGGTGCGTTCGGCGCAAGCGGCGGTGCGTTTGGTGTGGCCGGAGTGAGCGGTGTTCCCGTCGCGGGGGCGTTCGGCGGGAGTGGTGGTGCGTTCGGCGCGAGCGGTGCGTTCGGCGTGAACGGTGCCAGCGGTGCGTTCGGTGCGAGCGACGGCGCGAGCGGCGAGATCGGCGCGGGTGCTGGTGCGTTTGGTGCGAGCGAAGCTGGCGTGCATGTTGGTGCCTTCGGCGTGACAGATGCGTACGGAGCGAGCGGTGGTGCGAGCGCGAAGGGGCCGGGCGTAAACGGCGCGAACGGCGCGAACGGCGCGAACCGCCCTGCAGTCGATGCACGCGCCGGGATCCGCATGAGCGACGACGCCTTCGGCCCGAACGACGCAGCTGCGATCGGCATCGCACTCGCGACCGGGCACGGCGGCAACGACGATGCGCGCGGCGCAATCACGAACGCACACCAAGCGGACACCGCCGCGAGCACGAGCAACGCGCCCGGAGCAGACGCCGCCACGAACGGCCCGACCGGCACGAACGACCCGACCGCCGCGAACGTCGCAAGCGCCGACGGCACCGCATCGTTGAGCCTGTACGGAGCACCCATCGGCCCGACCGCCGCGAACCTCGCGAGCGCCGGCGGCGCGAACGGCCCGACCGGCGCGAACGTCGCGGGCGACGCCGCCGCGAACGGCCCGGCCGGCGCGGACGTCGCGAGCGCCGGTGGCGCGTACGGCGCTCCTTTCGCGAGCGCCCATGCGGGCGGGGTTGCGTCCTACCCGAACGGCGGCCCAACCATCGGCGCCGCCACGCGAGCAGGTCATGTGCCGAGCGCGACCGTGCATGCGGCGATCGACGCGAGTCACTTCGGCGGCTCGAGCATCTCTCACGACGGCGAACGCGACGCCGCCGCCGCCGCGCCCTTTGCGTTCGCGTCGAGCGTGAGCACGATGGAATCCTTCCTCGCGCTCGCGGCGGACGATCCCGACAGCCCCGACGACCTCCCCCCCACCCCTGCCGCCGCCCCGCCGCTGGCGGCGGACGTCGCACACGTCAAAACCGTGACGAAAGCCGCGCCCCCGCTCCCCCGCGTCGACGCGGAAGCCGCGGTCCGCGCCGCGGAGGCTCTCGGGCACAAGCGCGTCCTCGCGTCCGGTGAGGCGCGCGGGCACCTCGTCTTGCCCGAGCTTGGCCGCGTCGAGGTCCGCGCCCAGCTCGACGAACGCTCCAACGTCGACGTCCACGTCCGCGCCGACGACGCCGACGGCCGCGCCCTCATCGCCGCCCACGCATCCGAGCTCCGCGCCCACGTCCAGGCCGAGGTCCCGCAGGTCCACGTCACGGTGGAGCACCATCACCCCTCGAACCCTTCGTTCGAGCGAGGAAATTCAGGTAATTCGCAGGCCGGCGAGCAGCGCGAGCAGCACGAGCGGCAGCCCCAAGAGCCCCAAGACCCCGTCAGGCGTCAAATCCGTGGTCGGGCCCGCTTCGTGCTTTGACCCTCCGTCGGAGACGAATCGGAAAAACCATGACGCTCGCATCCGTCAGTAGCGCAACGCAATCCGCGGCGACGCAGTCGCCGGCGTCGGCGTCGGACAAGGCGAACAAGGCGGCGATGGACAAGGACGCGTTCCTCAAGCTCCTCGTCGCGCAGCTCGCCCATCAGGACCCGCTCCAGCCCACCGAGGGGACCGAGTTCATCACCCAGCTCTCGCAGTTCGCGCTCGTCGAGCAGTCGATCGCGCAGAGCTCGAAGCTCGACGTCGTCTCCGCGCAGCTCGCCGGCATGTCGAGCAACGAAGCGGTCGGCCTCGTCGGCAAGGACGTCACCGTGCGCGGCAACGGCATCGCGTTCGACGGCATCGCCGCGACCTCCAGCAGCGTGAACCTCTCCGCGAACGCGGCGAAGGTCACCGTCCAGATCCAGGACAAGGACGGCAAGACCGTCCGCACCCTCGAGATGGGCGCGCGCACGGCCGGCCCGATGCCGATCGCGTGGGACGGCAAGGACGACAGCGGCGTGCCCGCCGCGCGGGGGACCTACTCGATGAAGGTCGAGGCGAGGACCGCCGACGACAGCATCGTGAACGCGGCGCAGGACGTCGCGGGCAAGGTCACGAAGGTCGCGTTCGACAAAGGGTATCCGGAGCTCACTCTCGACTCCGGGGTCACGGCTCCAATTTCGGATCTCGTGAGCGTTTCAGGAGGATCGATTCGATGAGCATCACGAAAGCCATGTACTCCGGTGTCTCGGGCCTCGTTGCGGAGAGCGATACGCTCAGCATCGTGGGCGAGAACGTCGCCAACACCAACACGATCGGCTTCAAGAAGTCGCGTGCGACGTTCGAGAGCGTCCTCGGCGGCGCGGTGGGCGCGCAGCAGACCGGCGGCGGCGTGCGGCTCGGCAGGGCGCAGCAGATCTTCGCGCAGGGGGCGCTCGTGAGCACCGGCAACGCGACCGACCTCGCCATCTCCGGCGACGGCTTCTTCGTCGTGCAGGGCACCGTCAACGGCGTGCACGGCGACTTCTACACGCGCGCCGGTCAGCTCACGGTGAACAACGAAGGCAAGCTCGTGAACATGGGCGGCCTCGCGATCCAGGGCTACGCGGCGAACGGCGACGGCACGTTCACCTCGAGCGTCGGCACGCTCCAGCTCTCGACCGCGCAGCTCCCGCCGCGCCCGACGGGAGCGATGACCCTCACCGCGAACCTCGACGCCGGCGCGACCGCCCCCGGCGCCGCGTTCGACGCGCAGAGCCCCGGCGACACCTCGAACCTCTCGACCTCGATGACGGTCTACGACTCGCTCGGCCAGGCGCACGCGGTCGACGTCCACTTCCGCAAGGGCACGAACCCCGGCGAGTGGGAGGTCCACGTCCTCGCGAAGGGCGACGAGCTCGCCGGCGGCGCGCCGGGGCAGAACGTCGAGATCGGCACCGGCACGCTCACCTTCAACCCGTCGGGCGCTCTCCAGGACGTGCAGTGGGCCACGCCGATCTCGGCGAGCTTCACCGGCGCGAAGGCGAACCAGGCGATCTCGGTCGACTTCGGCCAGCCGATCGCGGCGGGCGGCACCGGCCTCGGCGGCACGACGCAGTTCGGCTCGAACAGCGCGATCAGCGCGCAGTCGCAGGACGGCTATGCGTCGGGTGACCTTTCGGGCGTGAAGATCGACTCCGACGGCGTCGTCAGCGGCGTGTACTCGAACGGCCAGACGGTCGCCGCGGGCAAGCTCGCGATCGCGAAGTTCCGCTCCAACGACGGCCTCGCGAAGGCGGGCTCCAACGTGTGGACCGCGACGCGCGCCTCCGGCGAGGCCGCGCTCGGGGCGGCGGGGGAGGGGGGCCGCGGCGCGCTCGTCTCCGGCGCGCTCGAGCAGTCGAACGTCGACATCGCGGAGCAGTTCGTCGACCTCATCGCCCATCAGCGCGCGTTCCAGGCGAACAGCAAGACGATCACGACCGCGGATCAGATGCTGCAAGAGCTCATGATGATCAAGCAGTGATCTTGGCGCCACCATGAGCGAAGAAACCAAGAAGACCGAAGAGGCGAAGCCGGCCGACGCCGCTCCGCCCGCGTCGAAGAAGCCGTCCGCGGTGGGCGGCGTCTTGAAGCTCGTCATCCCGGCGCTCCTCGCCGCCGGCGCCTCCTACGGCGGCACTCGCTACGCGAAGGCGCAGAACGCGATCGTCATCGTGAAAGAGAAAGAAGAAGCTGAAAGCGGTGGAAAGGGCAAACATGAATTGCATCCGCCCGGCCCGACCGTCTCGCTCGAGCCGTTCCTCCTCAGCGTGTTCGACGCGAGCAAGAAGCCACACCCGATGAAGATGACCGTCGCGGTCGAGTTCGACGCCAAGGCGGCGGCGCACGACGACCCGAAGGCCTTCATGCCGCGCATCCGCGACGCGGTCCTCACCCACCTCCGCAAGACGACCTACGAGGACATCTCCGATCCCGCGCACTACGACAGGCTCCGCAAGGAGCTCCTCGAGCAGTGCCACGAGGTCGGCGCCGAGTCGGCCAAGAAGATCCTCATCACCGACTTCGTCATTCAATGAGCACGACGGATCCGCAGATCAAGACGCTCGCCCAGCCCGGCGGCCGCGGCCGCGCCGCGTGCGCCCGAGCGGCCGAGGCCGGCCCCGAGCTCGCGACCGCGCTCCGGCGCGCGCTCCCGTTCCTCGCGCGGAAGCGCGTGAGCATCACGGTGGACCCCACGCGCTGCACCAGCTTCGCCGATCTCGCGGCGGATGGATCGATCGTCTACACCGCCGCCTTCAACGAGAAGTCCTCGAGCACGCGCGGCCTCGTGCTCTTCGACGAAGCCGCGCTCGCCCGCGTCCTCGACGGCGTGCTCGGCGGCGGCAGCGCGACCACGCTCCCGTCGGCGAAGCTCACCTCGGCGCAGAACGCGCTCGCTTCCCGCGTCTCCGTCGGCGTCCTCCGCGCGTTCGCCGACGCGCTCGCCGCGCGCCTCGGCCTCACGCTGGAGCCGTGCGCGAGCAAGGAGATCGACGCCGGCGCCGCGGTCGTCGTCGCGCTCGTGCTCGAAGGCGGCGGCCGCGTCTCGATCGCGCTCCCGCTCGGGTGCATCCGCACCGACGAGCCGTCGGCGGATCCGGCGCGCGTCGACCCCGGCATCGAAGCGGCGATGACGGACGTCGAGCTCGACGTCGTCGCCGAGCTCGGCAAGGTGCGCCTCTCGCTCGACGCGATCATGAAGCTCCAGGTCGGCGACGTCGTTCGCCTCTCGCTCCCGCTCGACGAGAAGGCGCGCGTCTCCGCTGGCGGAGCGGTCCTCTTCCACGGCCGCCCGACCGCGAGCGGCGAGGTCGTCGCCGTCGCGCTCGAGCGCTCCGTCGGCTAAGGCGCGTCGGCGTCCGCGTCGGACGAATCGGCGTCGGGCGCGTCGGGCGCGCCGGCGTCGGGCACCACCGGCGCCGTCCCGCACGCGAGCTTGCTGACGAGCATGAAGTATTCGAGGTTCGTCAGCAGCGTCCCGTCGCTCGCGTTCGGGTCCTCACCGGTGATGCAGGGCCCGTAGGCCTTGCTCGTGTAGGCGCGCTCGCACTCGGGGCTGTCGAACCTCTCGAGCCCCGCGGTGCAAACGGAGCCGATCGCCGCCTCGTAGCAGGCCTGTCTCTGTTCGTCGGTGGCGCCGAGGCACGACGCGGTGCAGGCGGTGAACGCGCACGTCTCGACCTGGCCGAAGGCGACGGCGCACCCGTTCGGATCGGTGTCGCCGGAGATGTTGCTCATGCACGTGGCGGAGCTCGGGCGTGGTCCGCTCTCTTCGGCATAGAGGACGAGCGGATGGGCAGGGTTCGACTGGAACGTCCCGAACATGCAGTCGAAGCACGCGCGCAGGCCGTTGAACGTCTCCTCGCATTTCTGCTCGGTCGCGTTCTCGAAGACGCAGTCGTTCAAGACGCGCTCGAGCTCCGCGTCGGTGCACTTCGCCTGGTAGGCGGGCGGCGGCACGAACGTGATCGGCGGCGGAGCGATCGGCTCGCAGAAGCCCGCGACCTCGACGTCCGGACGCGGGACGACGGTGACGCCACCGTCGTCGTCGGTGCGTTCGGCGTCGCTCGAGCACGCGCCCGCGTTGGCGAGCAGCGAAGCGGCGGTGATCGCGAGCAGCGTCCTACCCGCGCGATGGTGCCTCACGGCTCGATGTCTGCGTCCGTCTCGGCGTCCGCGTCGCTCCCGGCGTCGTGCACGATCGGGCCTCCGCCGCCGTCGGGGTTCGGGCCGCACGAGATGCGCATGACCTTCTCCTCGAACTGGTCGTTCGTGATGCCCGCGCCGATGCAGGCGTCGAACTTCCCGTCGTCGATCTCCTTCTGGCACTCCTCGGAGAAGACCTTACGGCTCGCGGTGCTGTAGCAGACGCTCTGCGCCGCCAGGATCTCGCAGTTGACCTCCTCCTCCTGCGTACCCTCGCGGCAGGGGCCGACGCACGCGAGCTTCGTGCACGTGTCGAGCTCGCCGATCGCGACGGCGCAGCCGCTCGGATCGGTGTCGCCGCGCACGGCCGTGAGGCACGTACCGAGGCTGGAGATGTACGGCACGCGGCCGTCGTACTGGACGAGCGCGGCGTTCGGGTTCGCGCCTGCGGCGTTGAAGAGGCAGTCGAAGCAGTCGTCGGAGGCCTGATCGAGCGCGCTCTGGCACGCGGCGTTCGAGGCGCCCTGCGCGCGGCAGCCCTTGAAGATGGCGTCGATCGTCGCGAGCGAGCAGCGGTTCTGGAACGGCGGCGGCGTGATGAACGGACGCGCCGGCGGCGTCTGCGGCTGACACACCGTGGGCACCGGGTCTTCTCCCGCGTCGTCGAGGATGACGACGCCGCCCTCGCGCCGACCCCCATCGGTCCCGGCTTCTTGCGTGACGTAGACGACGTCGGGATCGTCTTCGCCGCACGCGCCCAGCGAGAGCGATCCGAGGGTAAGGACGAGAACGGAAGCGGAAAGCGGAAGCGCGCGACGGACGTTCATATCCCTCATCCTACGTGGGGGAATGCGCAGCGTCACGTTGGTGACGCTCGGGCCCGAATTTCGTGCGGCACGGGCCTTGAAGAAAGACCGGCCCATGACGAACGCACTCGGACTGCTCCGCGACGTCGAGGTCGAAGTGAGCCTCGAAATCGGCCGCAAGCGCATGAAGATCGGTGACCTCCTGCGCCTCGGGACGGGCCAGACGCTGGAGCTCGACAAGCCGGCGGGCGAGCCGCTCGAGATCGTCGTCAACGGCCGCCTGATCGGCCGCGGCGAGGCCGTCGTCCTCGGCGATCGCTATGGCCTCCGCATCACCGAGATCATCGCGAAGACCGACCCCAAGCCCGAAGGCGAGGACCAGTGAGGAAGCTCGCCCTCGCGGTCGCGACCGTCATCGCGGTGACCGCGGCGACCGTGTCGACGGCCTTCGCGGACGAGCCTACACCGGCGCCTGCGGCATCGACGCCGCTCCAGGTCCGCCCGCAGAAGCCCCTCAACCTCGCCCCGACGAACGAGGGCACGCCCTTCGGCTACAAGCTCCTCGCCGGCGGCGTCGTCGTGGTGGCGGCGGGCCTCTGGCTCAAGAAGAAGAGGGGCGGCCTCACGTCTTCGAAGACGAAGAAGCGCTCGTCGATCGACGTCCTCGGTCGCACCTCGATCGGCGTCCGCAACGAGCTCCTCGTCGTCGACGTCGAGGGCACGCGTCTCCTCGTCGGCATGACGCCGGGCTCGATGCAGACGCTCGCGGTCCTCCAGACGCCGGAAGGTGTGGTCGGCGAGGAGAGCCCGCTCATGGGCGAAGAGGCCTACATGCGCGAGGACGCCGAGGAGGAGGTCGAGGAGCTCAGCGACCGCGTGCGCTCGCTCCTCGAGGCGCGGAAGAAGAAGGCCGCTCTCGCTCCGGCTCCTCTGGCTCCTCCGGCTCCCGCGGAGTCGCGGCCGGTGATGACCGCTCCGCGCCGCGTGCAGCAGCCGAGGGCGCGCGTGCCGGGGCAGGCGAAGGGGCTCCTCCTCTCGCTCCAGGAGAGCGTGGACGATCGCAGCGTGACGAAGCTCGGTGACTGGTGAACGATCTCCTCAACGCGACCGCGACGAACGGTCCGGGTCTCGCGCCGCAGCTGAAGATCCTCGCGATCCTCACGCTGCTCTCGCTCCTCCCCGCCATCGTCCTCACGATGACGTCGTTCACGCGCATCGTGGTCGTGCTCGGGTTCGTGAAGCAGGGGATCGGCGCGCAGCAGTCTCCGCCGAGTCAGGTCCTCGTCGGCCTCGCGCTGTTCCTCACGATGTTCACGATGGCGCCGGTTACGAAGCAGGTCTTCGACGAGGCCTACACGCCGTACGCGGCGGGCCGGATCTCCGACGCGGAGGCGATGGAGCGCGCGGCGGTCCCGCTCCGGAGCTTCATGTTGCGGCAGACGCGTGAGGCCGACCTCGCGCTCTTCTACGAGGCGTCGCACGCGCCGCTGCCGCAGACGGAAGAAGAGGTGCCGATGCGCATCGCGTCGCCGGCCTTCGTCGTGAGCGAGCTCACGACCGCCTTCCAGATGGGCGTGCTCGTGCTCCTCCCGTTCCTCGTCATCGATTTGGCGGTCGCCGCGATCTTGATGGCGATGGGCATGATGATGGTGCCGCCGGCCTCCATCTCGCTGCCGCTGAAGCTGCTGCTCTTCGTCGTCGTGGACGGCTGGCATCTCCTGGTCGGGTCCTTGCTTCGGAGCTTCAGCGCTCCATGAGCTCGGACCAAGCGCTCGCGACCATCCTCGGCCTCTTCCAGACCGTCATGTGGGTGGCCGGCCCGGTGCTCGCCATCACGCTCGTCGCGGGCCTCCTCGTCGGCGTCGCGCAGACGGTCCTCCAGATCAACGAGCAGAGCGTGGCGTTCGTCGTGAAGGTCATCGCGGTGGTGGGCGTCCTCGTCCTCCTCGGCCCGGTGCTCGCGAACAAGCTCATCGACTACACGACGCGCTCGCTCGGCTCGATCGAGTCCGTCGTGCACTGAGCCTCGCCGCTCGCTCCGCATGGATCCGCTCGCGAACATCATCACGGCCGAGGCCGCGGCGCTCGTGCTCGCGATCGCGCGGCTCGCGGGGTTCGTCCTCGTCTCGCCGTTTCCGGGCAAGAGCACGCCAACGCAGGTGAAGGTCGGTCTCGTCTTGCTCCTCGCGTGGGTGGTGCGCGCGGGCCAGCCGTACCTGCCGTCGCTTCGGCTCGACGGCTCGCTCGTCGGTCTGGTCCCGTGCGAGCTCGGCGTGGGTCTCCTCATCGGCTTCACCGTCCGCGTCACGTATTCGGCCGCCGAGATCCTGGGCTCGTCGTTCGCGCAGTCGACGGGCCTCACGATGGGCGCGGTCTTCGATCCGGCGATGGGCACCGAGGATCCGGTCCCGGCGCGCGTGATGACGCTCCTCGCGATGCTCCTCTTCCTCGCCTGCGGCGCGCATCGCGTCGCGCTGGGCTATCTCCTCGAGTCGTTCCGCGTCGTCCCGATCGGCCAGACGGTGGACATCGGCGCGACGGCGCCTTCGTTCGTCGGCTTCGTCTCGCAGGCGGTGGAGGCGGGCGTGCGGCTCTCGCTCCCGGTCATGGGCGTGGCGCTCGTGGTGCAGCTCGCGCTCGCGCTCGTGTCGCGCGCCTCGCCTTCGCTCCAGGTCTTCAGCATCGGCGCGGGCATCAGCGTCGCGGCCGCGGTCCTCACGATCATGGGCGCGATGGACGACACGGCGGCGGGCCTCGCCGCCGAGATGCAGAACGAGGCGCCGCGCATCGAGCAGGTCCTCGGCGTCGCGACGGGGACCTCGCCGTGAGCGACGACAGCGAGCGGACCCTAGATCCGACCGACGCGCGGAGGGAGGAGTTCCGCAAGCAAGGCCGGATCGCCCGCGCGCGCGACCTCGGCGGCGTCGTCGCGACGGGCGCGGTCCTCCTCGTCCTCTCGGGCTCGCAGAGCCGCCTCTGGGACACGACGCGCACGATGTTCCAATCGACCCTCGGCGACCTCGGCGCGATCGAGCGCGCGGGCGTCGGCCCGGTCTTCTCCGCCGCCGCGACGAGCCTCCTCGCGCTCGCGGGCGTCGCGGTCGGGGCGGCGATGACGTCCTCCGTCGCGATGTCGCTCGTCCAGACGCGCGGCCAGCTCTTCGGCGAGCTCCTGATGCCGAAGGTCGACAAGCTGAACCCGGTGAACGGTTTCAAGCGCCTCTTCGACGTCAAGAAGCAGGGCCTCGAGACGTTCGTCGCGGTCCTCCGCATCGCGCTCCTCGCGGTCGTCGCGTGGAAGGCGCTCGCCGCCGATCTCCCGAGCATGACCGCGATGTCGCGAATGCCTCTCGTCGGCGCGATTCCTCTTCTTCTGTCCGCGCTCGGCCGCACCGCCGCGTACTGCACCGCGACTCTCCTCATCGTCGCCGCCGTCGACTTCGCGCAGAGCTGGTTCACGCTCTCGAAGGAGATGAAGATGACCCGCAAGGAGCGGGAGGACGAGTCGAAGCAGTCGGAGGGCGACCAGAAGGCGAAGCACAAGATCCGCGCGAAGGGCCGCGCGAACCTGAAGAAGCTCCAGATGAAGGCGGTCAAGCAGGCCGACGTCATCGTCACGAACCCGACGCACGTAGCCGTCGCCCTCCGCTACGGCCCGAAGGACCCGGCCCCGGTCGTCCTCGCGAAGGGCCACGACGACATCGCCCTCCGCATCCGCGCCGAGGCCCGCAAGCACGGGATCCCGATCATGGAGAACCGCCGCCTGGCCCGCGCCCTCGACGCCGAGGTCCAGGTCGGCCGCCCGGTCCCCGCGGCTCACTTCGCCGCCGTCGCGCGCGTCCTGGCCTTCGTCTACAAGCTGCGCGCCCAACGCAAACCGAAGCGCACCTGAACAACCGCCCGGCGACTCAGTCGAGTTTCCTGAAGCGAGGATTGTGTCCCGCGCGCGGCTCTTCCAGGAGCGCGTCTCTCCAGGAGCGCCGATGATCCTGGACCGGCGGCCTCGGCGAGGAAGGACAGCCATGCGATCGCATGGATTCCACGTGGTGCGCCCGCCATCCGGGCCGCTATCGACAATAATCCATGCAATCGCATTGAATGTTGTGCATCACACGAGGTGGCAAGGTAGAGTCGGAAGAAATATGGCCGTTCGCATGGATTCATCGAGCTCACCCCATGCTGCTCGCACGGCGCGGCTCGGCCGGGTCGTTCGTGCGCGACGGAAGACGCTGAAGCTGACACAGATCGATCTCAGTCAGCTCGCAGGCTGTGGCCCCGACTTCGTCTACGACGTGGAGGCCGGCAAACCGTCACTGCGCCTCGACAAGCTCCTCGATCTGCTCGCCGTGCTTGGCCTCGAGCTCGTCGTCGCCCAAGGAAAGAGCGTTCTTCGCGTTGCGGCGGAGCTCGAGCCCCAGACGTCTGGATGACGCGCGCCGAGAAGCCCGCCGTCGCGAGCGTCATCCGCGATGACTCCGTCGTCGGACGTCTCCTCCGCACGTCGCAGGGGGCGGTGTTCGAGTATGACCCGTCGTTTCTCGCCGCCGGGCACGCTCCCTGGGATGGCGGGATCAGTTATCGCCTGCCGCGGGAGGTGCCCCGCGTCGAGACGCGGGGCACGAACCTGCACCCCTTCTTTGCTGGTCTCCTCCCAGAGGGAATCCGTCTCGAGGCGCTCATCCGACGGGTCAAGACGTCGAAGGATGACTTGCTCTCGTTGCTCGTCGATGCGGGGGCCGACTGTATTGGCGACATCTCCGTGGTGGTCGACGCCGACCATCCACCAAGCGTGGCGCCTGCGATCGACACCCTCTCACTATCCTCGGCGAGCTTCTCCGAGATCCTGAGCGCGAGCCTTTCGGGGAAGAGAGGTCTCGAGCCGACCCTGCCAGGTGTCCAGGACAAGGTCTCGGCAGCCATGATCTCCTTGCCGCTTCGAGCAAAGGGCGGTGCCGCTTACATCCTCAAGCTCAATCCTCCGAAAATGCCGCGCCTCGTGGAGAACGAGCACTTCTTCCTCGAGATCGCGCGCACGGCCGGACTCTCGGTCGCGAGGGCCGAGCTCGTCCACGATCGCGAGGGCGCGGCAGGCCTCCTCGTCGAGCGCTTCGACCGGATCTCGCCGCGCAAGGGGGTCGTCAAGAAGGTCCACCAGGAGGACGCCTGTCAGTTCCTCGATCGCTATCCAGGTGACAAGTACGTCCTCTCCTACGCCGACCTCGCGCGCGGGATCGGCGAGCTCGGCTCCGCTCCGATCGTCGAGACGGCGAAGTACCTCCGGCTCATCGCGTTCTCCTACCTGATCGCAAACGGCGACCTGCACGCAAAGAACGTCAGCCTGCGAACGGATCCGGCGGATGGCCGCGTCGAGCTCACGCCGGCATACGATGTCCTCACGTCGCTCCCTTACGGTGATCGCACCATGGCGCTCTCGTTCGACGGGCGAAATGACAACCTGAAGCGAGCTGGCTTTATCTCCTTCGGCGAGCGCTTCGGCGTTCGCCGCGCGGCGACCGAAGCGATCCTCGACGAGCTGTGCGACGCGACGTCGGCATCGGTCGTGCGGCTGGGCGAGATCGGCCTCGAGGCGCGCAAGACCGCGGACCTCGCCCGGACCATCAAGAAGCGCTGCGTCGACCTGGGAACGAAGCAAGAGGCATGATCTGCCGTCCCCGAGCAGCCTCCAGCGCCGCCCCCGGCGTTCGGAGGGCTCGGGCGTCAATCCTGCGACCTCATCCGTGCCGCGGGCGGGCGACTGTCTCCTACCCCGGCGTCATATCGGGGAATTCGTGATGGCGGCGAAAAAGCGGCTCAAGGTCGGTGTCGATGTGTCGTTCCTCGCGGTGTGGGGGCGCGCCCTGAGCGGGCATGCGACGTGCTGTTCAGGCTCGTGTGAGTCAGGGCAGCGTCAAGGGCGTGACGTCGCGGAAGGACGTCATCGTTCCGGTCGCCATCATCGGGATCATCCTCATGATGATCCTCCCCATGCCGCCTTGGCTGATCGACGCGATGATCTCGCTGTCGATGGCGATCTCGGTGGGGGTGTTCCTCACCGCCCTCTTCATCGAGAACGCCCTCGAGTTCTCGGCGTTCCCCGCCTTCGTGCTCGTCGGAACGCTCCTGCGGCTGAGCCTCAACGTCGCGACCACACGGCTCATCCTGCTTCACGGCGGGGAAGGGAACGGGGCGGCCGGCGGCGTCGTCGAGGCCTTCGGGCGGTTCGTCGTCGAAGGGAACGTCGTCGTCGGGCTCGTCGTCTTCCTCATCCTCACCGTCATCAACTTCGTCGTCATCACGAAGGGCTCCGGCCGCGTCGCCGAGGTCGCCGCGCGCTTCACGCTCGACGCGATGCCCGGCAAACAGATGGCGATCGACGCCGACCTCGGGTCCGGCACGATCACGAACGACCAGGCCCGCACGCGCCGCGACGACCTCGCGCGCGAGGCCGACTTCTACGGCGCGATGGACGGCGCCTCGAAGTTCGTCCACGGCGACGCGATCGCGGGCCTCCTCATCATGGCGATCAACCTCCTCGGAGGCCTCGCGATGGGCATCGCCCACGGGATGGACGTCGGCAAGGCGGCCGAGACGTTCTCGATCCTCTCCGTCGGTGACGCGCTCGCTTCGCAGCTGCCCGCGCTCCTCATGTCGGCCGCGTCCGGCATCGTCGTCACGCGCAGCGCGACCGGTGACCAGCTCGGCCGCGCGCTGTCGACGCAGTTCTTCGCGAAGACCCGCGTCGTCAACATCACCGCCGGAATCATCGCCGCCCTCGGCCTCATGCCCGGCATGCCGACGCTGCCTTGCTTGTCGCTCGCCGCCGTCCTCGCGTACATGGCGCGCAAGACCAAGGCCGCCACGCCGGCGCCCGGCTCGCCCGCGGCCGCGATCGCCGAGGCCGAGGCGGCGGCCGGCGAGCCGAGGAAGACCGCGCAGGAGGAGATCGACTCGACGCTCACGATCCATCCCCTCGCGATCGAGGTCGGCTACGAGCTGGTCGGCATCGTCGACGGCGCGCGCGGCGGCACGCTGCTCGATCGCGTCGCGAAGCTCCGGAAGGAGGTCGCGAAGGAGCTCGGGATCGTCGTGCCGCCGGTGAACGTCACCGATGACCTCTCCCTCCCCGCCGGCGCGTACCGCATCCTCGTGTTCGGCACCGAAGTCGCGATGGGCGAGTGCGCGCCCGGCCGCGTGATGGCGATCGACGCGACGGGCTCGTCGCCGCCGATCGACGGCGACCGGACGGTCGACCCCACCTTCGGGCTCCCCGCGTACTGGATCGCCGAGCGCGACCGCGAGCTCGCCGAGGCGCTCGGCTACACCGTCGTCGATCACTCCACCATCCTCGCGACGCACCTCGGCGAGGTCGTGCGCGCGAGCGCGCCGCGGCTGCTCGGGCGGCAGGAGGTCCAGCACCTCGTCGACATCCTCGCGAAGTCGAGCCCCAAGCTCGTCGACGACGTCATCCCGAACCTGCTCCAGCTCGGCGACGTCGTCCGCGTCCTCCGGAACCTCGTGAAGGAAGGGATCTCGATCCGCGACATGCGGACGATCCTCGAGTCGCTCGGCGAGCTCGCGCAGGTCACGAAGGACCCCGAGCAGATGACGGAGATGTGCCGCGAGCGCCTCGCGCCGCAGATCACCGCTCGCTTCAAGGCGGAGGGCGTCGTCAACGCCATGACGCTCGATCCCCGCCTCGAGCAGGTCCTGCGTCAGAGCCTCTCCGAGATCGCCAAGGGAACGGGCGGCGCGCTCGACCCGAACATGCTCAAGAGCCTCGCCGACAACGCGGAGAAGAGCCTCGCCGGGTTTGGCGTGCATGGTGCATCTCCCCTCGTGGTGACCGCTCCGGACCTCCGCCGCTACGTGCGCGCCATCCTCGAGCGCAAGCTCCCGCAGGTCCCGGTCGTCTCGTTCCGCGAGATCGACTCCTCCGCTCCCCTCCGCGTCGTCGACCGCCTCGCTGCCTGACTCCCTCGTGAACGTCAAAACGCTCACCTCCTTTAGGAAGACATCGTGAACAACCCCTACGCCCCGAAGCCCGTCAAGAAGACCACGCGCGAGATCCTCTTCGCTCCCGAGGTCTACGCCGACGAGCCCGTCCGTCCCCGCGCGCGCGCCGAAGAGGCGGCGCAGGCGGAGATCGCGCGCCTCCGCGCCGAGCTCCGCGGCGAGACCCGCGCGCTCCGCGCGGCGGTGAACCGGCCGAAGAAGGAAGAGGCGCCCGAGCTCGCCGCCCAGCTCGCGTCGCTCCGCGCGATGGTGGCGGAGCTCGTCGCGGCGCAGACGACGCAGAGAGAGAGAGACGAGATCACCACCGCCATCGCCGCGTGCGGCGTCGAGGGCCCCGCCGCGGCGGCGCTCGCGCGGATCGCGAACGCGAAGAAGTCGGGGGAGAAGGTCCGCGCCGCGCTCGCGTCGATGATCGACACCGCCGCCGCGCCGTGGGAGCTCGCGGCGGAGGGGCCGGTCCTCGTCGGGCTCGTCGGCCCCGCCGGCGTCGGCAAGACCACGACCGCGGCGAAGCTCGCCGCCCGCGCGATCATGGCCGGCAAGAGCGTGGCGCTCGTCTCGTGCGACGCCTTCCGCGTCGGCGCGATCGACCAGCTCGGCAAATACGCCGACCTGATGGAGGCCCGCTTCCACACCGCGATGAACCAGGACGAGCTCCTCGACATCGTCGCGACCGAGACCGCGGACGTCATCATCGTCGACACGGTCGGCCGCCCCGTCGAAGCGTCCGCGACGGAGGCGCTCCTCGGCGCCGACGACGTCCGCGCCACGCGCGGGCGCAAGGTCGAGGTGCTCCTCTGCGTCCCCGCCGCCATCCGCGCCGGCGACATGACGCGCGTGCAATGCGACTTCGCGAACGCGAACCCGACCGGCCTCATCGTGACGAAGCTCGACGAGACGTCGACGCCCGCCGGCGTCATCCACGCGTCCTTCGCGACGAAGCTCCCCATCACCGCGGTGTGCAACGGCCAGCGTGTCCCCGAGGACGTCATGGCCGCCGAGACGCGGACGCTCGTGGACGCCCTCTCGCCGAGCAAGGTCCAATGAGCGCGGCGGAGAAGATCCCGGCGCCGGCTCCAAAACGGAGGCTCACGCGCGCCGACTACGACCGGTACTTGCCGCTCGTCCGCCGCACCGCGATGAAGCTCGCGCGGCGCCTGCCGAGCCACGTCACGGTGAGCGACCTCGTCAGCTACGGCTGGGTCGGCCTCTGCGACGCGTTCGAGCGCGCGCCGGAGGGGATGACCGAGGACGAGTTCGAGGCCTTCGCGATGTTCCGCGTCCGCGGCGCCGCGCTCGACCACCTCCGCTCGCTCGACCCCGCCACGCGCTCGGCCCGCGCGATGTCGCGCAAAGTGGCCAAAGCGATGGGCGAGCTCACCTCGAAGAGCGACGGCAAGACGCCCGAAGAAGAGGACGTCGCGCGGAAGCTCGGGATGAGCGTCGCCGACTATCGAACCGCGATGGAGAAGCTCGGCAAGTCCGGAATGGACAAGCTCGAGATGCTCGACATCGACGAGACGCCGGTCGCGACGCCGGCCGAGCTCCAGGAGGACCTCCTCGGCAAGAAGCAAATGCAGGCCGTGGTCGCCAAGGCGATCAAGCAATTACCGGAGCGGCACCAGCTCGTCCTCGCCCTCTATTACCAAGAAGAGCGCACGCTCCGCGAGATCGGGACCATCCTCGATATTTCGGAGTCGCGCGTATGCCAGATCCATACGGAGGCCGTCCACCGCCTGCGCGCGGCGGCGGGGAAGGAGTGATCGAATGAGCCGCGGTCTCTATGTCGCGCTCTCCGGCGCCGTCGCGCAGGAGCAGGCCCTCGAGGCGACGGCCCAGAACATGGCCAACGCCACGACGGCCGGATATCAAAAGATGCGCCCGATCTTCAACGAGGCCTTGCGCGGCGCGACGCGGAGCGGCCAGGCGCTCCACTACGGCGCGGTGAACCGCACCGCGCTCGACACCACCCGCGGACCCATTCGCGCGACCGGGAATCCGGCCGATATCGCGCTCAAGGAGAACGAATACCTCGCGGTGACGACGGCGCGCGGTGAGCGCTACACCCGCGCCGGCGACCTCAAGATGGGCACCGACGGCGTCCTCCGCGCCGCGGGCCAGCCGCTCGTGCGCGA
Source organism: Labilithrix sp. (assembly GCA_019637155.1). Taxonomy (NCBI): domain Bacteria; kingdom Pseudomonadati; phylum Myxococcota; order Polyangiales; family Labilitrichaceae; genus Labilithrix; species Labilithrix sp. The sequence continues at coordinate 86,153 of JAHBWE010000007.1, read as the reverse complement.
GGACGGAAAGCCGATCCAGCTCTCGCCGAGCGAGGGCCCGCCCGCGATCACGGCCGACGGACAGGTCACGCAGAAGGGCGCCGTCGTCGCGCAGCTCAAGGTCGTGAGGCCGAACGAGGGGACCACGTTCGTGCACGAAGGCAACGGCGTCCTCGCGTCGCGCGGGAACGTCAGCCAAGTGGCCAATCCCGAGGTGGAGCTCGGCGTCGTCGAGGAGTCGAACGCGTCGGTCGTGAGCTCGATGACGGACATGGTGCAGGCGTCGCGTACGTTCGACGCGTTCAAGCAGATGCTCGACACCTTCAGCGAGTGCGACCGCAAGGTCCTCACCACCACGCCGGGCGCGACGGAGTAATCGCGTATGGGCATCGGCGCGATCGGCGGCAACAGCGCCGCGCTCCACGCGGAGCGCCCGAAGCGGGAGCCCGTTCCGGTCGAAGCCCAGCGCACGGCGGTCACGCGCGCGGACATCCGCGGCGCGATCGCGCGCGCGCACGAGAAGGTCACCGGCAGGGCGCCGTCGGCCGCGCTCCTCGACACGCTGACGGCGCAGGCGTCGCTCGAGACCGCGAGCGGCGCGTCGATGTACAACTACAACTTCGGGGGCATCAAGGGCGGCGCCCCCGGCACGAACGAGACCGCGCGCCTCCGGACGAAGGAGGTCAAGGGCGGCAAGGAGGTCGAGGTCCGCGACGGGTTCCGCGCGTATCGATCGCTCGACGCCGGCGCGGAGGACTACGTTCGCCTCATGCGGAGCCGCTTCGGCGCCGCGGTCGATCGCGCCGAGGTCGGGGACATCAACGGCTTCGCGCACGCGCTCAAGCAAGCGCACTACTACACCGCCGATGAAGCGAAGTACGCGAACGCGCTGAACGTGCTCTCGGGCAAGCCCGCCACGATGACGCAGGTGTCGAAGCCGCCTGCGCTCGCCAACTTCAGCGACACGTTCGGAGGCGGATTGGGAGCTTCGTCGTCGAGCGACTTCGCGGACACCGTCTCTCTGGGCCGCGTCTTCGACGCCATCGCGCGTCATCCTGTCCGCGCTGCCGACGACGACGACGACGACGAGTGATTGGAGCGATCAGGTGGCCCTGAAATTGTCCGCGCTGCCTGGATCGCGGCCGGAGCGCGCTCGACGCGAATGCGCAATTCGTCGCGCAAGTAAGCGCGCTCGAACGACGAAAATACTCGTGAATCTCTGATGAAAGAGCGCGGTACGCCGGTTGCTCGGACCGCCGCCCATGCGCAGAGCTTCGGCGGTTTCGCTCCTCGTCGGGTTCCAGATCCTCACCGCGTGCGGCGGCAAGCTCGCCGACGACGGAGAGACCCCCTCCGGCGTCACGGTCCCCGACGCGCGGACCGAACCGCGCTCGGACGACGACGACGCGATCGCGTTCCCCGACGTGCCGGAGGAGGTCTGTTCGATCGCGGGTCCGCGCGGCACGTTCCACGAGGAGACCGACGGCTTTCGTATGGGCTTGGACGCCGAGCACGTGACGGTCTTCGTCGACGACGGGGAGCTCTCGCTCCAGTTCTCGCGTCCGACGGTGCACGGGTTCGATCCCGAACGCGGAGCATCGCGCACCGACGACGGGTGGACGTACATGATCGCCGCGACGTCGAGCTCGTCGCGTGAGCCCTTCACGCGCATCGGTACGCCGGAGCCGGTCGAGGTCCACGGCGTCATGAGCTGGGCGAGGACCTGTTACGCGGACGGGTCGGAGGAGGGCGGCGGAGGCGGCACCCCCGGCGGCGATCCCTGGACCGGCCAATTGACGATCACGTCGCGCACGGAGGATCGACTGACGGGCGTCCTCGAGGTGAAGCCGTACGGCGACGCCCTCACGCGGATCGTCTTCGACGCGCCGATCCGGTCGCCGGACGACGACGGCGCGTGCTGCATCGAGCCCTGAGCGACGCGACGAAGTGAGGTAGGCTCGCTGCCTGGCGATCGTCCTCGCGTTCCTCTTCGCGTTCGTCCTCGCGTTCTGCGGGACGATGGCGCTGCCTGGTCCCTCCGGCGTCATGGTCGTCACGCGCGCGATCGAGGGGCGCTTCACCGAGGCGCGGAAGATCGGCCTCGGCGCGGCGCTGCCGGAGGCGACGTACGCCGGGATCGCGTTCGCGTCGTCGTCGTCGCTCCTCGACGCGCATCCCTCCGCGCTCCCGATCGTCCGCGCGCTCACGTCGATCGTGCTCATCGCGGTCGGCGCCACGTTCGTGCGCTGGCGGCCGCAGGAGACGCCGGGCGCCGCGCCTGCGAGCGGCCGTGCGCGCGGCGCCTTCGCCCTCGGCTTCTTCACCGCGCTCTTCAATCCGGTCGCGATCGTCACCTGGGCGACGACGGCGGGCGTGCTCACGTCGCGCGGCCTCCTCGCGACGAGCTATGCGCTCGGGCTCCCGTTCGGCCTCGGCGTCGTCGCGGGGATCAACGGCTGGTATGCCATCTTGCTCGTGCTCATGACGCGATATCACGATCGCATTCCGCGTCGATTCTTCACCTGGCTCATCCGCGGGATTGGCGGTTTCCTCATCGCCTCGGGGTCCTGGACCGCGTTCGGAGTCCTTCGAAACCTGATCCGCTGAGCGAGCATCGAATTCCCAATGGCGAAGGAGCATGTCCTCTTCATTCACTCGACCGGCGTGGGGCCGTTCCTTTGGTCGGGTGTCCCGGTCGCGGCGGTCGGCGGGCGGAACATGCTGCTCCCCGCCAACCTCGGCTACGCGCCGAACCCCACCGTCGAGCGCGGCGTCACCGTCACGGTGGAGGACGAGACGCGGCACCTCCTCGCGCGGATCCCCGACGACGGCGCGAAGGTCCACGTCGTCGCGCACTCGTATGGCGGGCTCGTCGGCCTCTACGTCCTCGAGGCGCTCGGGTCGCGCGCGGCGTCCGCGTTCCTCTTCGAGCCCGTCCTCTTCGGCGCGCTCGCGAACGACGAGGCGTCGGACCCGGAGGCGGTCGCGCAGGCGAAGGCGTTCGCGTCGCATCCCACGTTCGTGCTCGACCTCGAGAGCGGCGGCCGCGAGCCCTGGCTCGAGACGTTCGTCGACTACTGGAACCGCCCCGGCTCGTGGAAGAAGCTCCCGCCGATGATGCGCGAGCTGAGCCTCGCCGCGGGGTGGAAGATGTTCCAGGAGGTGCGCGCGTGCTTCTCCGACGATCGCCCGTTCGCCGACTGGAAGCTCGAGGTCCCGGCGACGATCGTGCGCGGCGAGCGCTCCACCGTCGCCGCGCGCGCGATGGCGCTCGCCCTCGCGCGCGGCCGCCCGAACGCGACGCTCGTCGACCTGCCGGGGGCTCCCCACATGGCCCCACTGACGAAGCCGGAGCTCGTCATTTCCGAGGTTTCCTCCCATTTTGCAAGGCTGAGCTAGCCCGCCCCTTCAGGACTCCGGCGGCGGGCCGTTGTCCATGGGCGATGGAACCTCTCATCTCGTCTCCGCCGCCGAGCATGGGCCGCGCGCGTACGATGGCCGAGCTCGAGGACCATCGCGCCCGCCTCGAGGAGGCGCTCACCGATCTCCGGAGCACCCAGGCGCGCCTCCTCCAGGCGCAGAAGCTCGAGGCGATCGGCCAGCTCGCCGCCGGCATCGCTCACGAGATCAACACGCCGACGCAGTACGTGACCGACAACGTCGAGTTCCTCGCGCGCGCGTTCGATCGCCTGAAGGACCTCGTCCTGACGTCGCGCGCCGTGATCGAGGCCGCGCGCGCGGGGGAGCTCACGCCCGAGCTCGTCGCGAGCGCCGCCGCCGCCTACGACGCCGGACGCGTCGACTACGTGCTGAAGGAGACGCCGCGCGCGATCGAGTCGTCGATGGAGGGCCTCCACCGCGTCGCGCACATCGTGTCGGCGATGAAGGACTTCTCGCATCCGAGCGGCGGCGAGAAGGTGCCGTGCGACCTCAACGAGTCGATCGCCACCACGATCACGGTCGCGACGAACGAGTGGAAGTACGTCGCCGACGTCGAGACGTCCTTCGATCCGGACATGCCGCTCGTGAAGTGCCTCCGCGACGAGATCAACCAGGTCGTCTTGAACCTCATCGTCAACGCGGCCCACGCGATCGACTACGTCACGATCGGCGGCTCGAACGGCAAGGGCGTCATCCGGGTCGAGACGCGCCACGCCGGCGGCTGGGCCGAGATCCGCGTGTCGGACACCGGCTGCGGGATCCCCGACGCCGCGCGTAATCGGGTATTCGACCCGTTCTTCACGACCAAGCCGGTCGGGAAGGGGACGGGGCAGGGGCTCGCGATCGCTTATTCCGTCGTCGTCGACAAACATCGAGGCGAGATCGGCTTCGACACCGCCGTCGGCGTCGGTACGACCTTCATCGTCCGGCTTCCGGTCGACATCCACGAGGAGCGTCCTTCGACGCTATGGGCACCATTGAGGCAACTGGTATGAAAGTCCTATTCGTCGACGATGAGCCGCGCGTTCTCGAGGGCATTCAGCGAATGCTCTTCGACGCCGCGGGCAACTGGCAAGTCGCGACCGCGACCAGCGGCGCGGAGGCGCTCGAGAAGCTCGCCGCGTCTCCCTTCGACGTCGTCGTCACCGACATGCGCATGCCGGGGATGGACGGCGCCGCCCTCCTCGCCGAGGTGCACCAGCGTTATCCGTCGATCACGCGCATCGTGCTCTCGGGCCAGACCGAGCAGGAGCACGCCTTCCGCGCGCTCGGGACCGCGCACCAGTTCCTGAGCAAGCCGTGCAGCCCGAAGATGCTCACCGAGGTGGTGGAGAACGCCTTCTACCTCCGCGCGCTGACGCCCAACCGCCGCGTCGCCGAGCTCGCCTCCGCGGTGCAGCGCCTCCCCGCGATGCCGCGCGTCCACAGCAAGATCCTCCAGGTCATCGCGAGCCCCGACGCCTCGCTCCGCGACGCCGCCGACCTCGTCGCGCAGGATCCCGGGCTCTGCGCGAAGGTGCTGCGCATCGTGAACTCGGCCTTCTTCGCGCGCGGCCAGATCGTGCGCGACGTCCGCACCGCGACCGCGCGGCTCGGCCTCGACCTCCTCCAGGCGGTGGTCCTCACCGAGTTCGCCGCGACGGGCATCCCCGCCGCGAAGCTCGAGGCGATGCACCGCGCGTCGCTCGACGCCGCCGCGCTCGCGACGCGCATGGTCGGGCCGGAGGAGCAGCGCACCGCGTACACCGCCGCGCTCCTTTGCGACATCGGCGCGCTCGTCCTCGAGCAGGGCGCGCCCGATGAGGTCGCCGCCGTGCGCGCGCACGCGGAGGAGTTCATGGTCCCGATCCACGTCGCGGAGAAGGAGCTCCTCGGGTCGAGCCACGCCGACGTCGGCGGCTACGTCCTCGGGCTCTGGGGCGTCCCGCCGATCATCGTCGACGCGGTCCTCGGTCACCACGAGCTGCCGCGCACGGCGTCCTTGGTGACGACGGCGGTGTACGTCGCGCACCAGATCGTGAGCGGCGACGTGGTCGATCCGGCCGCGGTGGCGCGCCTCGGCCTCGCGACGAGCGTCGACCGGCTCCGCGATCAGTACCTCGCCGAACGAGACGCCGCGTGACCCGACCGGGCGCGTACTCGGCGATCGCCGCCGACGCGCCCTCCGTGCCTGCGTCGTGGAGCTGATCGCGCGGATGATCGCCGGCGTGCGCGAGCCGGTCCGCGTCTATGCGAACGGCTGAGCCCGAAAAAAAGAATTCAAGGAACGAAGCAAAATACCGTTCCCCAGAATGTAGCGAGACGATGAAACGCTACGAACCCTCTACAAGATAACAGGAAGAAAAAAACCATGGGCCTCAGCGTCAATACCAACGTTACTTCGATGAACGCGCAGAACCAGATGGCGAAGTCGCAGGAGGCGCTCAAGACGTCCTTCGCCCGCCTCGCGAGCGGTATGCGCATCAACAGCGCCGCGGACGACGCCGCCGGCCTCGGCGTCGCGAAGTCGATGAACGCGCAGGTCCGCAGCTACGCGGTCGCGGAGCGCAACACGAACGACGGCATCTCGATGCTCCAGACCGCGGACGGCGGCGCGGAGCAGGTCCACGGCCTCCTCACCCGTATGCGCGAGCTGGCGGTGCAGGCGTCCAACGGCTCGATGAGCGCGAACGACTACGCGAACATCGACAAGGAGTACCAGCAGAACCTCCAGGAGATCGACCGCGTCACGTCCTCGGTGCAGTTCAACGGCATCAACCTCCTCTCCGGCGCGACCGCGTCGAAGAGCTTCCAGGTCGGCATCGGCACCGCCACGACGGACCGCATCAGCGTCGACTTCGGCGGCGTCGACTCGACGAGCCTCTCGGTCAACGCGAGCAAGGTGGACAGCTTCGACGACGCGCAGGCGGCGATCACGTCCCTCGACGCCGCGATCCAGACCCTGTCCGGCAAGCGCGCGCAGTTCGGCGCGAGCATGAACCGCTTCAGCGCCGCGGTCACGAACCTCCAGTCGATGCAGACGAACACCGCCGCCGCGCTCTCGCGCATCCAGGACACGGACATCGCGTCGGAGACGGCGAACCTCTCGAAGAACCAGGTCCTCTCCCAGGCCGGCGCCGCGATCCTCTCGCAGGCGAACCAGACGCCGCAGGTCGCGCTCTCGCTCCTCCGCGGCTGATCCCCAAACCCCTGACCGAGGGCTCCCCGGCGCCGAGGGTCGCCGGGGACCCCCTCGCATCTCCCTGATGCAATAGCCACCCTCGCGGAGCACGTGTTCATGCCGATTCAGCTCTCCGGCCTCGCCGGCTTCGACTCTGCGAGCCTCGTCGATCAGCTCGTCTCTTATGCCCAGAAGCCGATCGTCCAGCTGAACACCAAGAAGGGGCAGGTCGACTCCGCGTCGCTGACCGTGAATTCCTTCTCGACGAAGCTGAACGCCTTGAAGACGGCGGCCACCGCGCTCGCGACCCCCTCCGGCTTCGTCTCGATGGCGGCGACCTCCTCCGATACCGCGCTCGTCGGCTCGGTGACCGGGAGCGCGGCCGCGGGCACGTACGAGGTGAGCGTCCAGCAGCTCGCCAAGGCGCAGAAGATGCGCAGCGACGCGCAGCCCTCGTCGACGACGCCGCTCGGTCAGGCCGGCACGCTGAGCCTCCAGATCGGCTCCGGCGATCCGGTCGACATCGAGATCGTCGAGACCGACACGCTCACCGACGTCGCCGCCAAGATCAGCCGGAGCGGCGCCCGCGTCAGCGCGGGGATCATCAACGCGGGAGGCTCCTTTCACCTCTCGCTCCAGGGGCTCGACACCGGCGCGAGCAACGCGATCACGCTCACCGAGGGCGGCAGCATCGACCTCGGGCTGACGAAGCCGGCGAACCTGGTGGACGTCGCGCAGGACGCGAAGCTCACGGTGGACGGTCTCGCCGTCACCCGGTCGACGAACTCGGTCGCGGACGCGATCCCGGGCGTCACGCTCGCCCTCACGAAGACCACGACGGCGCCCGCGACGATGACGATCGCGAGCGACTCGAGCGCGCTGAAGACGAAGCTGAACGCGTTCGTCAGCGCCTACAACGACATCGTCAGCTCGGCGCACCTCGCGACGGGATATGGCTCGACCAAGGCGCAGAACTCCGTCCTCGCCGCCGACTCCGCGATTCGACGCTGCCTCGACAAGGTGAGCGCGCTCGTGACGGGCCAGGTCCCCGGCACCTCGACGAGCCTCTTCCGCTCGCTCTCCGCGGTCGGGCTCAGCACGTCGAAGGACGGCTCGATCGCGCTCGACGCGGCGAAGCTCGACGCCGCGCTCGCGAAGGACCCCGCCGCGGTGAGCCGGCTCTTCGTGACCGACGCCCAGACCGGCGCGACCGGCCTGATGAAGACGCTCGCCGACACGATCTCCGACCTCGTCGGGACGCAGGGCCCGGTGAAGACCCGCATCGACGCGCTCGCGGCGCAGAGCAAGCGCCTCACCGCGTCGATGGAAGAGAAGCAGAAGCGCGTCGACGACTACGCGACCGGCCTCAAGAAGCAGTTCGCCGCGCTCGACCAAGCGATGGCCAAGTACAACGCGATGTCCGCCAGCCTCGGCGCGATCACCAAATTCGAATGACCCTCCCTCTCGCAAGAAACCCCGCCATGACGAGCCCGCTGATCTCCGTGACCGCCGCCGCCTCCAAGTACCGCGGCGTCCAGCTCCAGACGTCCTCGCCCGCGCAGCTCGTCGTCATGCTCTACGACGGGATCCTCCGCTTCGTCACCGAGGCCCACGCCGCGATCGAGACGGACGACCGGGCCCGGATGGGCGATCGCGTCGGCCGCGCCCTCGCCATCGTCGACGAGCTCACCGCGACGTTGGACCCCAAGTACGCCCCGGAGCTCGCCGAGAACATGACGGCGCTCTACGGCTTCTGCAAGCGGCGGCTCTACGAAGCGAACCTCCACCGCGACCCGCAGGCGCTCGCGGACGTGAAGACCGCGATCGTCCCGCTGCGCGACGCCTTCGCGAGCATCTCCGGCAAGTGACCGGGATCACGCGGCCTCCGGCAAAATCGATAAATTCATCGGTCCGCCTACATCCCCTCCCTGAAGGGCGCTCGAGGCGGGCCGTTCCTGTGGTGGCGATGGCGAACCTGCTCCTCCACAGCCTGTCCGAGCTCGACGAGATCGTCCTCGGGCTCGTCGACCGGTGCTCCCCCCGCGCGATCCTCGAGATCGGCTCCGAGCACGGCGGCTTCTCGCAGCAGCTGCACGATCGCTGCGCGAAGGCAGGCACGAAGCTCCACACCGTCGAGCCGTTCCCCGCGCCGGCGGTGGTCGAGCTCGCGAAGACCTCCGAGACGCTCGAGCTGTACGTCGACAAGAGCATCCCGCACCTGCTCCAGCGCGGCTGCGGCGCGGACTTCGTCGTCGTCGACGGCGACCACAACTGGTTCACCGTCTACAACGAGCTCACGCTCATCGCGAGGTCGTGGGAAGAGAAGGAGATGACCGGCACGATCGTGCTCCACGACGTGTCGTGGCCGTGCGCGCGCCGCGATCAGTATTACGATCCGGCCGACATCCCGGCGGAGGCGCTCCATCCGTATTGCTATCAGCAGGGCGTGACGGTGGGCGTCGACGAGATGGTCGACGGCGGCTTCCGCGGCGAAGGGGCGTTCGCGTACGCGGTGAAGGCGGGCGGGCCGTGCAACGGCGTCCTCACCGCGATCGAGGACTTCGTCGCCGACAACCCCGGGTGGACGTACCGCTCGATCGACGCGGTCTTCGGCCTCGGCTGCCTCACGCGCGCGGGCACGCGCGAGGACGCGATCGCGGCGGAGGTGTTCGCGCCTTATCAAAATAGCCTCGTCGGCCGGCTCGAGGCCAATCGCCTCGCGCTCTACTTGAAAGTCATCGAGCTCCAGGACGCGCTGAAGAAGGTGGCGGCGTGAACCAGGCCACGATCGCGACCCCGTCGCCGAACGTCCGCCCCGCCGTCCGCGCGAAGGAGCTCGCGACGCTCCTCGACGAGCACCCGGAGATCGAGGTCCTCTCCCTCGACTGCTTCGACACCATCCTCTGGCGCAACACCGCCGCGCCGGTCGACGTCTTTTACGATCTCGCGCATCGCCCCGCGTTCGCGAAGTGGGGAATCAACGCCCGCCTGCGCGTGACGTCGGAGGGCCGTGCGCGCGATCTGAAGACCGCGCGCACGGGGCTCCCGGAGGTCACGCTCGCGGAGATCTATCGCGCGGCGTTCCCGGCCCTCCGCGACGCGGACGTGGCGGAGCTGGCGGCCGACGAGCTCGCGGCCGAGGCGGCGGCGTGTGTGCCTCACCCCGAGACGATCGCGCTCATCCGCGCCGCCGCGGCGCGCGGCCTCTCCGTCGTCGTCGTGAGCGACACGTATTTCACCGAGACCGAGCTCCGCGCGCTCCTCGCCGCGACGCTTCCGGCCGACGCGTATTCGGCCATCGCGCGCGTCTTCGTCTCCTCCGCGATCGGCAAGCCGAAGGCGGGCGGGATGTTCAAGCCGGTGCTGGACGCGCTCGGCGTCCGCGCGCGCGACGTGCTCCACGTCGGCGACAACCTCCGCGCCGACTACGTCGCGGGCAAGGCGATCGGCATGAACGCCTGCCACCTCGTCCATCACGGCCCCGAGGTGGAGGAGGTGCTCCGCATGCAGACGACGGCGGCGAGCCTGCTGATGCCGGCGCTCCGCGAGACCGCGGCGCTGCCCTCGCCGTTCCGCGGGCTCTTCGCCGCGGAGATCGGGGAGGACGATCGCGACGCGGTGCGCTCGCTCGGATATGCCGCGCTCGGCCCAGTGCTCCATGCCTTTGCGCGCTGGCTCGGCTCCGAGCTCGATACCCTACGCGCGGCGGGCAAGCGCCCCAGACCGATATTCCTACTTCGTGATGGGTATTTGCCAGCGCGCGTCTGCGCGGCGGTGGCCGGCGCGGAGGTCGGGCCGTGCGTCTCGATCAGCCGATTTGCGTCCTTCGCCGCCTCGTTCCGGAGCGCGGCGGAGATCGAGCGCTACGTCGCGGCGTGGGCCGGCGGCGGCCGCTTCCTCGACGTCGCGCGGCAGCTCCTCCTCACCGACGACGAGGCGCGGATGATCATCGCGCGCACGCGGAAGGCGGAGCGCCCGGCGGAGGCGTTCGTCCGCGAGGTGATGAAGCCGAAGATCGTCGAGCTCGTCGTCGCGCGCTCCGCCGCCTACCGCGCGCGCATGTTCGCGCACGTGACGACGACGGCGAACGTCGAGAAGGGCGACACGCTCGTCTTCGTCGACCTCGGCTACGAGGGCACGGCGCAGCGCCAGCTCGAGCCGGTCTTCCGTGACGAGCTAGGCGTCGACGTGCAGGGCCGCTACCTCATCGCGGCGCGGGTCCCCGGCTGGCAGTCCACGCGCAAGGGCCTCCTCGATCCGTCGTGGTGCGACGATCGCCTCATCTCCACGATCGTCACGTACGTCGCGCTCCTCGAGAACCTCTGCGCCGAGGACGCCGGCAGCACGATCGACTATGCCGCCGACGCCTCCGGCGCGCCGATCCGCGCGCGGTCGCTCGTCGCGAAGGAGCAGAGCGCGCGTGTGGCTCCGGTGCAGGACGCGTGCGAGCGCTTCGCTCGCGACGCGGAGGCCTATTTCTCCCGCACCGGCCACGCGGCCTCCGTCGAGCAGCTCCGCGTCTACGCGGCCTCTGCGCTCGCCCGCATGCTCTTGCTCCCGACGCGCACGGAGCTCGACTACCTCGCGGGCTTCTGTCTCGACATGAATCTTGGCGCGGACGACAACCTGGCCCTGTTCGATCGCGAGCGCGGCCTCGAAGGCCTCCGCCGCCAAGGCCTATTTTTCCTCGGCTCCGAGCGCGCGGACTCGAAGGCCGCGCGCATCGCGGGCCCGGTCGAGCTCCGCGCGGCGAGCCTCACGCTCTCGCTCGCGATGGTCGCGCAGCAGCGCTTCGGCCTCGAGATGACGCCGAACGACATGACGCACCGCCGCGAGCCGCTCGGTATCCTGGCGCTGCGCGGCGACGTCCCGATCCGCGCGCAGGTCGAGGCCCGCGCGACGCACGACGGCTACTTCGCCGCGGTGGTCCCCTACGGCGCCGAGGACACGGCGCTCGGGTTCCTCCTCGGCGAGCGGAGCGCGTGGGTCCAGGTCGAGAGCGTGACGCGCATCGAAGCGAGCGCGCTCTACACGTCGCGCGAGACGGAGCGCTCCGAGGACGTGAGCGCCCACCTCCACGCCGAGGGCCTGACCCGCCGCGCCCCCGGCCTCTTCGAATGCACGACCCCCGAGGGCTTCCTGCTCCTCGCCGCCCCGCCGCCCCCCAAGCGCGACACCCGCTACGTCTGCCGCATCGTCTTCCGCCCGGTGGCGCCGCGCGTCGCCGCCTGAGCCGGCGACGTTCGTTCATCGTCGACGGGTATAAGGGATTCTACTTAACGACGATTTAGTCGATTGACGAAGGCTTGTCGAGCAAGCATAGTGTCGCCATGTCGAGAGCTCGGGGGCGGGCGGCCGGCGTGGTCATCACGGCCATCACCGCGCTCTACTGCATCGTCATGGGCGCTTGTGCGAAGCCCCTCGTCGTGTTCCACACGCCGCCGGCGGCATCGCCTGTCGACGAGGACGCCGGCATCGAGCGCGCGGTCCCGAAGGGAACTCGTTATTGGACCGCGTCTGCGTTTGTCGAGGCGCGGAATGTCGGGATACTCGCCGGTTCGTCGGACGACTTCATCGTCACGGTAGAGGTTGGGGTCCCAACCCGCGAGGGACCGCGCACGTTCGAGGTTCCGCTCTTCTTGGTGCGCGATCGCGCGATCGAGGGGAGCTCGAATATCGACGTGTTGCGGCACGCACCCATCGTCGAGAACGCGCGAGATCAGCTGTCGGTGAAGCTCAAGGTCAAGTTGATCCCGAACAAGGAGCTTGGAAAGCAGGTACGGCACGTACTGCAGACGCTCACCGACTCGAAGCTCACCAACATTGCGAAGGACTACACGACCGCCCTGATGGTGGCCGACTCGGCGAGCAAGATCGTCGACGGCATGCTCGCGGATCAAGAGAAGAGCCCACCGAGCTCGCTCACGGTCTGGCTCGATTCGAAGAGCGTGCACGACTCATCGGAGGCGATACAGGTCTACGTCATCGCGCCAGGAGACGAGCTCACGAACCCGAATTACAGAACGATCAAGCCATTTCGGCCATGTGCGGACAAGGCTCAAGCGATCTGCTACGGAGCGGACAAGGGCGATGCCGGGACGTACGAGAACACGCGTGTCACCGACCTGTTCTACGTCTCGCTGACGTTTCACGCCGACGACACGGTCTATGATCCAGGCGCTCTCCTCCTCTCGCCGCAGTCGGACTGCTCCGAGATTACCCGTCCGAGGATCGAACGAGTTCGCGCGCATATCGAGAAGACCGAGGACTCCTTTGCGGCGGAGGATGTCGCGATCGTTCGACAGACGCTCAGGATGGCCGAGCTGTATCTGCAGGCGCGCGAGCTCGTCGCCGAGGGCGACTTCGCGCGACTGCTGGACGTTGCGTCGGAGAGTGGGCTCACGGCGGAAGGCCTCAGTCGACGCGCGAACCGCTTCGATGAAGTTCGCATCGCGGTATCGAGCTGCAACGCCGAGTTCTGGGCTGCGGTTCCGGGTCGAGACGTCGCGGCCGCGTTCGCGATCGCGCGTGATTCGCAGTCCCGCAAGACGCAGCCATCCGCTCCGGGCGTGCCGGGGGCGAACGAGGTCACACCCAAGCAGGGCGACGCGGGCGATGGGACGGGCGAGGAGGACGATGTGCGCGTGCTCGACGACTATGCGGTCGTCCTTCAGCGTCTGAGCAACATGGTCGGCGAGGTGTACTCGCCCTTCGCGTCGTCCTCGCCGATCGGACGTGGGCGTCTGGCGAGGATCCTCCACGATCGCGCTCACGCCATCGCCATCCGTCAGCTGGCCTTGGTCGAGCAGACCGCCGACTGCGATGCGAAGGCTGCTCTCTTGCAGGACAAGCGGATCTCCGGTGCGTGCGACCGCTGCGCTCAGAAAATCGAGGAGTGCCTCGCCAAAGTTCGTAAGCCGGATCCGGCGAAGACGGCGGAGGTGAGCAGCAAGTCGAGCAACCTCCGTGCTGAAGCAGAGAAACGTGTCGAACAGCAGACGGTGACCGCGTTGAAGTCGCCCGATGCGTGGCAGGCCGATGCGATCGGTGCGCTGCTCGTTCGAGACGCCGACGGCGCCATCGAGGCCTTTCGTTCCGCTCAGGTGGCGAGGCCGGGGTACGGCCGTGCCTACGAGATTCAGAGGTTCTTACTCGCGCAGAAGGCCGCCGGATATCTGGCGTGTGACAACTTCGCTGGATGGGAGGGCACCTATCGCGTCATTCTTCGCTCTTTTGCCGATGGGCTTCCCGAGTCTGGGCGCGCGAAGTTGGAGGAAGAGGCCGCGATTGTCGTGAAGAAGCAGCCTTCGACGCCATGCAAGCACTGATGGGCGCGCCAACACGTTTCCGAGCGGTGAACAGACAATGAAAAATCGACGCGTGCACGGCCTCGCGGTCTCGGCCGGAGCCTTCTTCGTCGCCGCTCTCTCGTCCGGACGCGCCAGCGCCTGGACGTTTCCCGAGCACGTCACGATTGGCCAGCGAGCGGTCACGAACCTTCCGCGCTACTATTTTTCGACCCCGCTGATCTCGATGCGCAATCGCCTTCCCTTTGCCGGCGCTGCCTGGGCGGTTTCGAGCGATTTGATCATCGACCTTGGAGGTCAACTCGGCTGGTCCTACCACCCGGCAGACACGCAATCGCGCTTTCTTGGTGGTCTCAGCCTATCCGCGAGCATGGGCGCGAAGATCTTCCCTTGACGGCTACTGGTCGTCGTCGGGCTCTTCTTCGAACTCGTCGTCGACGATCGCGCCCTTCTGCGCGGTGGTGGGGGGTGTCATGGCTTCGAGGAGGCCGCGCTGCATTTGCTCGAACATCTGGCCGATCTCGAAGGAGCCGGCGGCGCCGAGGGGGCCGGCGCCGCCTTGGAGCTGGCCGGCGAGCTTCTCGAGGAGCGTGGGGTCGATCGCGCCGCCGCCCATCATGCCCATCAGCTGCTGTAGGTCGAGGGCGGCCTGGCCGCCGGGCTCCATGAAGTCGTCCTCCTCTTCCTCGTCGTCGGCGATGACGTCGCCGAGGGCGATCCACATGCCGTCGTCGGCGGCGGCGCGCACGACGTCGTCGTAGGTCTGCGGCTCGTCCGGCTCTGCGTCGTCGGGGAAGAAGAGGAAGCCGCGCGGATCGTCGTGCACCTCCGGGAGCGCGACGCCGAACTGCGCGAGCCAGGTGCGCGCCTCGGTCGGGTTCTCGGCGAAGAGCGCGTAGGGCTGGAACGTGTGGAGGAGGAAGGAGCCGTCGGGGAGCTCCTCGGCGTAGATGCCCTCGTCGTTGTCGCCGTCGTCGAGGTCGAGGAAAGGAAGGATCATCGCCTTGTTGCGCGGGCGGAACAGGGCGATCGCGTCGACGGACTCGCTCTCGCTCTCGGTCTCGCTCTCGGTCTCGGGCTCGGACATGGCCTCGGACTGTACACGCTTCCGCGAGGGGCGCGAGACGCGGCGCTGCCCGAAGGGCGCGCACACGAAGCGACGGTCGCATGGAGAGGACGCCGCGTACGAGAGGAGCTCGCAGCGCCGCACGCGAAGAGGTCGAAGTACGAGACGAGGTCGTGCGCGCCCAAAGAAAGCAGACCGTCGCTGCGGTGTTGGGGCTTATGCTGGCGCGCATGACGAACGCTAGCGCAGACATCGGCCTCATCGGTCTGGCAGTCATGGGCGAGAACCTCGTCCTCAACATGGAGTCGCGCGGCTACACCGTCGCGGTCTACAACCGCACGGTCGAGAAGGTCGACGCGTTCGTGAACGGGCGCGGCAAGGGCAAGAAGTTCGTCGGCGCCAAGTCGCCCGCCGAGCTCGTGAAGGCGCTCAAGCGGCCGCGCAAGATCATGATCCTCGTCAAGGCCGGCAAGCCCGTCGACGCCGTCATCGACGAGATGCTGCCGCTGCTCGAGGCGGGGGACATCCTCATCGACGGCGGCAACACGCACTTCCCCGACACCGCGCGGCGCATCAAGGCCGCGAACGCGAAGGGCGTGCTGTTCGTGGGGGCGGGCGTGAGCGGCGGCGAAGAGGGGGCGCTCAAGGGGCCCAGCATCATGCCGGGCGGGAACGAGGACGCGTGGCCGCACGTGAAGGAGATCTTCCAGGGCATCGCCGCGAAGGTGGAGGGCGGCGCGCCGTGCTGCGACTGGGTCGGGCCCGAGGGGGCCGGGCACTTCGTGAAGATGGTGCACAACGGGATCGAGTACGGCGACATTCAGCTCATTTGCGAGTCGTACAACCTGATGCGGGACCTCGCGGGGCTCGATCCGAACCAGCTCGGCGACGTGTTCGCGACGTGGAACAAGGGCGTGCTCGACAGCTACCTCGTCGAGATCACGGCCGAGATTTTCAAGTACGTCGATCCCGAGACGAAGAAGCCGCTCATCGATTTGATCCTCGACACGGCGGGGCAGAAGGGGACCGGGAAGTGGACGGTCGACAGCGCGACCGAGAACGGGATCCCGCTCACGCTCATCAGCGAGGCGGTGTTCGCGCGGAGCTTGTCGGCGCAGAAGGAAGAGCGCGTGCGCGCGGCGGAGGTGCTGAAGGGACCGAGCGCGACGCCGGCGAGCGACAAGCAGGCGTTCATCGACGACGTCGAGCAGGCGCTCTACGCGAGCAAGCTCGTGTCGTACGCGCAGGGCTACGCGCTGATGGCGGCACAGGCGAAGGCGAGCGGCTGGAAGCTCAACAACGGCGGCATCGCGCTCATGTGGCGCGGCGGCTGCATCATCCGGAGCGCGTTCCTCGGGAAGATCAAGGACGCGTTCGACAAGAACGCGGCGCTGCCGAACCTCCTCGTCGATCCGTATTTCGCGGAGCAGATCCAGAAGGCGCAGGCGGCGTGGCGGCGGGTGGTGGCGGCGGGCGTGACGAACGGGATCCCGCTCCCCGCGATGAGCAGCGCGCTCTCGTACTTCGACGGCTACCGCACCGCGCGGCTGCCCGCGAACCTCCTCCAGGCGCAGCGCGACTTCTTCGGGGCGCACACCTACGAGCGCACCGACAAACCGCGCGGCGAGTTCTTCCACACGAACTGGACCGGCCGCGGCGGCACGACGTCGAGCACGACGTACAACGCCTGAGCGCGCTCGGCGCGCGGGTGGAGATCGAGTGCTGGGCGTCGCGCTGACGCTGCGTCAGCCGCCGTCGAGCGGTATCACGTTCGGGTCCCTCGTTCCGCAGCCGACGCCGCCGTCCGGATCCTTCGCGCATTCGTAGACGTGCACGTAGTCGACGGTCATCTCTTGCGGGAACGTCGTTGCGCCGTTCGGAGCGCCCGGCCAGTTGCCGCCGACGGCGACGTTGAGCATGAGGCGGAACCGTCGATCGAATGGCGCAGGATAGGGGTGGCCGGGCGTGAACCAATGCCGTTGCGTCGCGTAGTGCTTCTCGTCGACGAACCAGCGGATCTCGTCGCGCTGCCATTCGATCGCGTAGACGTGGAACTGAGTCCATGCGTCCGGCACCGGTGTCGTGACGTCGCCCTTCTCGTGGGCCGGGCCACCGAAGTGGAGCACGCCGTGGACCTCATTCTGAAGACCGCCGCCGTCACCGAGATTCACGGCCTGCACGACGTCGATCTCTCCGCTCCGCGGCCACTCTCCGTACGCCGCCTCCGCCGGCAGCATCCAGAATGCGGGCCAGAGGCCCTGTCCGTGGGGGAGGCGGATTCGTGCTTCGATTCGGCCGTAAAGGAACGTGTCCTTCGTGACGAGCTTTGCGGACGAGTACGTTTTGCCCTGCGGGCCCGGCGGAGTGTCGTCCAGCGCCAGGATGTGGAGCTCGCCGTTCAGCGCGAACGCGTTCTTCGTCTCGGCGGTGTAGCACTGCATCTCGTTGTTGCCGCCGCCGTCGCAGCTGACCTCGCGCGTCCATTTCTCCGTGTCTTCGAACTCGTCGCTCCAGACGAGCCTCCAGCCGGTGGCGGGATCGGGAAGCTCCGGCGGTCTTGGCGGTCCTGGCGGCGTTGGTGGCCCTGGTGGCGCCGGCGCGTCGGGGTCGGGGCCGCCGTCGGCGGTGGGGAGGGCCGTGCCGAAGGAGCCGCACGCTGCTGCGATGAGGAGCGAGACGGGCCAGATGCGCATCTCTATGGTTTTAGCAGCCGGCTCTTCTTCGGGGGATCCACGACTTTGTGGGTCGCAAAATAGGCCTCCAGCGCCTCGAGATCGAGGACGCCGGGGGTGCGATCCTCGATCTTCGCGAGGGCGGGGTCGCGGTCGGCGACGAAGTTGTTCGTCGTGATCTTGAGGGTCGCGGTCGGCTTGATCGGCTTGCCGTCGAGGAGGAGGAGCGGCGGGTCCTTGCTCTCGCGGTCCCACTTGATGACGAGGCCGTCGGAGACGTAGACGCCGGCGCCGCGGAGCTCGCGGCCGAGGCAGGCGGTGAGGTCGGCGCCGGTGACCGTCATCGTGATGAGGCGGTTGCCGAACGGCTGCGCGGCGAAGGCCTCGCCGTAGGTGACGAGGCCGTCCTCCTTCTCCTCGCCGCTCTTCGCGTACACGATGTCGCTCCGGATGCCGGCCGCGTTCACGAACGCGACCTTCGCGCCGATCTTCTTCGTCGCGGCGAGCTGCGCGTCGGCGATCACGCGGCCGAGGGTGGACTCCTGGCCGTTGCGCGAGCCGCCGGCGAGGGTGCCTCCGATGCGGCCGATGACGCGGTTCTCCATCGGCGCCGCGGCGGCGGCGGCCTTGTCGACGATCGCTTGCACGGCGGGGTCCGGCGCGACGTCGTGCGTCACGGCGTGGTTGTGCGCGACGACGCGGGTCGGCTCCTTCGTCTTCGGATCGATGTCGAGGTCGATCGTGGTGATGACGCGGCCGAACGAGCTCGCGCTCGTGACGGGGCGATTGCCTACTTTGCAGTTGTATAGCTGGTGCGTGTGGCCGCTGACGACTGCCTTGTAGGCGGGATCGAGCTTCTCGGTGATGCCGACGATCGCGCCCTTGAAGTCGTTGCACTCGTCGAGCCCCGGCGGCCTCGAGTCCCCACCTTCGTGGATGAGGAGGATGATCGTGTTGGCGCCTTTGGCCTTGATCTCCGGGACGAGGGCGTTCGCGGTCTTCGCTTCGTCCGCGAAGGTGAGGCCGGCGACGCCCTCGGGGACGACCGAGCGCGGCGTGTCCTCGAGCGGCATGCCGACGAAGGCGATCGGGACTCCGCCGACCTCCTTGATCACGTAAGCGGGGAGTGGGGATTCGGCTCCGCGCGTGACGTTGGCGGCGAGCCAATCGAACTTCGAGCCGGGGAACTCTTTTTCGAATTTGCAGCCGTCCTTGGGGTGGCAGCCGCCGCGCTTGAGGCGGAGGAGCTCGTCCATGCCCTCGTCGAGCTCGTGATTGCCTATCGCCGTCACCCCGAGGCCGATCGCGTTCATCACCGCGATCGTCGGCTCGTCGTGGAAGAGCGCGGAGGTGAGGGGGCTCGCGCCGACGAGGTCGCCCGCCGCGACGACGACGGTGTTGGGATGACCGGTCGCGAGCCGCTTCAGGTGCGCCGCGAAATAGGCCGCGCCGCCGACGGGGCCGTCGACCTTCGGGACCTTGTGCGTGGGCGGCTTCAGGTTGCCGTGGAAGTCGTTGAACGCGAGGAGGCGCACCTGGATCGGCGCGGCGGGGGCGGCGGCGTCGGCGGCGGCGACCGGGGGCGGCGCGGGCGCGGGCGTGACCGGCGGCTCCGTCGGGCCGCCGCACGCCGCCACGAGAACGAGCGCGGCGACGAGCGCCCTAGAACTCATAGCGCGCACCGAGGGTGAACGAGCGGAAGCCGTTGCGCGTGGAGGCGAGGCCGAACTGGGTGGAGGTCGGCGCGCCTTCGCTCGTGTTGATGCCGGTCGCGGTCTCGAGCGCGAGGAGGTTGTTGATCTGCAGGTTGACGATCACGTGCTGCTTGATGAGGGTGTTGAAGTCGTACGAGACCATGACGTTCGTCGTGAAGAGGTCGGGCGTGCGGAACGTCGACCACGAGCGGAGGTCGCTGTAGGTCCCGAGCTGGCCCGGGTTCGCGGTGCCGGTGTTGGGGTACGAGCCCGGCTCGAAGCCCGTCGGGGCGCGGCGGACGCTGTAGCCGGACTCGTTGGCGGAGTAACTCTTGATCAGCGCGCTGCCGGAGCGCCAATTGAGGATGAGCCCGATCGTGAATCCGGGGAACGGGTGGAACGTCGTGCTCGTCTTGATCGCGTGTCGCGTGTCGACGTTCTGGAAACTTTGATAAAATGGCGCGAAGCGTGGGTTGTCGAACGCGCCCGAGCCGGCGTTTCCCATCGACTGCGAGAGCGTGTAGGAGCCCTGCACCTCGACGATGGGGAGCCTCGTCTCGAGGATGAGGTCGAGCCCCGAATAGCGCGCGGTCGAGGCCGGGTTGAAGCCGTAGAGCGTCATGCGCTGCGGAATGCCGTTGACCCAGCCGACCGTGCGCGTGCCGGTCGGGTCCATGATCGCGTTGACCTCGGCCGTCTCGTACTGATTGCGAATGTAGCGATACGTGTAGTCGGCGCGGATGAGGACGCCGTTCGTGAGCTCGCGGCGGCCCGAGACGAGGATCTCGTCCGCGCTCGCCGGGGTCTTGTCGAAGTTGAGGCGCGTGCCGGCGGAGCCGCCCGTCGTCTGCGCGAACTGGAAGCGCCGCGTCCGCTGGTCGTACTGCTCGACGACGCCGACCTGGCGCCGCGCCTGGTCGTACGAGACGACGCCGGAGAGCGTCGGCATCTCGGTCATGCGGCCGTACGAGACCTGCGCGATCGTCTTCTGATCGTTCGTCACGTCGGCGATGACGGAGAGGCGCGGGCCGAAGCCGTGCGCGGTGACGGCGACCGCGCTGTCGGTCGCGCGCACGGTGCCGACGTCCCAGCGGACGCCGGGGAGGACGGTGAGCCAGCGCCGCGGCTTGTAGCGGTCCTGGATGTACGTCGCGAACTGGTTGCCGCTCGAGTGGCCGGCGAAGCTGCGACTGTACGTGCGGCGGAAGCAGCCCGTGCCGGTGTAGTTGCCGCTCAGCGCGCCGGGGTTGAGCTGGGGGTCGAGGTCGCAGAGGCGCGTGTCGAGCGGGCCGCCGCCGCGATCGGTGTAGAATACACCGTAGCCGGTCGTGTCGTTCGGGCCGCTCGTGCCGCCGGGGTAGCTGAGCTGCGAGCGCTGCTCCGTGAACATGCTCTGGAGGCCGAACTCGGCCTCGTGGCGGCCGCCGAGCTCACCCGTCGCGGTGACGGCGGCGTCGAGCTGCGCGCGGCGGCGCGTGATGACGTTGTGGCTCCCGGCGTTGAACCAGCTCGTCCCGTCGTCCTGGTTCTGGTGGTTCGAGCGGAACCAGTCGTAGGGGACGCCGTTCGTGAGGTCGCTCGAGTCGATGCCGCGGAGGCCCTGCGGGCCGGTCTCGATCGTGCTCTCGTTGCCGCCGATCATGACCTTCGTCGCGACGTGTTTGTTCGCCTGCCACGCCCACTCGAGCGTGCCGCGGCGGCCGCCGGCGAAGCGGCCGGTCTGCGAGTAGGGCGTGGTGGAGTTCGCGCTCGCGCCGGTGTTGCCGTCGTAGTCGGCGTGGGTCGGATCGAAGAAGCTCTCGACGTGGATGCGATGCGCGGGCGTGGGGACGAACGTGACGCCGCCGAGGATGTAGATCGACTCGAAGACGGTGCTCGGCGCTTGCGCGTTGCGGGGCGGACCGGCGGGCTGCACCGAGCTCGAACGCTCATAGCGGATGCCGGCGTTGAAGAAGAGGCGGTCCTTGAGGATCGGACCTTGCGCGTTGACGTTCAGCTCGTAGCGGCCTTGCTTCGGCTTGATCGCGCTGTAATCGAACGGCTTCGACCCGTCGTAGATCTGCGAGCCGTACGTGTCGTAGTCGACGAGCTCCGACGGCGCCCAGTACGCCGCGGCGGAGCCGTGGAAGTTGTTCGTCCCGCGCCGCGTCTGCACGGTCGTGATCGCGCCGAGCGCGTTGTACTTCGCCTCGAAGCCGCCGGTCGTGAGCTGGACGCTGTCGAGCGCGTCCATCTGGAAGCTCGCCGTCGCCTGGTTCGTGACGGGATCGGTGATGTCGAGGCCGTTCACGAGGAGGCGGTTGTTGTTGAGCCGCCCGCCCTTCACGCTCGGGTTGCCGCCGCTCGTCGTCGCGCCCGGCACCTGCGCCGAGATCGCCTGGTACGCGCGGGAGACGGGGAGCTGGTCGGTGCGCTCGCGCGCGTAGATCTGACCCGTCTGCGGCGAGTCCGGGTTCGTGAGGCGGCGCTCCTCTTCGACGACGGTCGTCTCCTCCTGCGCCGCCTCCGCCGACCACACGATCGTGACCGGCGTCGCGGCGTCGGGGTTGACGACGACGCGCCGCTTGAACGGCTTGAGGCCCTCGTAGGTGACGACGAGGTCGTAGGTGCCGGGCGGGATCTGCGTCGCCTCGAACGTCCCTTCTTCGTTCGTCTGCACGACCATCTTCACGCCGGAGCCGCCGGAGACGGTGACGACGGCGCCCGGGATCGGCGCCTTCGATTGCCCTTCGATGACGGTGCCGGTGACGCGTCCCGTCGCCTGACCGATCGCGAACGCGTCGGCGGTCGCGAGCGCGACGCCGAGCCCCACGGCGAGGGCAAAGAAGCGAGAAAGACGCATCCGAAGCGGCGGCACCGTGGCGATGTGCCGCCGTGGCGTCAAGCGCCATACCGCCTCCCGTCGAATTCGCTACGTGTCCGACACCGTCGGGGCATGGCGCGGCGTTCGCATGTTGGATGCGTGTATGGCGGCGCTCGTCGTTTCGGTGCTCTGCCTCGCGCTGAACGCGTTCTTCGTCGCGGCCGAGTTCGCGGTCGTGAAGGTGCGGCTCAGCGAGCTCGAGCTCTTGGCGCGTCATGGCGATCGCCGCGCGGCGCGGGCGGCGGGCGTGCTCGAGAAGCTGGACCGCTACCTCTCCGTCACGCAGGTCGGCATCACGATCGCGAGCCTCGGCCTCGGCTGGGTGGCGGAGCCGGCGATCGCCGCCGTCGCCGATCGCGCCGCGGTCGCGGTGACCGGCAGCGCGCTCGGCCGCACCGGTCACCTCGTCGTCGACGTCGTCGGCCTCGGCACGCTCACGTTCCTCCACGTCCTCGTCGGCGAGCTCGTCCCGAAGGCGATCGCGATCCGTCACTCCGTCGCGACGACGCTCGCGACCGCGCCGGCGCTGCGCGTCGCGAACGTCGTGCTCTGGCCGATCCTCTGGGTCCTCGACCACGCGCAGCGCGCCGTGCTGCGGCTCATCGGCGTCGACCCCGAGATGACGGAGGGCTCGCTGAGCGAGGAGGAGATCGTCGGCATCCTCACCGCCAACGCGGGCCGCTCGCCGGAGGCGATCGACAAGCGGCACACGCTGGAGCGGGTCCTTCGCTTCGCGGTGCGGCCGGTGCGGCAGATCATGGTCCCGCGCGTCGACGTCTTCGCGCTCTCGATCGACACGACCGGCGCGGAGGCGTTCGCGCAGCTCCAGAAGCACGAGTACTCGCGCATCCCGCTCTACGACGGCACGCTCGACGACATCGTGGGGTACCTCTACGCGAAGGAGTTCCTCCTCGACGACGGCGCGCGGTCGCGCCCGAACCTGCGCGGCCTCGAGCGCCACACGCTCTTCATCCCCGAGACGCGTGACGGCCTCGACGCGCTCCGCGATCTGCAGCGCGCGCGCACGCCGATGGCGTTCGTCGTCGACGAGTACGGTGGCACGAGCGGCATCCTGACGATCGAGGAGCTGGTGGAGGAGGTCTTCGGCGAGATCCGCGACGAGCTCGACGCCGAGCACGCGAAGATCGTCCGCCGCGCGGACAACGACTGGTCCGTCGACCCGCGCGTGAGCATCGACGACCTCCGCGACGCGGGCGTGCCGCTCGAGCACGTCGGCCCGATGGAGTCGGTCGGCAAGATCGTCCTCGACCGCCTCGCGCACGTCCCGCGCGTCGGCGACGTCGCGGTCCTCGCCGACGGCGTCGTCGCCGAGGTCGTCTCGATCGCCCGCCGCCGCATCCGCCGCCTCCGCGTCCGCGCGGCGACGTGACGCTAACGCCGACGCCGCGCCGCCGCGCCGATCGCCTCGAGCTTCGCGCACAGCGCGCTTACGTCGGAGAGCTCGCGGAGGCGCGCGGCGATCGCCGCCGCGGACATGTCCACGCCGCGCTGCATCGGCGACGGCCCCGCCGCGCTGAGCCGCGCGAGCTCGCGGAGGCGCGCGGTGATCGCCTCAGCCGTCATCGCCGGCATCGGTCGCCTCCTTAGAGTCGTTGGACGTCGACGAGGTCTTGCGGCCGCGCCGCGGCGAGCTTCAGCGTGATGAGCCGTCGCGCGACACGACCGAGAGCGTTCCGTCCTCGTGCGGGAGCCGCTGCCGCGTCGCGAAGACGGCTCCGAGCGGACCGGATGCGATGAGCGCATCGAGCATGAGCGTCTCGCGCGCTTTCACTACGGAGCGAAAATGTGTCCAGGTCTTCCTCACGCACGAGCACGTCGATGTCCTTCGTCGCTCGCGGAACGCCGTGAATCGCGAGCGCGACGGCGCCGCAGAGCGCATAGTCGACGCCGGCTGCGTCGAGGGCGGCGGTGAGGGCTCGGAGCTCGGCGAAGAGGTCCACGGGACGAGAGTAGCGCGATACGCTGGCGGGTCCGTGTCTCTGCGTGCTCGCAGTGTCGCCTTTGGGGTTTGTCTCGTCCTTCTCGGGGCGAGCGCGCGCACGGCGTTGGCCGATGCGCGGGCGGAGGCGCGGACGCACTTCAAGGCGGGCATGGATGCGATCGCGGCGAAGAAGTACGCCGAGGGGATCGCCGAGCTCGAGGTCGCGTACAAGATCCTCCCGCACCCCAACGTCCTCTTCAACATCGCGCGGGCGTACGCGGACGCCGGGAACGCCGAGAAGGCGCTCGAGTACTACAAGCGCTACGCGGCCGAGAACCCGCCCGACAAGGAGGAGGTGCTCGCGACGATCGAGCGGCTCGAGGCGGCGAACAAGAAGCCGGAGCCGACGAAGCCTTCGGAGCCCGTCGTGCCGCCTCCCCCGCCGCCGCCGCCCCCCACCGGCGAGCCGGCGCCGCCGCCGGAGGACGTCTTCGCCGAGAAGATCGTCACCGCCTCGAAGGGGTCGCAGAGCCCGCTCGAGGCTTCGGCGTCGACCGCCGTCATCACCGAGCAGGACATCCGGCTCTCCGGCATCACCAAGATCCCGGAGCTGCTCCGCCGCCTCGCCGGCGTCGACATCATGGAGGTCACCGGCGCGCAGACCGAGGTGTCGATCCGCGGCTTCAACCAGCGGCTCTCGAACAAGACGCTCGTCCTCGTCGACGGGCGCTCCGTCTACGCCGACATCCTCGGCGCCACGATCTGGCAGACCTTGTCGATCGGGGTCGAGGACATCGAGCGGATCGAGATCGTGCGCGGGCCCGGCTCCTCGCTCTACGGCTCCGACGCGTTCAACGGGGTCATCAACATCATCACCAAGCGTCCGGGCGAGGGGAAGAACGGGATCGCGGGCGGGTACGGCTCGCAGGCCACGACCCACGGCTCGCTCTGGGCCTCCGGCCGCGAAGGCGAGCTCGGCTGGCGCACGGCGGCCGGCTACGACTACCTCCCGCGCTGGTCGCGCGAGGTCCCGAACGGGCGCGCCGACGTGCGCACCGGCGTCGGCGACCAGGTCGAGAGCGCGCGCACGATCCGCCTCGACGCGCGCGGCTCCCGCACCTTCGGGCGCGCCGGCACGCTGAATTTTGGCGGCGGCCTCGCGCAGGGCTCGGTCGAGATCCTCGGCATCGGCTCGCTCCAGGACATCGTGCTCCCGACCTTCACCCAGACGGACCTCACCACCTCGTGGACGTCGGAGCACTTCGACGCGCGCGTCTTCTGGAACCGCCTCCGCGCCAACTCCACCCTCAACGTCAATTACGTCGGGCAGTCGCTGCTCCCGTCGCGCATTCAGCAGAACGTCGTCGACGGCGAGACGGTCTACAAGACGCGCTTCTCGTTCTCGGAGTCGGTCAAGAACGACCTCCGCGTCGGAGGGGCTTATCGCTACAAGAACGTCGAGTGGAGCTATCTCGATCACGATCGCTTCGAGCACCACTATTCGCTCTTCCTCCACGACGAGCTGAACGCGGGAGAGCGGCTCGCCTTCATTGCCGATTATCGCGTCGACTGGGTGCCGTATCTCGCCAGCTTCCAGCAGTCGCCGCGCGGCGCCGTGCTCGTCCACCCGTCGAGCCAGTCGACGATGCGCGCCTCGGTCGCGACCGCGTACCGCAAGCCGACGTTCCTCGAGTCGTATTTGCGATTGCCGACCCAACTCCCCATCACCGGCACCGCCTCGTACGCCGACGGCGTGCGGCGCGACGATCCGAATTTTCGCGTGAACGTCGAGCGGATCTTCAGCGCCGAGGTGGGGTATCTGAACCAGGAGAGCGACCGCTTCACGGTGGAGGCGGCGGCGTACTTCAACCGCGTCTCGAGCCTCATCCAGCTCGCGAGCAACCGGCCGCTCACCGTCGCGGACTTCCCGGTCGCGGGGCGGCAGGACCTCTCGACCGGGTTCTTCCCCGCCGGGTTCACCGGGTTCGAGAACCAGTGCCAGGCCTACAACGTCTACGGCGGCGAGGCGGGCGTCCGCACGTTCCCGATGGAGGGGCTCGACGTCTATGGCAACTACACGCTGAACCTCCTCCAGCAGGACAACTCCGATTGCACGCCGGCGCAGCTCTCGCGCGTCGTGCCGGACCAGCGCACGAGCCAGCACAAGGTGAACGCCGGCGTGCAGCTCCGCACGAAGCCGGGGTTCGACGGCTCGCTCGACTTCCACTTCGTCAGCGTCCAGTCGTGGGCGGAGCAGGTGACGAACTTCGTGCGGCAACAGATCGAGCAGCAGCGCTTCCGCGTCGCCGGGTATGCGCTCCTCAACGCGCGCGTCGGCTATCGTTTCCTCGGCGATCACGCCGACGTGTCCGTCATGGCGTTCAACCTCTTCGGCGTCCAGCACCGCGAGCATCCGTTCGGTCAGCTCCTCGACCGCCGCTTGATGCTCCTCGCTACGTACAAGTTCTGACTCCGATGCTCGCGCGCCTCCTCCTCTTCTGTCTCGTTCTCCTCGCCGCGTGCGGCGACGTGCCGATCGACGACCAGCGCAACGACCGCCGTCTCTTCCCGCCGCGCGGGCTCATCCGCGGGACCGTGACGTACGTAGGTCCGCGCCCGTGCTCGCGCGCGGGCGACATCGTGGGCAACGCCGTCATCCTCGTCTTCGATCGCCGGAACCCGCCGCCGCCGACCGGGCTCGCGACGTCGGCGGTCAACTTCGTCGCCGTCCCCGGCAACGTGCTCTTCGCGAACGAGCCGCGCTCGACCTCGGGCGAGCTCTATTGCCCCGACGACGGCGCAACGGTGGAGGCCTCCGCCCCGTTCGCGGTCGCGCCGCTCCAGGGCGGCTCCTACGTCATCTCCGCGTTCTACGATCGGCGCGGCCGCTTCTGGCCCACGTTCAAGTTTCGAAACCTCCCCGAGGCCGGCGACATCGCGGGCGGGTTCATCGACGTCGAGGACGCGCGGAAGAACGCCGGCAATCTCGCTTACACTCCCATTTATCGTCCCATCGACGTCGGTATCGCGCAGCAGGCGCCCGCCGGCGAGATTCCCAACTTCACGATCCCGGACAAGGGATTCGTCGCCGACAATATCCCAGTTACGCTCGGCTCCGTCGTCCCGTTCACGCGGCCGTATTTCCACCCGCGGCGCGTCGAGCGAGAGGGGAGAGAGGACAGCAGCGACGTCATCGGCACGGCGGTGCGCTCGACGGCGAACGAGCGCGCCGATCCGTTCGCGGTCCCGATCCTCGCGATGACGCAGGACGTGCACATCCTCGCGCCGCCGACGAACCCGACCGCGGAGTCGCTCGACGCGTTCCAGCGTGGGTTCCAGAGCCTCCGCATCTCGTGGGGATTGCCGGAGCAGGAGGTCGCCGACGCGGTCGACCCGCGCCAGCCGTTCGGCTTCCAGCTCCCGTCGCTGCCGCCGCGCGGAAAGGGCGGCCTCCTCGTGTTCTCGCGCGGCGGTACGATCCCGGAGAACCCGGCCGTGCCCGCGCTCTGGCCGCAGGTGGCGCTCGTGAAGCTCGCCGACGATCCGCAGCGCAGGACCGACCTGCAGTCGCTCGTCGTGCAGGGCTCGCTCGAGGAGAGCAACGTCACCGGGAAGCCGCCGGGTCCGCTCGTCGTCATCCAGGCGATCACGCTCGATCGCGACTCGCTCGCGAAGACGGTCGCAGGACCGATCTCGGCGTCGCCGTCCACCGCCGCGCTCCGCAGCCACTTCACCGCGCTCGTGCGGCCCGCGGCGCTGTGCTTCGACCCGCGCCGCGTCGATCTCGGCGGCGTCCTCGTCGCGCCGCACTTCACCGGCATCAGCGCCGACGCCGCGGAGACGGGTGAGCTCCCGCTCTTCGACCGGCGGGCGCTCGAGCGGCAGCCGCTCGTGCGCGAGGTGCGCCGCGGCTGTCTCCCGCTCGGCCGGTACGCGATCAGCCTCGTCTATCCGAGCGGGCAGGCGTGGACGGTCCCGAACGAGAGCGGCGGGTGCTCCGAGGCGGAGGGATCGATCCGCCTCGCGGAGAAGTCGACGTGCTCGACGAAGCCGCGCACGGTGCTCCTCTCGCAAGGCGCGCGCGCGGTCGTCGAGATCGTGGGCCCGAGCCAAGAAGGTCTCGACAGCGGCGTCTGCTCGGACAACCCTGTTCCGCCGGAGTGTCTGCCCCCGTGAGCAGCGTCATCGTCATCGGAAACCTCGACGGCGTGCACCGTGGCCATCAGGCGGTGCTGCGCCAGGCGCGCGCGATCGCCGACGAGCGCGGCCTCACGGTCGGGGTCCTGACGTTCGATCCCCATCCCACGCTCGTCCTCCGCGGCTCGGGCCCGCCGCTCCTCACCACGATCGCGCGGCGCGTCGAGCTCCTCCGTCATCACGGCGCGGACGACGTGGTGGTGGAGCCCTTCACCGCCGCCCTCGCCGCGATGACGCCGGCCGACTTCGCGAAGGAGCTCCTCGCCGAGCGGCTCCGCGCGAAGGTCGTCGTCGTCGGCGCGAACTTCCGCTTCGGCGCCCAGCGCGCCGGCGATCTCGAGACGCTGCGCGCGCACGGCAAGGACCTCGGCTTCGACGTCGCCGCCGCCGAGATCGCGGGCGACGCGAAGGGCAAGTACTCGAGCACGCGTGTCCGCGCGGCGATCGACGCGGGCGATCTCGCGGAGGCGGCCGCGATCCTCGGACGCCCGCACTCGATCTCGGGGACCGTCGAGCACGGCGATCACCGCGGGCGCACGATCGGGTTCCCGACCGCGAACCTCGGCGGCGTCACCGAGATGCTGCCGCCGCATGGTGTGTACGCCGTGCTCGCGGACGAGCGGCCCGCGGTGATGAACCTCGGCGTGCGCCCGACCGTGGACGGGCAGAACCTCCGCCTCGAGGTGCACCTCTTCGACTTCGACGGCGACCTCTACGGTCAGGCGCTCCGGGTCCACTTCATCGCGAAGATCCGGGACGAGAAGCGCTTCTCCGGGCTCGACGAGCTGAAGGCGCAGATCGCCGCCGACGCCGCCTCCGCGCGCGGGCTCCTCGCCGGCTTGCCTCCCAAAGCCGCCCGCTGATACGACCCGATCCGAATGGACCGCGTCGATCTCGAGCGGCTCGATCGCGAGAGCCTCGTCCTCCGCGCGCAGGCGGCCGGCATCCGGCGCGCGCGCGTCCTCACGCGGCCCGAGCTCGTCGACGAGCTCCTCCGCCTCGACGTGAGGATCGACGAGGCGCAGCTCAAGCGATCGCGCGGCTTCTTCGGCCTCGCGCGCGACCTGCTCTCGCGCGTCGTCGAGCGCGGCCTCCACTTGCCCGACGCGGCGGAGCGCTTCCGCGCGGCGCTCGTCGATCCGGTCCGCGAGGTCCCGCGGCCCGAGGCGCAGGCGATCCCGACCGTCACGCTCGCGGAGATCTACGCCGCGCAAGGACACAAGGACCGCGCGATCGACACGCTCCGCCGCGTCCTCGCGGAGGAGCCCGACCACCTCGCCGCGCGCGCCCTCCTCGAGAAGCTCGAGGCGAAGGACTACGTCCCGCCGACGGAGCCGCTCCCCCCCGAGCCGGAGGTCGAGCCCGTCCAGCCCGATCCCGAGCCCGAGCCCGAGCCCGATCCGGAGGCCGAGGTCCTGACCGTGGCGCCGCCATCGGAGCGAGCGCCGATCGCCGATCGCTGCGTCGCGGTCCCCGCCGGCGGCGCGCACTACGTCTGGTGGAGCCTCTCGGCCGCGTCGCAGCAGCTCGCCGAGGAGTCGTTCTTCTTCCTCCGGATCGTCACGATCGCGCCGTCGTGGGAAGGTCCGCGCGTCGAGACGCGAGACCTCGCCGCGGATCCGCGCGCGGGCGAGCTCGTCCTCCGTGACCTCCCCGCCGACGCGGTGGTGCGCATCGCGATCGGGTTCGTCCCCGCCGGCGAGTTCGTCCCCGTCGCGCACTCCCCTGCGCTCGAGCTCGGGCCCGGCAGCACCCTCCGGCACTGGACCTTCGACGCGAGCGAGCCGAGCCTCCTCGACGACGCGATCGTCCGCGCGGCGGCGGAGCGCGCGGCGCAAATCGTAGCGGGTTGACGCCGTGTCCGAGGATCTCCTCCTCTACGCACAGCTCGGGCGCGCCGACCGCATCGCGCGGCTCGTCGCCGGCGGCGTCGATCCGGACTGGCGGCGCGAGGATGGCGTCACGACGCTGATGATGGCGGCGATGACGGGGCGGCTCGAGGTCATGAGCTCGCTCATCGACTGCGGGGCGACGATCGATCTCCAGGCCCCGGACGGGACGACCGCGCTCCTCGCCGCGTGCGCCTACGCGCGAACGACGCGCGACATCGCCGGGGTCGAGCTCCTCCTCGCGCGCGGCGCCGATCCGAACCTCGGAAACACCGAGGGGAACGACGCGCTGATGCTGTGCGCGCGGCACGGCCTCGTCGAAGGGGTCGTCGCGCTCGTGAAGGCGGGGGCGAAGCCGAACCGTGCGAACCGCCACGGCAGCACCGCGCTCATGCAGGCGGCGCGCGGTCACCTCGTCGAGACGGTGCGCGTCCTCCTACGCGCCGGCGCCGACCGCGCGCTCCTCGACGAGAACGGCCTCAACGCCTCGCGCTACGCCTACGAGGTGGGACCGCCGCCGCCGGAGCTGTCGATCCTCCTCGCGCCGAGCGATCTCGGCTCGCTCGAGCTCTCCCACAGCGCGTCGCGGTTCGACCGGCCCGAGTTCAAGATCAAGCTCCTCGGGTCGTGGAACGAGACCGAGGGGGAGGGGAGCTACGAGTACCTCGAGGTCACGGGCGAGCGGCAGATCGTGGTCTCGATCGTGAACCTCCCGGAGGAGCTCGATCCGGACGAGCGCCAGGACGCGATCGCGCGGAACGTGGCCGCCCACAACGCCCAGACGCGGGCGGAGGCGGAGGGCGCGGAGGTGCGCTTCACGGAGGTGCGCTTCCACGAGACGCCGGAGAGCATGCAGGCGCGCTGGACGGCGACGTCGATGGGCGGAAACCTCTTCGTCGCGAACGCGATCTACGCGCTCCCGACGCGTTTCGTGAGCCTCTCGTACCGCGACTACCGCCCCAACCTCAGCGACGAGACGCGCGGCCGGCAGGCGGGGGAGAGCGTCGCCTCGTTCCGCGTGAAGTAGTCGATCGCGAACGTAAATCGCCTCGACGGATCGCCGTCCGCGATCCAGGGTTAATGAGACGATCGTGCGAGCCACCGTGAGCGTTGTCGTATTGGCGCTCCTCGGACTCTCCGGATGCGCGGGGAGCGTCCCAACGGCGGAGTCTCGCCACTTCGTCCCGAGCACGCTGACGCCGATCGCGCTCCTCGACTTCGACGTGGTCTCGTTCGTCGACGTCGACCTCCACACCGCGGTCCAGACGCGCGAGGCGGTCGAGAGCGAGTTCGGCAAGGCCTACGGCACGCCGGGGCATCCGCGCTGGTTCTTCCACGCGTTCGATCGCCAGAACCTCGACTTCATCGTCGCGCGCTACGAGCCGAACGACGCCCACCCTCCGCGCTACGTCGCGCAGCGCCGCCTCCGCGTGAAGCGCACCCCCGAGGCGGAGCGCGCGCTCGGCGTCACCGACGTGGTGCGCGACTACGAGATCGGCGGCGCGAACGGCGTGAAGGCGGGGATGACACGCAAGGAGGCGCTCCGCCGCCTCGGCCGCGTCGAGGTCGAGCACGCGCTCCCATCCCCACGCACGACGAAGGCCCGCTTCGCCACCGCGTGTATCGTCTTCGTCGACGACAAGATCGCGCGGGTGTGGCCGCGCGACATGTGCGTTCTCTAGTTTCGAGAGGGCTCTGCCCTCTCGAGCTCTCCCGCCGGGGGCCGTCGCGCGGGGACGCGCTCCGCGCCCCCGGGCTCCCCGAGAGAGCGCTCACCGCTTCAGCGGCTTCACGGCTGCTTCAAAGGATGTCGAGGGGGTAGCCGCCGTCGGAGCAGGTTTTGGCTGCGATCGCCTTGCGGTGTTCGTCGTCGTTGTCGTCGAAGGAGACGACGTTTTCGGCGAGGCGCGCTTTGGCCGCGCGCGCGAACATCGTGAGGAGGTCGATCTCGCGGCGGCTGCCCTCCTCGCCGCGCTTCTCGATCGAGCGCGTCGTCCGCGCGATGCAGGCGGTGAGGGCGTAGAGGTCGATCGCGACGTCGGCGACGCGCTTCTGGGTGTACTGCATCTCGGCGATGTTCTTGCCGTGACGGCGGAGCACCTTGTCGACGCTCTTCGCGAGGTGCTGCGAGTAGTCGATCACGAGCTGGCTCTGCGCTGCGAGCGACGGGTGCGCGCGCGCGAGGCGATCGCGGTTGAGGACCGAGCGCGCCTTCTTCATCGCGAGCTCGCTGAGGAGGCCGAAGCCCTTGATCGGCTCGCGCATCGCGCGCGACACGTCCTCGATCTGGAGGCTCGCGCCCTGCATGCCGGAGAGGGCGACGAAGCAGCGGAGGATCTCGTTCGTGCCCTCGAACACCATCATCGCGCGCGCGTCGCGGACCATCCGCTCCCACGGCTCGTTCGCGGAGTAGCCGAGGCCGCCCGCGATCTGCGCCGACTCGTTCGCGACGCGCCAGAGCACCTCCGAGCCGAAGACCTTGCACATCGCGCTCTCGACCGAAAAATCGGTGCGCCCCGCGTCGACGATGCCGGTCGTGAGGTACGTCGTGCACTCGAGCGCGAAGATCTCCGCCGTCATCGACGCGATCTTGTCCTTGATCATCGGGAACTCGGCGATGTGCCGGCCGTACGTCTTCCGCTCCGTCGCGCGGTCGACCGCCATCTTGAGGAGGCGCTTCGACGCGCCGATGCAGCTCGACGCGAGCGCGAGGCGGGCGGTGGTGAGGACCTCCATCGCGACCTTGAAGCCACGGCCGACCTCGCCGAGGACGTGCTCGGGCGAGACGCGCACGCCGTCGAACGAGAGCGTCGTCGTGGAGGCGCCGCGGACGCCGAGCTTCGGATCGTTCGGTCCGTTCGTGACCCCCGCGCCGCGCTCGACCACGAACGCGGTGAGGCGCGGCTTCGCGCCGTCCTCCGCCGGCGAGGTGCGCGCGAACACGACGAGGACGTCGGCGACGCCGCCGTTCGTCACCCACGCCTTCTCGCCCTTGATCACGAACGCGTCGCCGTCGCGATCGGCGCGCGTCTGGATCGCGCCGGCGTCGCTGCCTGCGCCGACCTCCGCGAGCGCGAACGCCGCGAGCGTCTCGCCGCGCGCGCAGCGCGGGAGGTACTTGGCCTTCAGCTCCTCGCTCCCGAAGTAGAGGAGCGCGGAGAGGCCGAGGCTCTGGTGCGCGCTCACCGTGAGCGCGACCGACGCGTCGAGCGCGGCGAGCTCCTGGACGACGCGGGCGTACGCGGTGAGGCCGAAGCCCGCGCCGCCGAGCGTCCGCGGGACGACGAGGCCGAAGAGGCCCGCGTCGCGCAGCGCGGAGATGACCTCGAGCGGGATCGCGCCTTCGCGGTCGATGCGCGCCGGCTCGATCTTCGGCGCGAGCTTCCGCACCGACTCGAGCACGCGATGGATCTCGTCGACCTCGCTCCGCGTCGGCTCCGGGAACGGGAACACGAGGCCCTCGGCCGGGGAGCCGACGAAGAGGCTCTTCGCGAAGGACTCGTCGCTCGAGGCGCTCGTGGCGGGGGCCGGGATGTGTCCCGACGGCGGAGACGAAGGCAAGTGCGCCATCCCGATAGAGTCGCACGTTTTGTCGCTGCGCTGCATTCGCGCGTGCGAGGTGCTAGGTGTCACGCATGCCGAAGGAGCTGCCGCCGAGCGTCGACGACTGCGCGGAGATGAGCCTCCAGTGCGCGTGTCACAACCTCCGCCGTGCCTCCCGCGCGATGACGCAGCTCTTCGACGCCCACTTCGACGAGATCGGCCTGAAGGCGACGCAGTTCACCGTCCTCGCAGCGCTCGCATGGTCGGCCGATCGTCCGATGCCGATCGGCGAGCTCGCCGAGATGCTCGTGCTCGATCAGTCCTCGCTCTCACGCAACCTCGCCGTGCTCGAGCGCCTCGGCCTCCTCAAGCTCGAGCCCAGCCCCTCCGACCGCCGCGAACGCCTCGTCCGCCTCACGCGCTCCGGCCGCGCCACCCTCACCCGCGGCTACCCGATCTGGAAAAAAGCCCAGGCCGCCATCGCCACCGCCCTCAACGACGACCTCACCCGCCACCTAAAGTTGCTACACAAACTAACGCGCATAGCTCTTACTCAACGTCGGGGCTTCGCCCCGACACCCCACCCCAGACACGGCCCTCGCGCTGCGCGCTCGGGGCGCTTCGCGCCCGCTTTCGCGGCCGCTTCTGGGGCCCCGTCGAGGCGCCCGCACTAACAGCCCGCCGCGCCCCAAGCACGAAGAGCGAGCATTGGCTTCGAGCGGCGGCACCAAGCGCTGGCAGCAAAGCGGCACCAAGCGCTGGCAGCAAAGCGGCACCAAGCGCCGGCAGCAAGAGGCACGAAGCGCTGGCAGCAAGCGGCAGCAAAGTGGCGGCCCCTTCGAGGGGCCCCGCGAACGCGACCGCCACAGCGGTTGCAAAGCAACCCGCCGCGCAAAGCGCGGCGGGTCGTGTTCGCGGGGTGGGGGTGTCGGGGGCGAAGCCCCTGACGTTGAGAGAGAACCTTGTTTGGGGGCGTGCATCTTGCTACGCCTTTCCTAAGGAGATGGCGGCACGGAGCGAGAAATTCGCCGACGTGATCCGAGGGGCCGTGGCACGCCGCGGTGCAGCCCTGATGGGGATCTGCAACGTCACGCCGGACTCCTTCTCCGACGGCGGTCGCTACCTCGCGGCGTCGGACGCCGCGGCGCGTATCGACGAGCTCATCGCCGAGGGCGCGGACATCATCGACGTCGGCGGCGAGTCGACGCGGCCGGGCAGCAAGCCGGTGCCGGCGGAGGAGCAGCTCGAGCGCGTGCTCCCCGCGATCCGTCACGCCGCCGCGCGCGGCGCGTGCGTCTCGATCGACACGGCGAGCCCGAAGGTCGCCGCGGCCGCGCTCGACTGCGGCGCGCACGCGATCAACGACGTGTCGCTCCTCACGGACGAGGGGCTCGCGGACGTCGCGGGCGGCAGCGGCGCGGCGCTCATCCTCTCGCATTACCGGCCCGCGGTCGGAATGCGCGCGTCGCTCCAGGAGTACGGCGACGTCGTGAAGGACGTCCTCGTCGACTGGGAGCGCGCGGCGGAGCGCGCGATCGCGCGAGGGGTCCCGCGCTCGGCGCTCGTCATGGATCCCGGCCTCGGCTTCTCGAAGACGGCGCGCCACAGCCTCGAGCTGCTCCGCCGCGCGCGCGTCCTCGTCGAGAAGCTCGACGGCGTGCCGGTCCTCGTCGGCGCGAGCCGCAAGTCGTTCCTCACCCTCATCGATCGCGACGCCGCGGCCGCCGATCGCGACGGCGCGTCCATCGCCGCCGCGATCCACGCCGTTCACGCCGGCGTCCGTGTCCTCCGCGTCCACGCCGTGCGCGCGACGCGCCAGGCGATCGATCTCGACAACGTCCTCGGCACCCCGCGGAGGAAGATCTGATGCTGGACGGCCTCCGGCATCTCTTCGCTGCAAGGTCGCTGACGCAAGCGGCGATCGACGTCGCCGACCTCCTCATCGTCGCGTACGTCGTCTACCGCGCGCTGCTCGTCCTCCGCGGCACGCGCGCGATGCAGATGGGCACCGGCCTCGGCGTCATCTTCCTCGTCTACGTCGTCGCGAAGTGGGCCGGCTTCCTCACCCTCTTCAACCTGCTCTCGTCGCTCCTCTCGAGCGTCATCCTCATCGTCGTCGTCGTGTTCCAGAACGACATCCGCCGCGGCCTCATGCGCGTCGGATCGCGCGCCTTCTTCACCGGGATGTCGCGGCAGCAGGAGACGCGCGTCATCGACGAGGTCGTCGCGGCGGCGACCGAGCTCGCGCGCCATCGCATGGGCGCGCTCATCTGCTTCGAGCAGGACGCGAACCTCGAGGAGTTCGTCGTCGGTCAGGGCACGACCGTGGACGCGCAGGTCCAGCGCGAGCTCCTCGTCAGCATGTTCATCCCGGAGGGGCTCAACAAGCTGCACGACGGCGCGGTCGTCATCCGCAACCTCCGCATCGCGAAGGCCGGCGTCTTCTTCCCGATGCCGGACGTGAAGGTCCTCGACAAGTCGCTCGGCTCGCGTCACCGCGCGGCGCTCGGCATCACGGAGGAGACGGACGCCGTCGTCGTCGTCGTCTCGGAGGAGCGCGGCACGATCAGCTTCTGCTTCAACGGCAACATCGTCCCGAACCTCGACGGCGCGTCGCTCAAGCAGGCGCTCCTCGGCCTCTTCGGGCAGCGCGCGCGCGCGAAGAAGAAGGGCGGCGCGGCCGCGGCGCAGAAGGGGCGGAGCACGCTCGTGCCCTCGTCGGGCCCCGTCCGCGTGACGTTGCCGCCGGCGGAGGTCATCGCGCCGGTCACGCGCCGCTCCTCGATCATCCCGGAGGACTCCGTGCCGGCGCAGCGGGTGACGGATCCGACCGCGACGCGGCCGATGCAGCCGGCGCCGACGCTCGCGACGCCGCTGCCGACCCCGCTCCCGATCTCGAACACGCTCCGGCCCTCGACCGTCCCGCCGCCGCCGAAGGACGATGGGGAGTAAGTCGCCATGTGGGAGCGGATCAAGGCGGCCCTCACCGAGAACCTGAACCTCAAGCTTCTGAGCTTCGCGTTCGCGCTCGTCCTCTATTCGCTCGTCCACGGCGGGCAGGACGCGCGCGGATCGCTCTCCGTCGACCTCGAGGTGAACCTCCCCGCCGAGAGCGGCGACAAGGTCCTCGTCGGGACGATCCCGCGCGACGTGCGCATCTTCGTCCGCGGGTCGACGCAGACGATCGACAACCTGCGCGGCGGCTCGGTGCACATGCTCGTCGACCTGACGGAGGCGCCAGAGCACGTCATCTTCAACCAAAAGATGGTGCGCCTGCCCGACGGCGTGCGCGTCGAGGTCGAGCAGTTCGAGCCGCCGAACATCGAGCTCAAGTGGGAGCAACGCGTCACGCGCGACGTGCCGGTCCAGGTCTCCGTCGTCGGCTCGCCGGCGGAGGGCTTCGTCGTCAAGGGACCGCTCACGTCCGAGCCGAAGACGGTGAAGGTCCGCGGCCCGCAGAGCGACGTCATGGTGCTCCAGTTCGTGCGCGCGGAGGCGTTCGACGTCCGCACGATCACGGCGGACGGGCTCTATCCGCGGCCGCTCGCGGTCGAGAAGCCGAGCCCGCGCCTCCGCATCGATCCGACGAGCGTCGTCGTGACGGCCGAGATCGCGCGCGAGGTGAGCGAGACGGAGTTCAAGAAGCTCGCCGTCGCCGTCGTCGGCCAACCGAAGGCGAAGACCACGCCGGCCGAGGTGAACGTCCGCCTCGTCTGTCCGCCCGAGATCGTGAAGAGCCTCCATCAGGACCAGATCGTCCCGCAAGTCGACGTCACGTCGAAGGAGCCGACCGGGAGCGAGAGCCTGCCCGTCGGGCTCCACATCGAGCGGTGCGAGGCGCACTTCACGCCTCCGAACGTCATCGTCAAGTGGTGAACGGCTCGGATGGCGGCTGAAGACCTCCCTGTCCTCATCGCGTCGCTCTCGAAGGACGAGGCGCGCCAGCTCGAGGAGGCCGCGCGCGTCGGACGTGACGTGCGCCTCAACCTGAAGTGGTCGCCGATCGAGGCGGGTCCCCACCTCCTCGAGGTCTATCTCCCGACCTCGCCGATGCCGCTCAACTTCCTCGCCGAGCCGCTCGAGGTCGGTGACGGCGAAGAGGGCGTGGTCCCGCTCCGCGTCTACCCGTGGGAAGAAGAGGAGGAGTCCGCGCCGGTCGCGGCCTCTATGCCCGAGGTCGAGGTGCCGGAGGTGCCGCAGGACCGCTTCGTCGGCCGGCCGTTCGCGCGCGGGCGCTTCGAGATCATCTCGCCCCTCGGCGAAGGCAGCATCGGCGCGGTCTATCGCGCGCGGCACACGGGCCTCGGCATCATCGTCGCGCTCAAGGTCCTCCACGAGGCGTTCCAGCACGACGCGGAGTTCGGCCGCCGCTTCCACGCCGAGGCGCTCGCGCTCTCGCAGCTCGATCACCCGAACCTGATCCACATCCAGGACTTCGGCGAGGACCCCGACGAGCAGCTCCTCTACATCTCGATGGCGTTCGTCGAAGGCGAGACCTTGCGCGGGATCCAGAAGAAGGAGAACAAGATCTTCGCGCTCCCCCGGATCGTGAACCTGATGGCGCAGGCGTGCGCCGGCCTCGGTCACGCGCACGAGCGCGGGCTCATCCATCGCGACGTGAAGCCCGACAACATGATGGTCCTCACGCGCGAGGACGACGACGGCAACAAGACCGAGGTGGTGAAGGTCCTCGACTTCGGCTTCGCGGTCACGGGCAAGGTCTCGGGCGAGGTCGCGCAGCGCCTCGCGGGCACGCCGGTCTACATGAGCCCGGAGCAGTGCCTCGGCCACGAGCTCGACGGACGGAGCGACGTCTACGCGTGCGGCATCATGCTCTTCGAGATGGCGACCGGCACCGTCCCGTTCCTCGCGCGCGACGCGGAGACGATCCGGCGCATGCACATAAAGACGCCGGCCCCCGCCGTCTCGCAGTACCGCACCGACATCGATCCGCGCTACGACCGCATCGTCGCGAAGGCGCTCGCGAAGCGCCGCGAGGACCGCTTCGCGTCGATGTCGGAGCTGCGCGCGGAGCTCCGGCAGCTCCTCGTGAAGGAGGCGCCGCGCGTGCCGGCTCCGGCTCCTCCGCCGCTCCCCCGCGCGGCTCCGCCGCCGCCGGTCCCGGCTCCGCCGCCGCGTCCGGTGCGGGCCGCCGCGCGCGAGCTGCCGTCGTGGGCGCGCGAGGTCGCGAACGCGCCCGACTTCGCGACGCTCGCGCATCGCCTCGTCGATCTCGGCGGCCACATCCGTCCGCTCGCGCAGGAGGCCGACGTCCTCGCCCTCCACGCGATCGCGAAGCTCCTCGACAGCGTCGCCGATCGCGCGCACATCGACGACGACAGCCGCGCCGCGCACAACGCGGTCGCGAGCATCTTCACCGAGCCCGCCGTCCT
Organism: Labilithrix sp.; assembly: GCA_019637155.1. NCBI lineage: Bacteria > Pseudomonadati > Myxococcota > Polyangiales > Labilitrichaceae > Labilithrix > Labilithrix sp. The sequence goes on along the minus strand of JAHBWE010000007.1, from coordinate 47,007 downwards.
CGCGCCGATCGCGGCGCGCCTGCTCGCGTGGGACGAGGAGGGCCGCGAGGCAGCGGCGGACCTCATCGTCCGCGGCGGCGCGGCGGGGGTGTATGCCCTCTACGGCGCGCGCACGAGGGTCGCCGACGCGAACGCGCGCATCGCGTTCGTGACGACGATGAAGGCGTGCGGCGACATCGCGCTCCCGGTCGTGCGCGCGGCGCTCGAGAAGGTCATGCCGCGGGCGGTGGGCGGCGAGCACCGCGCGGGGGTGGAGCTCGCGGAGGACTTGCTCCTCTCGGTGCCGCCGCTGCTCGACGACGCGACGGGCCGCCTCGTCGAGCAGTACGCGTCGTCGCCGGTCCCGACGTTGTGCCGCGCCGCCGCGCGCGCGCTCCCCCGCGTCTGGGCCGATCGCGCGGGCCCGACGTTGCTCAAGCTCCTCGACATGGGCGACGAGTCGGTGCTCACCGCCGCGATCGCGGGCCTACGCGAGTCGAACCAGGTCGACGCCCGCGCCGTCCGCAAGCTCGGCGCGCTCGCGGACCGCGGCAAGCTGAAGTCGCCCCAGCTCAAGGCCGTCGCCGTCGCGGCCCTCGGCGCGGCGATGCCGAGCGCGAAGCCCGACGCCGCGCAGGTGCTCGAGAGCCTGCGTTGACGCGGCTCGCGTTCGTCGATCTCGACGGTACGTTGCTCGGGCCCGACCGCCGTGTGAGCGCGGAGAACGAGCGGGCGCTCGCGCGGCTGCGGGCGGCGGGATGCGAGATCGTGCTCGCGTCGGGGCGGCATCATCGGAACATCCTCGCGCTCGCGGCGGTCGGGGCCGACGGATGGATCCTCTCGTCGCACGGCGTCGTCGTGCGGCACGCGCGGAGCGACGAGGCGATCCTCGAGATGGGGATCGCGTTCGACGACGTCGTCGCGCTCTGCCGGATCGCGCGCGACAGGGAGCTGAGCGTCATCGCGTACCACCGCGACGGAGCGTTCATCGAGGCGCGGACGCGCTGGACCGAGACGTACGCCGAGAAGACGGGGTGGTCGCCGCCGGTCGTGCGCTTCGACTCGCTCGATCCGCGCGGGTTCCAGAAGGTGCTCCTCTCCGACGAGCCCGCGCGCATCGCGGAGTTGCACGCGTCGCTCCCCGCCGAGCTCTCCGCGCGGCATCACGCCGTCATCACGGAGCCGGAGCTCCTCGAGCTGCTCGCGCGCGGCGCGAACAAAGCGACCGGCGCCGCCGCCCTCGCCGCGAGGCTCGGCGCGAGCGACACGCTCGCCTTCGGCGACGGCAACAACGACGTCGAGCTCCTCGCCTGGGCGGGCCGCTCCGTCGCGATGGCCCACGGCCGCGAAGCCGCGCGCCGCGCGGCGAAGCACGTGACCGAGCCCGGTGCGCCCGAGACCGCGTTCGCGCGCGCGGTCGAGATCGTCCTCGCTTAGACCTCGACCTTGCCCGTCTTGATCCCGGTGAGGGCAGGCCCTGCTTCGCGGCGTTCGTCGCGTTCGACGCGGCCGTCCTTCAGCGTGATGACGCGCGGCATGCCGGCGGCGAGGGCGCCGTTGTGCGTGACGATCACGATCGTCGTCTTGCGGCTCTGGTTCACGCTGTAAAACAGCTGATGGATCTGGTCGCTCGTGCGCGAGTCGAGGTTGCCGGTCGGCTCGTCGGCGAGGAGGAGCTTCGGCTCGAGCACCAGCGCGCGGGCGAGCGCGACGCGCTGCTGCTCGCCGCCGGAGAGCTCGCCGGGACGATGGAGGACGCGGTCCTTGAGGCCGACCTCCTCGAGGAGCGCCTGCGCCTTCGACGCCATCTCGCTGCGGGAGCGGCCCTGGATGAGGCCCGGCATGATGACGTTCTCGAGCGCGTTGAACTCGGGGAGCAGGTGGTGGAACTGGAAGACGAAGCCGATCGTGCGGTTCCGGAGCGCGGCGAGGCGCGTGCCCGAGAGCTCGGTCAGCTCCGACTCGTCGATGCGGAGCGAGCCCGACGTGATGATGTCGAGCGTGCCGATGCAATGGAGGAGCGTCGACTTGCCCGCGCCCGACTGGCCGACGATGCCGACCATCTCGCCTTCGTCGATCGTGAGGTCGATACCCCGCAGCACGTCGAGCGTGCGCCCCATGTGCTGGAACGACTTCTTCACGTCACGTGCGACGACGACCGGGCGCGGCATGAGCGGCCTCCTCATAGCACACGTCCTGTAGGACTCGACGCCCCTCTCGGGGTAGGTCGAGGCGATCTGCCCCATGCCCGTAAATACAGGCGAACCGTGGGCTCTGTTCCCGGCCCGACGGCATACGAATAGCATGACGACGAAGAGGTCCCATGTCCGACGCCCCGAGCTCGCCTCACTACGTCAGCGTTGCCGGCACGACCCACGTCGGCAAAGTCCGGGAGAAGAACGAGGACGCCTTCGTCGTCGCCGACCTCACCGGCGGCGCCCTCCTCCAGGATCGCGCCCACGCGCGCTTCGACGTGGGCGAGCGCGGCGTCTTGCTCGCGGTGTCCGACGGCATGGGCGGCGCGCAGGCGGGGGAGGTCGCGAGCGCGATCGTCGTCGACACGCTGACGCGCGAGGTCGGCTCCGCGCCGCTCGAGACCCCGCGCGACGCGACGCTGACCGAGGCGGTGAAGGCGGCGCACGAGGCGGTCCGCGAGCGCGGGCAGCACGACCACGCCAAGATGGGCGCGACGCTCACCGCGCTCTTCGTCCGCGCCGGGCGCGCGTACATCGCGGAGGTCGGCGACTCGCGCGCGTACCTCGTTCGCTCCGGCGCGATCGCGCAGGTGACGAAGGACCAGAGCATGGTGCAGATGCTCGTCGACAGCGGCGTGCTGAAGCCGGAGGACGCGAGCAACTCGCCGATGCGCAACGTCATCCTCCAGGCGATGGGGCATCAGCGCGAGATCAAGATCGCGGTCGGGAAGCTGGAGCTCCGCGATCGCGACTGCCTCGTCCTCTGCTCCGACGGCCTCACCGTTCACGTCAGCGACGAGGAGATCAAGCAGGCCGTCGTCGGCCAGCGCCCCGAGGCCGCGGTCGAGTCGCTCCTGAACCTCGCGCTCGAGCGCGGCGGGAAGGACAACGTCACGATCATCGTCGCCGGCATCGGCGGCGAGCTCGCGCCCCCCGCCCCGGAGGAGAGCGCCGAGAAGGCGGTCGAGGTCATCAAGGCGTTCGAGCCGAAGCCGACCTGACCGATGGAACGCACGCTGCGACGTGGTCGCGCGTGATGAACCGAACCTCTCCCGCCTTGTTCCTCCTCTGCGCAACCCTCGCCGCGGGGTGCGCGACCGAAGACCCGACCACCGAGCGCTCTCGCCTCGAAGGACGCCCGCCGCCGACGCTCGTTCCGGGCGCGGTGACGGCGGACAAGAGCTTCTCCGACGACGTGAGGGTGGCGGACGACCGCCTGGTCATCGCCTCCACCGGGCACGAGGACGTGCTCTCGCAGATCGAGGTCGGCACGGTCGTCGCAGGCGATCGCGCGAAGGGGATGAAGGAGACGAACCCGTACGGGTTCCTCCGCCGCGTCACGAAGATCGAGAAGGACGGCGCCGACACGGTGCTCATGACCGAGAAGGCGGAGCTGACGGACTGGATCCACGACGGCCGCCTCGACTTCTCGAGCACGAAGTCGCTCCTCCGGCCCGGCGCGACGGTGGGCAAGGGCAAGGTCGTCACGCGGACGCTGCGCTTCCAGGCGAACGAGCAGGAAGGCAGCGGCGGCGGGAGCGGTGAGGAGACGACCTCGCTCCTCGCGGCGATCGACGACGCGGTGAAGCTCGAGAACGCGACGCTCACGGTGAAGGCGTCGTTCGACGGCTACCTCGACGTCCGCCACGCGGACTGGTGGGGTCCCTTCGACCCGCCCGAGGGCGCGGCGTTCAAGTCGGTGCTCACGCTCGAGCCCTCCATCTCGGCCGACATCGTCGTGAGCGTCGCGAAGGACGCCTCGATCGACAAGGCGTGGACGGGGCCCGAGGTCACGATCCCGATCCCCGCGCCGATCCCGGTCACGGTGAGCTTCAAGCCGGAGCTGAAGTGCAACCTCAGCGCGGGCGGCTCGCTCGGCTTCACCGTCGGCGCGAACATCGGCGCGCGCGGCGTCTTCGGCTTCGAGGGCGACGTGGGGCTCGATCACTTCGATCAGACGAACCTCTCCCAGGCGCCCACCGCGAGCGGCGGCCTCGTGCTCAAGTCGATCGAGGGCAAGGCGACGGTCTCGGTCCGCTGCGAGATCGTTGCGCTGCCGAAGGTGCTCGCCTTCGACGCGCTCGGGATGGAGGGGCGGATGGGGCCGTGGCTGAAGCTCTCGTCGGAGCTCTGCGCGCTCGAGAACGAGGGCGGCAAGGCGTCCGGCGTCACGCTGCGCGAGGAGCACGGGCTCACCGGCAACATCGCCGCGCGCGTGCAGGTCCCGATCTTCGATCAGGGTCACAACGTCGACCTCGCCTCGTTCGACTTCGCGCTCGGTGACGGCGACCACTACCTCCACGGCAGCGCCGACACGTGCAAGCTCCCGCTCGCCGACAGCTGCGCCGGCCGCGCCGACGGCCTCTACTGCAGCGAGCTCGCCCCCGACTCCGCGATCATCTGCGAAGCCGGCGTCATCGCCCGCGGCCTCCAATGCGAGGCCAACGCAAAGTGCACCGGCGGAACCCCAGACGCGATCCAGTGCCAGTGAGGTAGTCTCGCTCGCGATGAACCCGCCTGCTCGGTACCTCGTCTGCGTCGTCGCCGGAGCGCTCGCGGGGTTCGCCGTGGCGTGGGTCGCGCGGATGCCCATCGCCGAGGCGCCCGCGTTTCCGGTGACCTCGAGCGCACCGACGCCGACGCCGTCGGTCGCCACGCAGGCGGCCTTCGAGAGGATCTACGAAAACAGCGAGTGGGGAGAGAACGACGCCGGCCTCGGCACGTCAGGGTCGGGCTCGACGGTCGAGGCGACCGCGGTCTATCGCGCATTCCTCACCCAGTTCATGCGCGACAACGACATCCATTCCGTGGTGGACGCGGGCTGCGGCGATTGGGAATTTTCGCAGACGATCGACTGGTCGGGTATCCACTACAAGGGATTCGACATCGTTCCGGCCGTCATCGCGCGCGACAAGGCGCAATTCGGTAAGCCGAACATCGAGTTCTTCCACGCCGACATCGTCAAGACGGAGCTGCCGGAGGCCGACCTCCTCCTCTCGAAGCACGTGCTCCAGCACCTGCCCTCCGCGGACATCAAGACGTTCCTCGCGCAGCTGCCGAAGTTCAAGCACGCGTTGATCACGAACGGCGTCAGTCCGCGCACGTTCTCGGCTCGCAACGTGGACATTCAGGCCGGCGCGTACCGCGAGCTCGACATCACGCAGCCACCGTTCGGCGTCGCCGGCTCGAAGGTGCTCTCCTACTGGGACGGCCACCACATGCACCAAGTGGTGCACGTCCGTCGCAAGTAAGCGGGACCTCAACCGGCTCTTCGCCGCTCGCGCGCGAGGAGGGCGCGTTTTCGGTCGATCCCCCACCGGTAGCCGGCGAGGCTGCCGTCCTTGGCGACGACGCGGTGGCACGGGATCGCGAGCGCGACCGGGTTCGCGGCGCACGCGCTCGCGACGCCGCGGACCGCGCGCGGGGCGCCGATGCGCGCGGCGAGCTCGGTGTACGTGATCGTGCGGCCGCGCGGGATCGCGCGGAGCGCCTGCCAGACGCGCTCCTGGAACGCGGTGCCGCGGACGTCGAGCGGGAGCTCGAAGCGCTCGGTGCGCCCGTCGACGAAGCCGATCACCTTCGCGACGAGGCGCTCGAACGCGGCGTCGCCCGGCGCGAGCTCCGCGCGCGGGAAGCGGTCTTCGAGGTCGTGCGTGAGCGCCTCGGGATCGTCGCCGAGCGCGATCGCGCAGACGCCGCGCTCGCTCGCGGCGACGAGGATCGAGCCGAGCGAGCACTCCCCCACCGCGAAGCGGATCGTCGCGCCCGCGCCGCCGGAGCGGAAGCGCCGCGGCGTCATCCCGAGGATCGCGTCGGCGCGCTCGTAGAAGCGGCTCGACGAGCCGTAGCCCGCGTCGTGCATCGCCGCCGTCACGCTCGGCGCCTCCGCCAGCCGCGCGCGGACCGCCTTCGCGCGGTGGGCCGCGGCGTACGCGCGCGGCGTGAGGCCGGTGACCTCCTTGAACACGCGATGGAGGTGGAACGGGCTCCAGCCCGCGCGCTCCGCGAGGACCGCGAGCGTCGGCGCGGCCTCGGACGTCTCGATGAGCCGGCACAGCTCCGCGACGACGCGCGCCTGCTCGGCTTCGCGCGGCGGCCCGTCCGGCTTGCAGCGCTTGCACGCGCGGAACCCCGCCCGCTCGGCGTCGGCGGCGCGGCGGTGGAACGCGACGTTCTCGGGCCGCGGCGTGCGCGCGCCGCACGAAGGCCGGCAGTACACGCCGGTCGTGGCGACGGAGTAGAAGAACGAGCCGTCCGCGCTCGCGTCGCGGTTCACGAGCGCGGTCCAGCGAGGGTCTTTCGTGATGTCCATACGCGGCAAGCTACGTCCGCGCGCCCGCCTCGACACTCCGCCCCTTGCTCTCGAATTCATTCCTCACTTCGTGAGGGCGCGGGCGAGCTCGGCGTAGAGGTGCACGTTCGCCTTGACGGTCTTCGTGTACACGCCGACGTGCATCGACTCGTTCGGGCCGTGCGCGCCGGTGTCGGGGTCGATGACGCCGTTGAGGACGAGCGGCAAGGTCGCGAAGCGGCGGCCGAAGAGCGCGACGAACGGGATCGAGCCGCCGAGGCCGACCCGCAGCGGCGCGCGCCCCCACGCCTTCTCGTACGCGCGATCGGCGGCCTCGAAGGCGGGGCCGGCCGCGACGTAGTCCCACGACGACGCGGAGCCGGGCTGCTTCGCGAGCGTGACCGCGAGGCCCGCCGGCACGTCGCGCGTCAGCTCCTTCATGACGAGGTCGAACAGCTCGTCCGACGTCTGGCCCGGCGCGATGCGGAAGCTGAGCTTCGCGGAGGCGGACTTGCGGATCGCGTTCTTCTCCGTGCCGGGCGCGGGGAAGGTGGTGGACAGGATCGTCACCGCCGGCTGGCGCCACACCCAGGCCGCCGGGGAGAGGGAGCGATCGGGGAGCGGCGCGACGCCGTCGAGCAGGCGCGCGCCGGAGCGGATCACGTCGGGCGTGAGCGGCACGTCGCGCGAGCGCTCGAGCCAGCCGGCGTCGACGTCGCGACGGCCGAAGCGGAGGCGTCCGTCCTCGTCGACGAGACGCGCGAGGACGGTGACGAGCGCCATCGCCGGATCGGGGACGAGGTTGCCCCAGATGCCGGAGTGGACGTCGCTCTTCGCGCTCTCGATCGTGACCTCGACTTCGAGGAGGCCGCGGAGGCTGACGGAGAGCCCCGGGATGTCGACGCTCGGGTTCTCGCAGTCGGTGAGGACCATCGCGTCGGAGGCGAAGGCGTCGGGATAGGCGTCCATGAAGCGCTCGAGGTTCGGACTGCCGATCTCCTCCTCTCCTTCGAGGAGGAGCTTCAGGTTGCACGGGAGCCCGCCCGTCTCCGCGAGCCACGCCTCGATCGCGACGAGGTGGCTCAGCCAACCGCCCATGTCGTCGGCGGAGCCGCGTCCGTAGATGCGATCGCCCTTGCGGACGACGCGATGGGGCTCCGTCGTCCAGACCTCGTTCTTCACTGGCTGCACGTCGAAGTGGCCATAAATGAGGACGGTGGGCGCGCCCGGCCCTGCCTTCGTCCACTCCGCGGCGACGCAAGGCAGCGCGTCGGGAAGAGCGAGGACGCGCGCCTGCTCGAGGCCGAGCTTCTCGAGGTCCGCGCGGAGCGCTTCGGCGAGGGCCCCGACCGTCTTCGGGGCGTCGGGCTCGCTCGAGATGGGAGCGAAGGTGAGGTAGCGATCGAGGCGGGCAAAGGAGCTTTCGACCGCGCGCTCGGCGGCGAGCGCGATGCGGGAGACGTCGACGTCGGCCATGATGCGAGTCTTTACCTCACCACGGCGCCACGTGGAACGCTCGCGCGTCGCCCCGCGATCCCTGCGAGCATCGCGTCGAGGCCGAACTCGAACTCCCTCTCGAGGTCGCGCGTGGCGAGGACGCGCGCCATCTCACGGACGCGCGGGAACGTCTCTTCGCTGAATCGCTCGTAGTCGGGGCGTGACTCCTCGTCCGGTCTCCTCGTCCCGTGCGTCGCGATCGTGTGACCGACGACGAACGCGAGGAGTACCTGGAGTGTCCTCAGCGCGTCTTCGGGGCGGAAGCCGGCGTCGTGGAGGAGGGCGAGCACGGCCTCGAGGTCCGCGATCGCGGCGGGCGTGACGGCGGCCCGCGTCGCGAAGAGGGGAAGGGCGTTCGGATGCGCGCGGAGGACGGCGCGGAGCGCCAGTCCGCGCTCCCTCAGCGCCGCGCTCCACGACCGGTGGCGCTTCGCGGGCGGCAGCTCCGACAGGACCGCTTCGAAGACGCCGTCGAGCATCGCGCGCTTGTTCTCGACGTGGTTGTAGAGAGACATCGCCTCGACGGAGAGCTCTTCGCCGACGCGCCGCATCGAGAGCGCGTCGAGCCCATCCCGGTCGACGACGTGGAGGGCCGCGCGCAGGATGCGCTCCCGTGTGAGCGGTTGTCGCTGGATTGGCCGGCTCATGTCGATCCCTTGACAGGCTTACAGCATAAACTTACGACGTAAGTCATGCAGATCGACGAGCCGGTGGTGGAGCGCGCGCGAGGTGGTGCCATGACTCTCCGAGACGAGCTCCGTCGTCGGATGGCGCTTCCGCAGCGCCATCGCTTGCTCCAGGGCTATCCGATGGCGCCGCTGATGCAGCCGGCGGCGCGTGGGACCGATCCGCTCGCCGCCCTCGACCTCGATCCCGCGCGCCCGCTCATCGTCGGGGTCCTGCCGCACACCTTCTGCAACCCGAAGGTCCGCGGCTGTGGATTTTGCACGTTCCCGCACGAGAAGTTCGGGCACGAGCCGATGCGACGGACGGTCCGTGAGGTCGCGCGAGAGATCGAAGCGATCGCGGCGCGCGCGCCGTCGCTCCGCGGACGTCGCGTCGAGGCTGTCTACTTCGGCGGCGGGACCGCGAACCTCACACCACCGGCGGAGCTCGAGCGGCTCTGTCGCGTCCTCGCGTCGACGTTCGACCTCGCGGACAGCGAGCTGACGCTCGAGGGCGTGCCGAGCTACTTCCTGCTGCGCGAGGAGGCGTTGCTCGACGTGCTCGAACGGACCGGCGTCCGGCATCGGCGCATCAGCATGGGCATCCAGACGTTCGACCACGAATGGCTTCGGCGGATGGGGCGCGACGCGTTCGGCGATCGCGCCGAAGTCGAGAGCGTCGTGCGCGCGGCGCATCGGCGCGGGATGACGGCGTCCGCCGATCTGCTCTTCAACCTGCCGGGTGCACCTCGCGCGCACGCCCTCGCCGACGTGCGCACGGCGATGGAGCTCGGGTTCGACCAGATCTGCACCTACAACCTCGTCCTGCGACCGGAGCTCGACACGGTGTGGGCGCGCGATCAGGCGCTCGTGCGCGCGATGCCGAGCACGACGACCGCCGCCGCGACCTGGCTCGCGGTGCGCGAGTTCCTCCTCGCGGGCGGCTACGTGCAGACGACGCTCACCAACTTCGAGCGCGCCGACGTCGCCGAGACCTCGCGGCGTTTCGTCTACGAGCGAGCGAGCTTCAGCCCCGCGCGGCGCGACGCGATCGGATTCGGGCCCGGAGCGATCTCCACGTTCACGAGCCGCGATCGACAGCGCGCGACGAAGTGGATGAACGCGGGGACGAGCGAGGTGTTCGTCGAACGAATGGTCGAGCTCGGGACCGCGGTAGCCGGCACCTTCGACTATTCGGCGCTCGACCTCCGGCTGCTCCACCTGACGCGCAACCTCGCGCGACTCGCGATCGACAACGCCGAGTACGAGGCCTTCTTCGGGGAGACCCCTCTCGCCGGTTTCGCCGTGCCCTTCGAGGCGCTCGAAGAAGCGGGCCTCGTGCGGCGCGACAGCCGGACGATCGAGCTCACGCCGCTCGGGATGTTCTACGCCGACGCGGCGGCGGGGCTCCTGGCGCACCACCGCGTCGCCGAGATCCGCCGCGCCGGCGACGAGAACCAGTCGACGCGCCACCACATGGGCTGACGCTCTTACCCCTCTTGTACAGCGCCACGGGCTCGCGGGAGGGTCATGCAGAACACCGCTCCGCGAGGCGTCCTCTCCTCGACCCAGATGCGCCCGCCGTGGGCCTCGACGGCGAGGCGGCAGAACGTGAGCCCGAGGCCGCGGCTTCGCTCGGCGTGGGGTGAGCCGTCGACGCGCGCGTACTTCTCGAAGATCGCCGCGCGCGCGGCCGCGGGGATCCCCGGTCCGTCGTCCGCGACCGTGACGCGCACGCCGGCGGCGTCGGCGCGCGCGCCGAGCGTCACCGTCCCGCCCGGCGCGTACTTCAGCGCGTTGTCGGCGAGGTTATCGAGGACGCGGCGCACGAGATCGGCGTCGAGCGATGCGGTGCCGGCGTCGTCCGCGACGTCGAGCGCGAGGGTTCCTCCTTGCTCCGTCGCGCGGGCGGCCGCGCCGGCGCGCACCGAGTCGAGCAGATCGGCGAGGACGACCGGCTCGCACCTGGGCACGAGCGCGGCGTCTTCGGCGCGACTGATGTCGAGCAGGTTCATCACGAGGCGCAACATCGCCTCCGTCGACGAGGTGATGTCCTGCGCCGCCGTCTTCGCGTTCTCGGAGAGGCCGGTCGTGCGGGCCAGATAACGCGCGTTCGGAAGAATGCTCGCGATGGGGTTCTTCAGGTCATGGACGACGAGCTCGGTGAGCTCCCGCTTCTGCCGCTCGAGGCGCACGAGCTCCATGTTGACGCGACGCAGCTCGAGCTGGCGCTCGATCATGCGACGGAGCGCCTCGAGCGCGTCCTGTTGCGTCTTCGACAGCTCGCGCGACTCGAGGTCGAGCACGCAGAGCGTCCCGAGCTTGAACCCGTCGGGCGACTTGATGGGAGCGCCCGCGTAGAAGCGAAGCGACGGCGGATACTGCACGACGAAGAGATCCTTGAAGCGCTCGTCGGCGCGGGCGTCCGGGACGACGAGCGTGTCGTCGGAGAGGATGGCGTGGGTGCAGAACGACTGCTCGCGTGGCGTTTCGTCGAAGGGGACACCGACCTTCGCCTTGAACCACTGCCGCTGGCCGTCGAGCAGCGTCATCATCGCGATGGGCGTCCCGCAGATCGAAGCCGCCAGCTCGACGGCGTCGTCGTAGGCGCGCTCGGGCTCGGTGTCGAGGATCGCCAGGCGGTGGAGCGCCGCGACCCGCGCGGTTTCGTCGTCGCCGCTCATGGACCTACAAGTCTACGTGGAGGCGCCGGAGAAGTGGATGCTGCATACGCCTGGACCGTCACCGCCGCTCGCCGATAGGCTCTCGGCATGCCCGGAGAGCCGAAGCCGATCGTCTCGATCGATGATGACGCCGCGATTCGCCGCACGATCGCCCGCGCCTTGAGCGAGGCGGGCTACGAGGTTCATTCCTGTCCGTCGGGAGCGGCGGGGATCGAGAAGCTCAAGTCCGTCGACGCCGGCCTCGTCCTGCTCGACGTATCGATGCCGAACGAGAACGGCTTCGACGTCGCGCAGAAGATCCGCGAAGGCGCAGCGGGCGAGGCCAATCGCGGGATCCCGATCGTGTTCGTGACCGCCGAGAGCGCCGAGGAATCCTACGAGCGCAGCTTCGACGTCGGCGCCCATCGCTACCTCGTCAAGCCGTTCGAAGACGAGCAGCTCCTCGCCACCGTGACCGGCGTGCTCCACCTCGGCGGCTGACCTCTCGATTCACGACTGCGCGGACCCCTCCCGGATCAGCGCGCCGAGCTCGGCGATGGAGAGCTTCCCGCTCGCGGCGGAGCCCTCGAGGATCGACTCGGCGAGCTTGCGTTTGTCGGCGTGGAGCGCGACGACGGCCTCCTCGATCGTCCCCCGCGCGATGAGACGGATCACCGTGACGGGGCGCCGCTGACCGATGCGGTGCGCGCGGTCGCTGGCCTGATCCTCCACCGCCGGGTTCCACCACGGGTCGAGGTGAATGACCGTGTCCGCCGCGGTGAGGTTGAGACCGGTGCCTCCGGCCTTGAGAGAAATGAGGAATAGGTCTCCGTCTCCGTCCTGAAATGCCTTCACGCGTCGAGTGCGCTCGGACACGGGCGTCTTGCCGTCGAGGTAGAGGTAGGAAGTCCCCCGCGCGCGGAGCGCCTCTTCGACCAGCGCGAGGTGCCCCGTGAACTGGTGACGTGCTTGGGCTTGGCGTTGGGATGGATCGTCTTGCCCGTCTTCAGCATCTCGACGAAAGCCGCGATCTTCTTCGCGCGGCCCGCGGCGGTCTTCATGCTGAGGGTGCGGAAGGTCAGCGCGAAGCGGTTCTGGGCGGAGAGCGCTTCGTACGTCGCGACGGCCTTCGGCTCGGCGTAGATCGCCGCGAGCAGATCGTCGGGCGCCTTCGTCTTGCTGACGCGGTAGGCCTTGGCCCAGCGGCCGTCCTCCTTCGCGGCGGCCACGGCGGCGAGGCCCGGAGGCTTCATCCGTCCGGCCTTCGTCAGGCGCTCGACGTTGGCGACGTTGATCTGGCTCCACACGCTCTTCTTGCCGCGCGGCGTGTAGCGCTGGAGGAAGCTCTTGTCGTCGAGGCCCTTCCGGATGGCGTCGATCCAGCCCCAGCAGAGCACCACGTCGACGGCCTCCGCCGGCGTGATCGAGGCGAGGCCCGAGCGGACCTTGTGGATCTTGATCCAGACCTCCGTCTCCTTGTTCCAGTGCTTGCCGAGCCAGCGGTCGAAGCTCCGCTCGTCCTTGAACTCGAAGACCTTGTCGGGATCGACCCGGACCGACGCCATCGCGGCTCACTCGTAGCGGAGGCCGTCGACCGGGCGGAGGCGCGACGCCGCGTAAGCGGGATAGACGGTCGAGAGCGTGCAGATCGTGAGCGCGGCGCCGGCGACGGTGAGAAAGTCCCAGCCGTTTACGCTGATCGGCAATCGGTCGATGTAATAGACGTCGGGATCGAGCCGGAGGCCGAACCACTTCAGGCCGGTGCAGGTGGCGAGGCCCGTCGCGACGCCGAAGACGGTGCCGATGCCGCCGATGATCATGCCCTCGATCATGAAGGTGCGGAGGATGGCGCCGTCGCTCGCCCCGATCGCCTTGAGGATGGCGATCTCCTTTCCCTTCTCCGTCACCATGAGGAGGAGCGTGCAGACGATGCAGAAGCTCGCGACCATGATCGCGATCGACAGGATGATGAAGGTCGCGAACCGCTCGAGCTTCAGCGCGCTGAAGAGGTTCTTGTTGATCTCGCGCCAGTCGCGGATGCGGAGCTCGGGCCGGTTCACCGCCGTGACGACGGCGGGCCGCACGAGGTCGGCGTTCTCCGCGTCCTCGACCTTCACGTCGATCGCGCTGATCTTGTCGCCGGTCGCGAAGTACTCCTGCGCGTCCTTCTTCAGCGTGTAGACGCTCATCGCGTCGTACTCGTACATCCCACTGTAGAACACCGCCGCGACGCGGAAGCGCCGCGTGCGCGGCATGACGCCCATCGGGCCGAGGTCGCCGAGCGGCGAGACGAGCGTGATCTCGTCGCCGACGTAGACGTGCAGCGTCTTCGCGAGCTCGCGCCCGAGGATGATGCCGGGGCGCTCCGGCTTCGTGTTCACGAGGACGGCGCGGACGTCGGGATCGATGTCGTCCGCGATGGCGGGGAGCTCGGAGCCTTTGTAGTACTGCTCGCCGCCGGGGCCGATGCCGATGACCTCGTTCGGTGGGAGGCGAACGAGCTTGTCGGGGTGCTCGAGGTAATCGAGCTTGCCGACCTCGATGTTGTGCTTCAGGTCGATGACGTCGTTGATGCTGCTCGTGTCGATGCCGGTCACGACGACGCCGGCGAGGTTCGACGCCGACGAGCACATCACCTCGCCGTGGACGACCGGCGTCACGCCGACGACCCCCGGCACCTTGCGCACCGCGGCGAGGATGCCCTCGTAGTCCTCCCACGGCGTCGCGGCGGTCGTGTCGATCACGATGTGCGCGTTGTTGCCGAGGATCTTGCGCTTCAGGTCCTGGCTGAAGCCGCCCATGACGCTGACGACGGAGGAGAGCGCGCACGACGACAGCGCGACGCCGCAGATCGAGAGCACGCTGATGACGGTGAGGAACCCGCTCTTCTGCGAGCGCACGTGGCGCGCCGCGACGAACGACGTGAAGCGCCGGCCCTCGAGGCGGTCGAGCATGTACGGCAGGAGCAGCGCGAGGACGACGACGATGACGGCGACGGAGGAGACGATCGCGGCGGCGCGGATCGCGGTGTCCTGGATCGAGAACGCGGTGCCGCGCATGTTCGGCAGCGCCTTCACCCAGAAGACGAGGATGCCGGCGACGAGCCCGAGCGACGCGAGGAGGATGCGGAGGAAGGAGCGGATCGACGTGCTCGCGAACTCCGGCGTGTACCAGGGGAGATCGTTGCGCCCCGTCGCGCGCGCGTAGCCGTAGGCGTGGCCGCTCCAGATGAACGCGTAGGCGAAGAGCCCGACGATCGGGAGGAGGGTGAGGAGCGCGATCGGCGCGAGCGCGACGTTGTAGAGCCAGATCGTGCCGGTGTACGGCTTCGACGCGCGCCAGCTCTTCCGCATCGCGGCGACGAGGCTCGTGTCGTCGTCGGCGAGGAAGTACGGCGTCCACCCGAAGCCGAGCGTGTAGACGAGGTTCAGCCCGGCGCAGAGGAGGATCGCGGCGAGGTGGAGCCACCACGGGGTGGGGTCGGAGGTGTCGCGCCAGATCCGCACGAGCCACGGCGTGCCTTCGATCGTGCCGAAAGGGACGAGCACGAAGAGGACGTGGAAGGAGAACCAGCCGATCATCGCCGGCCAGCGCCGGAACGCGCGCCCCGTCGCGCCGGGTCGCGGCTCGTCGTCGCGCACCGCCGCGAGCGACGACTCGGCGAGGAGCGCGCTCTGGAAGGCGAGGACGAAGAACGCGAGGACGAAGGTGCCGACGCCGATCGCGATCGGCACCCACGGCGGGATCGGCGCGACGAGCGGATCGCCGAAGGTGCGGAGCGCCGGCGCGGGCCGGGTGAGCTTCTCGAGCCGCTCGAACCCGAAGACGAAGCCTGCGACGACGGTGGGGGCCGCGATCAGCGTGTAGCCGACGAGCTGGAGGACGAAGAGCGGGACGACGAGCGACACGAGGTGTCCGCGGATCGCGCGCATCGACACGCCGATCGCCTCGCCGATGCTCCACGGCTGATCGATGTCCTCGGTCGCCCAGCGCTTGTCGGCCATCGGGTCAGTCTTCCTTCCGCAGGAGCGGGAAGAGGATGACGTCGCGGATCGACGGCGCGTTCGTCAGCATCATGACGAGGCGGTCGATGCCCATCCCGAAGCCGGCCGCGGGCGGCATGCCTTGCTCGAGCGCGCGGATGTAGTCCTCGTCGTAGTCCATCGTCTCTTCCGCTCCGGCCGCCTTCTTCCGCACCTGCTCGCGGAAGCGCTCGGCCTGATCGTCGGGATCGTTCAGCTCGCTGAAGGCGTTGCACAGCTCGCGGCCATGTACGAACAGCTCGAATCGGTCAACCAGATGCGGGCTCGCGTCATTCCTGCGCGCGAGCGGAGACGTCTCGAAGGGGTAGTCGATGACGAAGACGGGGCGCGAGCGCTTGCCGTCCTCCGCTTTGTAGTCCTCGGTCAGGAACGGCTCGGAGAGGTACTCGTAGAGCGCGAAGAGGCGCTCGCCGTCGTTCTCGCACTTCATCCAGCCCTTGCGGAGGTTCCCCCAGTCGATCGCCTTCGCGCGGGGCGAGGACTTCGACCACTCCTTCATCGAGCCGCCGAAGTCGCCGAGCTCCACGAGCGCCTTCACGAGGGCGCCGCCGTCCTTGTCCGCCCACGCCGCGATGCCGGTCGCCTTCGCCGCGTTCGCGACGGCGACGTTCATCGGGACGCGCGCGAACGGCTCGTCGAACGTGAACGGCCGCTCCGCCTTCCACTTCGGCTGCGCCTCCGGCATCGCCTTCGCGAGCTCGGCGTCGATCGCGCGGAGCATCGTCTCGGTGAAGTCCATCAGCGTGTCGTAGGTCGCGTAGGCCCAGTAGTACTCGAGCATCGTGAACTCGGGGTTGTGCCGAGTGGAGATGCCCTCGTTGCGGTAGCAGCGCCCGATCTCGTAGACGCGCTCGAGCCCGCCGACGAGGAGGCGCTTCAAGTACAGCTCCGGCGCGATCCGCATGAACAGGTTCATGTCGAGCGCGTTGTGGTGCGTGTGGAACGGCCGCGCGACGGCGCCGCCGATGATGGTGTGCAGGGTCGGCGTCTCGACCTCGAGGAACCCCATCTCGTCGAAGACCTTCCGCGTGGCGCGCACGATGTGGCTCCGCGCCTTGAACACGTCGGCGACGTGCGGGTTGGCGACGAGGTCGACGTAGCGCTGGCGGTAGCGCGTCTCGACGTCCTGGAGGCCGTGCCACTTCTCGGGCGGCGGCCGCAGCGCCTTCGTGAGGATGCGGACGCGGAGCGGCTCGATCGAGAGCTCGCCGCGCTTGCTCGCGGTGAGCGTGCCCTCGGACTCGACGATGTCGCCGAGGTCCATCTCTTCGAGGCGCGTGTATTCTGCACCAAGTGCGGCCTCGCTCACGAGGAGCTGGATCTCGCCGGTGCGGTCGCGGAGGCGGAGGAACGAGAGGCCGCCGGTCGAGCGAAAGGCGATGATGCGGCCGCGGACGTGGAAGACGGCGCCCGCGGTCGCGGACTTCACGCCCTCCTCCGTGTACTTGCCGTCGGCGCCGCGCGCGGCGGCGGCCTTGTCGCGGAGCGCGCCGACGTCGATCGTGACGCCGCCCCTTCGCGGGACGACGTCGTTGGCGAAGGGGTTCTCCTTGCGGTCCTTGAGCTTCTGCGCCTTCGCGCGGCGGGCCGCGACGAGGGACTCCTCGGCGGAGGAGCCTTCCGGCTTCGTCGGTTCGGACATGGCGCCGCGGATCTACCCCGCCGCCCATGCGACGTAAAGTCATGGAAATTCCGGCGATCCGGCGTCGGCGCAGGATCCGCGAGCGAAATGACTACATACGCGCGGACCCGATCCGCCGCATAACGCGCGGCGCGGCAGATGGTGGCGTCCTTGGCACGCGCCTTCGGGCTTCCTTGCTTCTTCTTGGCCGGGCTCGCCGCCTGCGCTGCCCCTCGGAATGGCGGCGAAGCGGCGAGCCCGGACGCGGAGGCGCTCCTGTGCCCAGAGCTCGGCGGAAACAGCGACCCGCTCGAGGCCAACTACGCAGACACGCCGGAGGCGAACGCGCAGATCCGTGCGTTCGTCGCCGCGGCGCGCGGCCTCTCCGACGTGACGCTGGAGATCGAGCGGCGCGCGATCGACACGTGCCGTCGCATCCGCAAGGACATCGGCGCGCCGGACGCGCCCGTCAACGCCCCGATCGACACGCAGTGCGAGCCGGTCCGAGCCGCGATCGAGAAGCTGCTCAAGGAGGGCGTCGAGCTCCGGATCGCGATCGCCCCGCCGCGGTGCGAGGACGATGGCGCGCGGAAGGGGCGCTGCAACTCCGTCGCGGGATCGGCCGGCGCCGAGGCCGGCGTCCTGTGCGAGTCGCAGTCGCTGGTGTATGCGCGGTGCACGTTGCCGGCGGTCTCGTTCGCGAGCTCGCGCAACGCCGACGAGGTCGTCCGCCTCGGCCGATCGCTCGAGGAGAACCTGCCGCCGATGCTCTATGCCGACATGGCGCTCGGCCGGCGGCTCGTGTCGAACGTCGAGCAGATCGCCGTCGCGTCGGCGAAGCTGACGTCGCAGCTCAAGAACGTCGGGCCGCACGGCGCAGCGTGCGTCGGGCTCGCCGGGGCGGTGACGGCGAAGGCGGCCGAGCGGCTCCGCGTCTTCCTCGCCGCGAGCGGCGCGCTGGTGCTCTCGCTCGATCCGGAGATCGTCTCCAGCGCGAAGGGACCGTCATGAGAGCCATCGCGATCACCCTCGTCGCCGGCATGCTCGTCGCCGTCGTGGCCTGTGAGGAGACGACCTCGGGCGGTGAGATCACCAAGCCGGATGTGCTCGACGCCTCGGCCGAAGGAGGAGCCGACGCGGCGCCGCTCACGCCCCTCATCGACGCCGGCGCCGACGACGCGGCCGTGATCGTGGCGCCTTGCGCGGCGTGTGCGGTCGAGAAGTGCGGCGAGGACCTCGACCTGTGCGGTCAGATCTGCGTCGACGCCCTCCGCTGCACGACGGGATGCGATTCCATCGCCTGCGAAGACAAGTGCCTGCGCCAGGCGCGCACGCCGGACGGGCTCTCGTTCAACGCGTGCGTGCTCGCGCAGTGCCCGGAGGAGTGCTTGTCGTCGAAGGCGACGGTGACCGCCGCGCTCAACTACGCAGTGGCGGATTGCAGCCGGCTCGCGGCCTGCAATCCGTCCGTACTCACCTATTTCTACGGGTCCGCGCAGACCTGCCTCCAGCGAGCCAGTGTCTACTATGCGTGGACGGCGCTCCTCCCGGCGTCGGGAGCGTCGGCGACGCTCTACACGCAGTGCACCGCGCAGCTCGCCGGCCTCTCGTGCGAGGACTACAACTCCGGCCGCGCCGCGCTCGTCTGCCAGCCGCGCGGGACGCGCATCCTCGGCGAAGACTGCGTCGACGACGCGATGTGCGAGAGCGGCTTCTGCCCCTCGATCAATCGCGGTTGCGCGCAGTGCTCGCTCGCCCCCGGTCCCGGCAAGACGTGCGTCGGAGGCCGTTGCGCGCAAGGTCTCGTCTGCGCCGCCGGCACCTGCCTCGTGCCGGCGCACGACGGCGAGGCCTGCGGCGCGACCCGGCCGTGCGAGGGGTCGAGCGCGTGCGTCGGCGGCGTCTGCATTCCGCCGAGCCGCACGGAGGGGACGCCTTGCGCCGACGGCGCAGCCACCTGCGACGACGCGAGCTCGCTCTTCTGCTCCACGGTGACGGGCACGTGCCGTCGCTACGTGATCTCGGCGCCGGGCGAGCCGTGCCCGAGCGCCGGCGGGATCCCCGCGCTGTGCGTGAACCAGGCAGCGTGCGTCGGGGGCGTGTGCCAGGCGCCGCCGGTAGAAGGCGAGGCTTGCAGCGACGTCGACGGGCCCTATTGCACGTTCCCCGACGCGTGCGTCGACGGCAAGTGCGCCGCCTTGCCGTCTCCATCGCGGATCTGCAGGCCATGAGGCGCGTCGTTGCGTTCGGCGCGGTCGCGGCGCTCGGTCTCTCCACGCTCGAGGCGCACGCGCAGAACTACCGCGAGATGCCGATCGGCGGCCGCACCGCGACGATGGGGGGCGCCGGCACGGCGGCCGGCAACGACTCGGCGATGCCGTATCTGAACCCGGCCGGGCTCGCAGGAGTGCCGGGTGACATCTTCGCGGTGTCGGCGGCAGCCTACAGCTACACGCGGCGATCGTTCACGAACGTCATGTTCCCGTCGGGTGTCCCGGCGTCGTTCGGCTTTCAGCAGGACTCCGCATCGTTCGCGACGTCGACCATCGGAGAGCTTCCGAGCTCGGTCATGTACTTCCGGCATTTCGGAGATTTGAAAGCCAAGATCCAACATCGACTCGGCATTTCACTCGTCATTCCCGGGGCCCGTGACGTCGAGCTGATCGGTAGTGTCGGAGGCCGCTACACGGCATTCAACGGCCGATATGTCAATCAGGTCAGCGCGACGAGCCAGCAACGTAGCTATTACCTCGGGCCGAGCTATGCGATCGCGCTGAATCCCGACTTGCGACTCGGCCTCTCGCTCTACGGCCTCTATCAACGCAATCAGCGTACGCGTGCGCAGCAGTTCGAGCTCAGCGGCTTCGGCGGCGCGCTGAGCGGCAACGGCAGCGGTCAGCTCGCCGCGCTGCAAGAGGCCTTCTCGATCGCGCCCATCCTCGGCGCGCAGGCCCGGCTCTTCTCGAAGCTCTGGGCCGGGCTTGGTGTCGCGCTGCCGGCGATCCACGTGACGGGCCGCGAGCGCTCCAACGGTACGATCGCGTCGACGCGCGACGGCCGGTCGCTCAGCGCCGTCTCGCAGTCCGACCTCGGGTACTTCGAGCCCGCTCCCGCGCGCTTGAACGCGGGCATCGCGTGGGAGGACCGCAAGGGGTTCTCGGCCGCGGTCGACGTTCACGTCTACCTTCCGCGCGATTTCGGACGCCGCGGAACGACTGCGGTCGAAGCTCGCCAGACGGGAGAGGTCTCGCGCCGCCAGGTGATCGGCACGGACGAGAGCGTCGAGCGCGAGCTCGTGGTCGATGTCTCCGCCGGAGTCGAATACGCCTTCACGTCGCTGCTCTCGACGCGGCTCGGCTTCTTTACCGACAATCCGCCACGAGCGACCCTCGACGCGAGCGATCGCGACAACGGCCAGCTCACGCTCCAGCGCTTCGGCGGCACGTTGGGCCTCGGCATCCAGGCCGGCTCGTTCGATACGACGTTGGGGTTGGTCTTCGCGCGTGGGACGGGGCGCTACGTGACGGTCGACCAGTTCGGTCCGGGCGGCGCGCCCGGCTTCACGACCGTGCCGACGACGGAGACGACGAGCATGATCGTCTTCTCGGGCGCCGTTACGGTCGACGAAGCAAAGAAGGCGATCCGCGACGCGTTGCCGGTGGCGGTTCCGCTTCCCGATCTCGAGATCGGAGGCACGGGGACGCCAGCGCCTTGGATCCCGGATCCGCTTCCGCCGGAGCCCAAGCCGCCCCCGCCGAAGGTCCGGCGCGCGGTGCCGGAGATGATCGAGCCGCGTCCCCCGGCGGTGCGGCCATGAGGCGCCTCGTCACCGTCGTCGCGGCGCTCTCGAGCGGGCTGCTCCTGGCGCTCGGGTGCACACCGGACGAGCTTCCCCTCACGGTCGGGTGCCGGGAGCTCGCAGAGTGTCCGCTCGGAAAGGTCTGTGACCTCGGGACGAAGGAGTGCATCGACGAGCCGCAGGAGCGCATGATCGGCAGGTTCTCCTGCACGCTCAGACGCGCGGACGACCCGCGCGGGGTCCCCCTCGGTCAGTTCTCGGAGGTGACGGTCCGGACCGCGGGCGGGCGCTTCGTCCTCGCGAACATCGGGTGCACCATCAACGAAGAGATCGACGCGATCACGGTCGGCATCAGCCCCGCCGATCGCTCCGTCTCGATGTGGATGCGGCTCACGCTCTCCAAGGCGCGCGCCAATCCGAAGGTGACCCTCGGCCCCTACTTCGAGCTCGGCTTCGAGTCGGTCGAGCTACGGACGGACTCCATTCGCTACGCGACGTCGCTCGAAGGAAGTGTCCTTCTCGGCGGGAAGCTCGAGCACAACGGCGTGCTCGACGGCTACATCGACGCGAAGATGCTGCCGGTGACGGACACGTTTCCGGCCTTCGGCGATCCCTGTCCCCAAGGCATCGCGTCGTGCGGGCCGCTGATGCCCTCGGTCGGCGGGGTCCAGTACTGCATCGAGGCCCTGCGCGACACGACGCACCAAATATGCGTGCGAGAGTGCAAGCTCGATCAGGACTGCTTCCTTCGACCCGGCGCGATCTGCGTCATCGGAGTGTGCGCGCGCGCGTGCGTTCGAGACGAGGAGTGCACGTCACCGACGAAGTGCGTGAGCGAAACGGCGGGCGGACGGAAGGGCTGTCTCTGAAGACGTCGCTCAGAAGCGGAACGACAGCGGGCCGTCAGAGGGCTGCGCCGGCCGCGCGTTGTCGAGCCCGCGCTCTTTGTCGATCGCGGATCAGAAATCCGCGATCTTCGCGACGAAGTCGGGGCGGTCGACGAAGGGGTTGCGGTTGTTCTGGACCGACTCGATCGCCGCGTTGCGCTTCTGCTCGATCGCGTCGACCGGGTCTTCGTCGTTCCACTCGCGGAGGACGACCTCTTCGGTGTTCGGGATGCGGAGGTTGTAGCGCACCGCCATGTAGAAGTGGGCGCGCGCGATGTCTCCGCGCTTCTCCGGGCGGACCTCGAAGGTGTTCTTCCCCGCCTGGTCCTTGCCCATGAACGAGCCGCCCTGATCGAAGGAGCAGCGCACCATGGAGCCGGGCTTCGCGCACGCGGGCTCGCCGAACGGGAAGTTGCTGCGCGAGCTGTTCGCGCGGCTGTCGGACGGAAAGAGGTGGTGGAGGTCGCTCTTCGCCGGCTCGCGGTTCGCGCCGTCGCTCTGCGGCCACGAATGCTCGGTGTTGAAGCTCGACACCGTGGTGGTGCCGTTCGGCGACGCGAGGCGGCCCGTGTACACGCACTCGATCTTGCCGTTGTCGGTCTGGAAGCCCGCCGCGTCGCGCGCGAACATCGTCTTCCGCGCCTTGTTGTAGCCGAGCGAGCGGTGCGACTTGATCTTGTCGAACAGCGCTTCCCTGAGCGCCGTGCCCTCGAGGTCCTCGACGTCGGCGTACGACGGGATCGTCTTGTTCTCGATGCTCGTCTTCTCGGGCTCCACCGAATCGAGGTCCGCCTCCGACTCCTCGGTGAGCTCCTCCTCTGACTCCGACGCGTTGCCGACGCACCCGACGGCGGCCGTCGTGGCGGCGATGACGAGAGCGAACAGAGAGCGGTAGTGGCCGACCATGCGGGCACGGTTATTACCCGGTCATGCCCGATCCACCCGTCTCGATTGAGCAACAATTTCAGGGAGGTGCGAGCATGTGGGCAAAGTCGCACCTGCGAAAATGCGGCAGAAAGCGGGGATCCCGCCTCCTTAGTCAGGGCCGGAAGCGGTCCGTCGCGGTGACCAGCTCGTGGATGATGCCGGGCTCGGCGGCGGAGTGCCCCGCGTCGCGGACGATCTTGAGGTCCGCCTCCGGCCACGCCTTGTGGAGGTCCCACGCGCTCTTCGCGGGGCAGACGACGTCGTAGCGACCCTGCACGATGACGCCGGGGATGTGGCGGATCTTCTGCACGTTCGCGAGGAGCTCTTTCCCGTCGAGCAGCCACCCGTGGTTCATGAAGAAGTGGCACTCGATGCGCGCGAACGCGAGCGAGAACTCGTCGCCGCCCGTGCGCGCGATGAGCTCCTCGTTCGGGAGGAGGCAGCTCGTGCGGCCCTCCCACTGGCTCCAGATCCGCGCCGCGGCGGAGCGGACCTTCGGATCGTCGCTCGTGAGGCGCCGGTAGTACGCGGCGAGCATGTCGTGCCGCTCCTCCGGCGGGATGTGCTCGCGGTACTCCTCCCACGCGTCGGGGAAGAGGTAGCTCGCGCCCTCCTGGTAAAACCAGCGGATCTCCTCCTTCCGCAGGAGGAAGATGCCGCGGAGCACGAGCTCCGTGACGCGCTCGGGGTGCGTCTCGGCGTAGGCGAGGGCTAGGGTGGAGCCCCACGAGCCGCCGAACACCTGCCACTTCGGGATCTCGAGCAGCTTCCGCAGCACCTCGATGTCCTCGACCAGGTGCCAGGTCGTGTTCTCGTCGACCGACGCGAACGGCGTCGATCGCCCGCACGCGCGCTGATCGAGGAGGACGATGCGGTACGCCTTCGGATCGAAGTAACGCCGGTGCTTCGGCTCGGTCCCGCCGCCGGGGCCGCCGTGGAGGAACAGCGCGGGCTTGCCGTTCGGGTCGCCGCACTCCTCGAAGTAAAGCTCGTGGCCGCCGGAGACCTGGAGCCGGCCGGTGCGATAAGGCTCGATTTCGGGGTAGAGCGCGCGGAGCTCGGTCATCGACGCGCTCTTAGCACTGCTCGCCGTATCTCGTGTAGCCTGCGCCGCGATGCGAGTCGGGAGGCGCTCCTTCCTGGGTGGGTCGGCGATCGTGACGCTCGGCACGGGCTGCCTCAAGCACGCCCCGCCTCCGCCGCCGCCGGCGCCGCCGAAGTCGAGCGGCAGCGCGCGCGACGACGTGCTCGCGCAGGCGCTCGAGGCGGCGAAGAAGGCGGGCGCGACGTACGCCGACGCGCGGATCGTGCGGCGCCGCACCGAGAACATCTGGACACGCGAGGACCACATCGCCGGCGTCGGTTCGGGCGAGACGTACGGCATCGGGATTCGCGTCATCGCCGACGGCGCTTGGGGCTTCGCCTCCTCCGCGCTCGTCACGCGCCCGGCGGTGGAGGAGGCCGCGCGGCGCGCGGTCGCGATCGCGAAGGCGTCGCGCGCCACCCTCAAGCACCCCGTCACGCTGGCGCCGGCGCCGGTGGCGAAGGGCGTGTGGCGGACGCCGATGGAGGTCGATCCGTTCCAGGTGCCGCTCGCGGACAAGGCACAGTGGCTCCTCGCGCTGTGGCCCCTCGTGAAGGACGTCCCGTTCGTGAAGTTCGCGAGCGCGGGCATCCAGTGCATCGGGGAGCACAAGGTCTTCGCCTCGAGCGAGGGCACGCTCGTGGAGCAGGAGATCACGCGCGTGTCTCCGTCGCTCTCCGTCACCGCGGTCGACGCGGGGCAGTTCGAGTCGCGCGCGGCGGAGGTCCCCCCGATGCAGGCGGGCTGGGAGTACGTCACGATGTGCTCGATCCCCAAGACCGCGCGGTCGCTCGCGGAGGACGCGGGCAAGAAGCTGAAGGCGGCGTCGGTGACGCCGGGGAAGAAGGACCTCATCCTCGCGCCGTCGAACCTGTGGCTCACGATCCACGAGTCGGTCGGCCACCCCACCGAGCTCGATCGCATGCTCGGCCTCGAGGCGAACCTCGCCGGCACGTCCTTCGCCACCGTCGACAAGCTCGGAAAGCTCAAATACGCGGCCGACATCGTGACGCTCTATGCCGACAAGCTCGTCCCCGGCGGCCTCGCTACTTGCCAATGGGACGACGACGGCGTGGCGACGCAGCGCTGGGACCTCGTGAAGGACGGCCTCTTCGTCGGCGTGCAGACGACGCGCGATCAGGCGTCCTGGATCGGCGAGAAGGAGTCGCGCGGCTCGTCCTATGCCCAGGACCACTCCTCGGTCGCGTTCCAGCGCATGCCGAACGTCTCCCTCGCGCCGAGCAGCAAGGACACGTCGCTCGACGACATCATCGCGGCGACGGAGGACGGAGTCCTGATCAGCGGAAACGGCTCCTGGTCGATTGACCATCAGCGCTACAATTTCCAGTTCTCGGGCCAGACGTTCCACGAGATCAAGAAAGGCAAGATCGTTCGCCCGCTCCGCGACGTGGCCTATCAATCCAACTCGGTCGAGTTCTGGAACAGCTGCGACATGCTCGGCGGCGAGAAGACGTGGGAGCTCCACGGCGCGCTCCACGACGGGAAAGGCGAGCCGATGCAGAGCAACGCGGTGAGCCACGGCTGTCCGCCGGCGCGCTTCAAGAAGGTCGACATCCTCAACGTGAACGCGCGCGCGCGGGTGGGGGGCAAATGAGCACGCCCGAGATCGACATCGCCGCCCTCGCGACCAAGTCGCTCGAGATCGCGCTCGGCGTGATGGCGAAGAACGGCGCCGGCGCGGCCGACGTGCGCGTCGACGTCTATCGCAACGCGACCGCGAACGTGCGCTTCGCGCGGAACGAGCCGACGACGGCGGGGGAGTCCGACGAGTACGGCGTCTCGTGCTGGGTCGGCTTCGGCTACCGCCACGCCTCGACGTCGATCAACCAGATCGACGAGGCGAGCATCGCCGGCGTGGCGCAGCGCGCGCTGACGATGGCGAAGCTCTCCCCCGAAGACCCCGAAAAAATGCCGGTCCTCGGCCCGCAGACGTACGGCCTCGTCCCGACCTCCTGGGACGACGCGGTCGCGACGATGACGCCCGCCGATCGCGCCGCCGTCGCGGCCCGCGCGATCGCGCGCGGCGACGAGTCGAAGGTGAAGGTCGCCGGCTTCTTCGAGCGCAACGCGAGCGAGCACGCGATGCAGAACAGCGAGGGACTCATCGCGCGCCATCGCAACACGTACGCGAGCTACACCGTGACCGCGCGCACGGCGGACGACGCCGGATCGGGCTGGGCGGGGCGCGACGTCTGGCGCCTCGCCGACCTCGAGGACGACATCCTCTCCGGCCGCGCGATCGACAAGGCGGAGCGCTCCGTCGACGCGAAGGTCCTGCCGCCGGGGAAGTACACCGTCATCCTCGAGCCGCAGGCGGTCTACGAGCTCCTCGCGTTCATGATCCCGTCCCTCGATCAGCGCGCGATCGACGAGGGCCGCTCCTTCTTCGCGGGCAAGGTCGGGCAGAAGCTCTTCGCCGACTTCGTCTCCCTCCGCAGCGACCCCGCCGACACCGCGATACCGGGCGCGCCGTACGACTGGGAGGGAATGCCGCTCGGCAATCACCCGTGGATCGTCGAGGGCCGCGTCAACAAAGTGACGTGCTCGCGCTATTGGGCAAAGAAGAAGAACCTCGAGCCCACCGGACAGCCCACTATGTTCCACCTCTCCGGCGGAAAGGCGGACAGCGTCGAGGAGCTCGTCAGGACGACCAAGAAGGGACTCCTGATTACCCGCTTCTGGTACAACCGCATGCTCGAGCCGCAGAGCATCGCGGTGACGGGCCTGACGCGCGACGGCGTCTACCTCGTCGAGGACGGCAAGATCACCGGCGCGGTCGCGAACTTCCGTTACAACGAGAGCCCGATCACGGTCCTGAAGAACGCGGACGCGATGACGCGCGAGACGGTGCGCGTCGCCGCCGGCTCCGGCGGTGGCTGGCACGTCCCCGCGCTCCGCACGAACGACTTCACGATGGCGAGCGCGTCGGCGGCGGTCTGACTCACCGCCCGCTGCAGGTCTCGGGGACCGACTGCAGGACGCGGGTGCAGCGCTGGTTGCCGTCGCGGCCGCGGCGCTTGCACTCCGCCGTGAGCCATTCGGCGGTCGCCATGATCTCGCCGTGTTTGGGGACGTCGTCGCAGAGCGTCGCGCTCTTGCTCGCGCTCGTGAGGCACGACTTGGTGAAGAGGCGCGCCATCGTCTCGCACATGAGCCCGTCGCAGAGGTCGGCGCGGCGCAGTCCTTCGTCGACGCACTCGTTCTGGTCATGCTCGGCGGCGAAGGCCTGCGCCTCTTCCATCGCCTTCTTGCCGTCGGCGGCGAGGCGGTCCTTGTTCGAGGACACCCACCAGATCACGGCGCCGACGCCGGCGGCGCAGACGAGGACGAACGCGCCGAAGCAGATGAGGAGGATCCCCCACCACGGCATCCCCCGCTTCGCCTCGGCCGACACGGAGCGATTACATCACAGCTCGTCGTGGTATTTCTCGATGAAGGAGGTCGAGCGATGAAAGCTGGACGAAGAGCGGCAGTCCTGACCGCGGGCCTCGCGGGGCTCGCGGCGTACCAGGCCGTGACGGTGTGGCGGGGCACGCTGTTCGAGCCGGCCGCGCTCGCCGCCGCGGCGGGCCTCGGCCTCGCCGTCTTCGGCTTCACCCGCCGCTCGCTCCACGTGCAGGTCGCGTCGCGCGGCATGGCGCTCCTCGGCTGCGCGCCGCTCGTCGTCCGCGTCGCGACCGGCGCGACGCCCGGCGCCTTCGAGCTCGCGTCGTTCCTCCTCGCGCTCGCGGCGCTCTGGCTCGGCCGCCCGCTGCTGGACACGGAAGAAGCGAGGGCCGCCTTCGCGCCGGCCCGCTTTCGCGGCGCCTTCCTCGCCGGCGCGACGACGATGACGGCCGCCGCGGCCGGCGCCGCCGCCTACGCCGTCGCCGGCGTCGCCGCGCAGTCTCCGATCATGATCGCGTTCAACGCGGGCCTCGCCGTGCTCTTGCTCGTCGCGGTGCGCGCGTTGCTGGCGATGCGCACGTGGGGCCTCCTCCTCGGCGCGCTCGTCTCGGTCGCGCTCGTCGCGCTCACGCCGCTCTACGGCCCGACCAACGCCGTCACGCTGGGCCTCGCCGCCGCGCCGGCGCTCCTCTTGTGGGTCGTGCCGCTCGTGCTCGCGTGGCGCAAGCCCGCGCCCGCGCCGGAGATCCAATACCGCGTCGCCGCCCACGCCGCGTCGAGTGAGCGCGAAGAAGAGGTGGAGGAGGAAGAAGAGGAAGAGACCGCCGGCCGGCGCGCCCACCTGGCGCGATGAGCCTCAAGGGCACGCCGTCGTCGCGGTGATCCATGCGTCGAGCAGGTCGGCGCCTTCGGCGTGCACGACGTTGCTCGCGAGCGGGGGCATGCGCGTCGCGTCGAGGGTGCGGACGCGGCGGGAGAGGACGCTCTTCGTCGGATCGCCCGGGGCGAAGAGCTTCGCGCCGATGATGCCGAGGTCGCCCTCACTCGGGTCGGCGTCGCAGACGCCGAGCGCGGTCGCGGTGACGCGGAAGTCGGCCGGGCCGCGGCCGGGGCCGCCGGGGCGATGGCAGCTCGAGCAGTTCGCGTGCACGTAAGAGCGCGCGCGCGTCTCCACGCTCGGGCCCGCGACGAGGGGGTCGACGAGCTTCGGGAGCGCGGTGAGACCGCCGAGCGGCGCGCCGAAGAAGCCGATGTGCTCGAGCGTCGTGAGCTGGTTCGCGACGCGGTTCGTGGTCGGATACGTGAGGTCCGCGTCGAGCTGACGGAGCTCGAGGCCGAGCGAGCGGCCGGCGGCCTCCGTGTGGCAGGAGAAGCAGCTGGCGCGGTCGGGGAAGCTCCACGACTGCGCGCCGATCGTCTTCGTCTTGCCGGCGGGGAGGAGGTCCGCGTCCGTCTCCGCGTCGTTCCACTCGTACGAGTAGCCGCCCCACTCGCCGTCGTCGTGACGCATGAAGAGGCGCGTCTCGACGCGCTTGCCCCCGAGCCGGAACTCCTTAACGAGGACGGTGCCGGTCGGAAGGTCGAAGTCGCCGTCCGCACCGACGGCGACGGTCTTGCCGTCGGGCAGGCCGATCCAGCGCGACTTCTCCGCGCCGTCGGACCAGAGCTCCGCGATCGGGGCGAACGGGACGAGGCCGGAGGCCGGCACCTTCGCGTCCGCGGGCGTGAAACACCCGGTCTCGGAGAGCTTCTTCGGGAACGTGTCCGGCGGCGGCGTCCCCGCGAGCGCCACTTTACGGATCTTGCCTCCGTAATTGACCACGTAGAGCTCGCCGTCGTTGTCCTCTCCAAAAGAGGATATCTGCGGGCCGGAGGGGAGCAGCTCGCGCCGCGAAGGCGCGCCCGTCGTCGCGTCGTAGTCGATCGTGAAGACGCGGCCGCTGCCGTAATCGGCAAAGAGGTATTTGCCAGAGAGCGACGGGAGCGCGGCGCCGCGGTAGACGTAGCCGCCGGTCACCGAGACGCCAAGGCCATGATCGTATTCGACGACGGGATCGATGAGGCCGGCGGTCGGACACGTCGCCGGTCCGCCGGGGCGGCAGTGTTTTCCCTCGCGGATCTTCCAGCCGTAATTCCCACCACGTTTGATGAGGTCGATCTCCTCGTATTGACCCTGCCCCACGTCGCCGGCCCACAGCTCGCCGGTCACGCGATCGAAGCTGAAGCGCCAGGGGTTGCGGAGGCCGAGCGCGTAGACCTCGGGCGCGCCGCCGCCGTCCTTGAACGGGTTGTCGTCCGGGATCGTGTACGGGCCCGTCGCGCCGACCGTGATGCGGAGGAGCTTGCCCTGGAGCGAGGCCGGGTCCTGCGCGTTGTTCTCCGGATCGTTGCCCGAGCCGCCGTCGCCCATGCCGAGGTAGAGATCGCCGTCGGGACCGAAGGCGATGTGGCCGCCGTTGTGGTTCTCGAAGCTCTTCTCGATCGTGAGGATCGGATCGAGCGAGGCGGGATCGAGCGTGACGCCGCCGTCGTTGCTCTTGAGCCGCGCGACGCGCGTCGCCATCGGCCTCGCGCTCGGCGGGTCGAACGTGTAGGCGATGAACGCGGTGCGGTTCGTCGCCCACTGCGGGTGGAACGCGAAGCCGAGGAGGCCGCCTTCGCCGAACGCGCCGAGCTTCACCGCGCCGGCGGGGAGCGCGAGGAAGTCGCTCGCGGTGGAGGCGGCGCCGTCGTTGGCGAAGACCCTGATCTTCGCCGAGCCGTCGGGATACGCCTGCTCGACGACGTAGTTCTTCGTCGCGTCGCCGGGGGCCTGGGTGAAGAACACCGGCCGCGTGAACGCGGGCAGGCTCGGGAACGGATCGGTGAGCTCGATCGATCCGCCGGTGGGCGGCCGCGGCTTGGCGATGCACGTCGCGTTCGCCGGTCGCGCGTCGAGCCCGAAGGCGGTCGGGATCGGCCCCGCCTCGCGTCCGCCGTCCGTCGAAGGCGAGCCGCCCGACGACGAGGACGAAGACGTGGAGCTCGAAGACGACGTCGTCGGCGGCGGAGCGTCGTCGTCGCCGCCGCAGGCCGCGAACGAGGCGACGACGGCGCTGAGCGGGATCCAGAGGCGGCGCATGCCGCAAGACTATGCGCGATGCCGCTTCAAGGACACGGACGCCAGCTGCACTCGCCGTCGAGCTTCTCGAGGAGCTTCGCGTGGCGGCGGTGCATCGCCTCCTTCATCCAGAGGCGACCTCCGGCTCCGCGCGGTCCCTGATCTGGGCCGCGAGCGCGTCGATGCGCCGGTCCACCGCGCCGGCCGCGAGCGCGCCTTCGCGGAGCTCGCGGCGGAAGCGGCCCCGGTAATTGATATTCGCCCATCTTGGTCGCCGAAATACCAATTTCGGGGAACGCGGGAGGTCCGCGCGCGATCCGTGGGTCAGGTCTTCGGCTGGGGCGGGAACCCGAAGCGCGCGCGCACCGCGTCCATCGCCGGCGTGTGATCGCCGTTGGCGTGGCGCACGACGAAGGGCGCCTGGATGAGGCCCTCGCGGTGGATCAACGCGGGCTCGAGGCGGCAGGCGAACAGCGTGAAGAGCGGCGGCAGTCCTTCGCGCGGGACGACGTCGCGCTCGTTCGCGATCGAGAAGCGCTCGCCGTGCACGGCGTCGATCGCGCGCTGCTTCTGCGCGAACGGGAAGCAGAAGACGAAGAGGCCGTTCGGCTCGAGCCGCTCGCGGGCGACGCGCGCGTAGTCGCGGACGTCGCCGCGCAGCTCGAAGCGCGCGTGCGCCTTCTGCGAGTCGGCCGGGACGACGCCCGCGCCCTTCGGGAAGTACGGCGGCGAGCCGGTGACGAGGGGGAACTTCGCCTCGATGAACACGTCGCGGAGGTCCCCGCGCAGCATGTCGACGCGACCCTCGAGCCCGTTCGCGCGCACGTTCTCGACGAGGAAGCGGAAGCTGATCTCCTGCGCCTCGATCGCGGTGAGGCGCGCGGCCGGCCCGAGGCCCGAGAGGACGAGGAGGCCGACCGTGCCGATGCCGGTGCCGAGGTCGAGCGCGCGATCGACCGCGCCCTCGAGGCGCGCGGACTGCTCGAGCGCGTACCAACCCGTCAAGAGGTCGTCGGTGGAGTGACGATGACCGTTCTTGCGCTGGAAGATGCTCCATGACGCGGTGAGGGCGTCCACCGTGATCGGCTCGCCGAGCTCGGCCTCGAGCTCCCTCCTGCGCGCTTCGAACGACATCAGAAGACCTCGAGCATCGTTTTCAACCGGGACACGAGCACGCGCAACGGGCAGAGTAGTCGGGATGCGCCGCCTCGGGTGCCTCGTCGCCGTGATGGGCGCCCTTTTCACCGGCGGCTCGGCGCGCGCGGAGACGGCGCCGGCGCCGCCGGCAGCGGACGCGGCGCCACCGGCGAGCGCGCCCAAGCGGAAGCCGCGGAGCCCGTGGCAGGCGTTCCGCACCGGGGCGCAGCTCGTCCACTCGATCCCGGTCGCGGCGGTGCTCGACGGGATCTGGTCGCTGTCGCTGCAGACGGCGACGCAGATGGTGAACCGCACGTGGGCGCCGCCGTTCCCTTGGGGAACGATCGGTCACTACTCGACGCACCTCCTCTACGGCACGACGTGGACGCTGATGCTCGGCACCGAGAGCCTCATCGTCGTCATGGCGCGCGGCATCGACTGGATCGGCGACGCGGTCTATCGCATCGACTGGATGCTCGGCTACGACCTGCCCGCGTGTCCGCGCCCCGGCGCGATGGGCGGCTGCGGCGTCGGCGCCGGCGACTTCGCGTTCCTCCAGGTGCGGCCGAACGGATCGCGCTGGTGGTGGGAAGCGGGCGGCGGATGGTTCCAGCAGCGCGTCGCGAACGACGAGCTCCGCACGCTCGGCGAGTCGACGTGGGTGCTGACGCCGATCTCCGTCTTGCGTGAATTCTCGACCGATCGCGAGGCGCCGGTCGCGCTGCGCACCTTCATCGGCCCCGGCCTCTACGGCGGCATGCACAACGCCAACCTGCATCCCACCCAGCGCGGACACGAGGTCTACTCGCCGCCGTGGACGGAGCTGTACCCGCTCGACATCGGCGCCGGCCCCGGCGCGCGCGCGGAGGCGCGGCTCACGTTCTTCCAGCAGGTGTCGCTCGAGGCGGAGCTCACGTTCGCGCCGTTCCTCCTCGGCGGGCCGGTGCGGAAGCAGTCGCGCGAGATCGCGCCGCTCGACTTCGAGCGTCAAGGCATGTCCGTGTGGCGGAAGCTCACCGCTGGCGTCGCGTGGTTCGATCCGCACGTCCTGCCGTTCAAGACGACGCTCGCCTTCTACGCCGCGGAGCTGTCCGATCGCCCGGTCGGGCTGATGGGGTATCGTGGCGCGATGCTCCGCTTCGACGTGCCGCTCAAGGTCCCGAACGAGTGATGCCGACGCTCGCCGTTCATCCCGTCACCGCGCCGGACGCTTCGGGGAGAGAGCCCGAGCGCTGGCTCGTCTTCCTCCACGGCATCCTCGGCTCCGGCGCGAACTGGCGCACGTTCGCGCGCCAGATCACGGCCGCGAAGCCGGAGCTCGGCGCGCTCCTCGTCGACCTCCGCCTGCACGGCGAGTCACGCGGCTTGCCGCCGCCGCACACCGTCGCCGCCGCCGCGCGCGACGTGGTGGAGGCGTGCGCCGGCAAGCGCGTCACCGCCGTCCTCGGTCACAGCTTCGGCGGCAAGGTCGCGATCGAGTGCGCGCGGACGCTCGCGCTCGAGCACCTCTTCGTCGTCGACTCGACGCCCGGCGCGCGCCCCGACTACCGCGGCTCGTCCAACGTGCGCTCCGTCGTCGAGCTCTTGCGCGAGCTGCCGGAGCACTTCCCCGATCGAAACGCGTTCACGCAGTGGGCGGTGGACCGCGGGGTGAGCCGCCCGACCGCGATGTGGCTCGCGATGAACGTGCGCGCCGACGATCAGGGCCGCTTCGTGTTCCGCGTCGACGTCCCGAGCATCCGCGTGATGATGGAGGACTACTTCAAGGTCGACCTCTGGGACGTCATCGAGGACGGCGCGCAGACGACGCACCTCATCGCGGGCGGCAAGTCCGAGGTCCTCGACGCGGCCGACCTCGACCGTGCTCGCGCGCTGCCGCGCTGCACCGTCGACGTCATCCCCGACGCTGGGCACTGGGTCCACGTCGACGCACCGGATGCGCTCCGGGAGATGGTCCTCGGCTATCTTGGGTGACCGATGCCCGCACCGACGTTCCAGTACGAAGAGCTCCTCCCGCTCGGCCACGACGACAAGACGCCCTATCGCCTGATCACGAGCGACCACGTCTCGACGTTCGAGGCGCTCGGCAAGACCTTCCTGAAGGTCGACCCCGAGGCGCTGACGAAGCTGACGACGGAGGCGATGAAGGACATCGCGCATCTCCTTCGCCCCGGCCACCTCGCGCAGCTGCGGAAGATCATCGACGATCCCGAGGCGTCCGCGAACGACAAGTACGTCGCGCTCGACCTGCTCAAGAACGCGAACATCGCCGCCGGCGGCGTGCTCCCGATGTGCCAGGACACCGGCACCGCGATCGTGATGGGAAAAAAAGGCCAGTACGTCTTCACCGGCGGCGGCGACGAGGCGGCGATCGCGAAGGGTGTGTTCGACACCTACCTCACGTCGAACCTGCGCTACTCGCAGCTCGCGCCGCTCGACATGTATCGAGAGAAGAACACGGGCAACAACCTGCCGGCGCAGATCGAGATCTTCGCGACCGACGGCGACGCCTACAAGCTCCTCTTCATGGCGAAGGGCGGCGGCTCCGCGAACAAGAGCTACCTCTATCAGGAGACGAAGGCGCTCCTGAACCCGGACAGCCTGATGGCCTTCGTCGAGGACAAGCTGAAGGGCCTCGGCACCGCGGCGTGCCCGCCGTACCACCTCGCGCTCGTCGTCGGCGGCACCTCCGCGGAGCACGCGCTGAAGACGGCGAAGCTCGCGTCGGCGCGCTACCTCGACACGTTGCCGACGGCGGGGAGCGACCTCGGCCACGGCTTCCGCGACGTCGAGCTCGAGCAGAAGATCCTCGAGCTGTCGCAGCGGACGGGCATCGGCGCGCAGTTCGGCGGCAAGTATTTCTGCCACGACGTGCGCGTCATCCGCCTCCCGCGCCACGGCGCTTCGTGCCCCGTCGCCGTCGCGGTCTCCTGCTCCGCCGATCGCCAGTGCCTCGCCAAGATCACGAAGGAGGGCGTCTTCCTCGAGGCGCTCGAGCGCGATCCGGCGAAGTACCTCCCCGACACGACGCACGACGACCTCGGCGGCGACGTGGTGAAGGTCGACCTGTCGAAGCCGATGAGCGAGATCCGCGCGCAGCTCTCGAAGTACCCGATCAAGACGCGCCTCTCGCTGAGCGGCCCGATGATCGTGGCGCGCGACATCGCGCACGCGAAGATCAAGGAGCGCCTCGACGCGGGGCAGGGCATGCCCTCGTACATGAAGGAGTTCGCGGTCTACTACGCGGGCCCGGCGAAGACGCCGGAGGGCTACGCGTCGGGCTCGTTCGGCCCCACCACCGCGGGCCGCATGGACGCGTACGTCGACGCGTTCCAGGAGGCCGGCGGCTCGCTCGTGATGCTCGCGAAGGGCAACCGCTCGCCGCAGGTCACCGCCGCGTGCAAGAAGCACGGCGGCTTCTACCTCGGCTCGATCGGCGGTCCGGCCGCGCGCCTCGCGAAGGACTGCATCAAGAAGGTGGAGGTCCTCGAGTACCCGGAGCTCGGGATGGAGGCGGTGTGGAAGATCGAGGTCGTCGACTTCCCCGCCTTCATCGTCGTCGACGACAAGGGCAACGACTTCTTCGCGAGCCTCACCGGCTCGGGCGAACGCAAGCGCGCGCTTCCGGTAAAGTGATGGGGATGCGATCTCTCCGAACGTTGCTCGTGACCGCGGTCCTCGTGTCGTCGCTCGGCGCTTGCGAGAAGAAGCCGCAGGCCACCGCCGATCCGCCGAAGTCCGCCGCGGCGCCGCCTTCACCTGCACCACCTGCACCTGCACCTCCTGCCTCCGAGGGCACGCCGATGACGAAGCCGCTCGCTACCGACGAGGTGACGGTCCTCGCGAAGGGCTCGAACGACCTCGCCTTCGATCTCTACGGTCGCATGAAGGCGTCCGCCGGCAACCTCGCGTTCGCGCCGGCGAGCATCTCCGCCGCGCTCGCGATGACCTACGGCGGCGCGAAGGGCGAGACCGCGGCGCAGATGAAGAAGACGCTCCATTTCACCGCCGACCCACCGGCGACGATGACCTCGTGGGGCGGGCTGACGAAGACGCTCGCCGATCCCGCGCGGCCGATGAAGCTCCGCGTCGCGAACCGTCTCTTCGGCGAGAAGACGTACACGTTCGAGGCGCCCTACCTCGCCGCGACGAAGGACGCGTTCGGTGCGCCGCTCGAGCCGGTCGACTTCAAGACCGCGTTCGAGCCCGCGCGCGCGTGGATCAACGGGTGGGTCGAGGAGCAGACCGAGAAGCGGATCAAGGATCTCCTCCCCGCGCGCTCGCTCAACGGCGACACGCGTCTCGTCCTCGTCAACGCGATCTACTTCCTCGCGGAGTGGGAGGAGCCGTTCGAAAAGGAGCGTACGCGCGACGAGCCGTTCAACCTCACCGCGACGACGAAGAAGAACGTGCCGACGATGAAGCGCACCGAGCACCTCCCGATCGCGAAGGTGCCGGGCGCGAGCGTGCTGGAGCTGCCGTACAAGGGCTCGACCTCGATGCTCGTCGTCCTCCCCGAGCGCGTCGACGGCCTCGCCGACGTCGAGAAGTCGCTCTCGAGCGCGGCGCTCGCGTCGTGGCGGAGCGCGCTCAAGGTCGAGAACGTCCGCGTCGAGCTCCCGCGCTTCGAGGTGAACCCGGCCGCGTCGCTCGCGCTCGCCAAGGAGCTCACCGCGCTCGGCATGCCGGACGCGTTCGATCGCGAGAAGGCAGACTTCACCGCGATGGCGCACCCGCCGGACCCGCGCGATCGCCTCTACATCGGCGAGGTCTTCCACAAGGCCTTCGTGAAGACGGACGAGAAGGGCACCGAAGCCGCGGGCGCGACCGCGGTCGTGATGGCCCGCGCCGGCGGCGTCCCGCAGAAGCCGATCGACTTCCTCGTCGATCGCCCCTTCCTCTTCTTCATCGTCGACAAGCCGTCCTCCCTCGTCCTCTTCATGGGCCGCGTGACGGAGCCGTGAGGGCTCACATTCCAGCGTCAAAGTCCATCGTGGCACGACAACGCCCTTCCTCGCAGACAGCCACGAGCCATTCACAACCGCCGATGCCGCATTCACGGATGTCGACGCCATCCACGCGGCACGACTCTTCGGCGGCCCGCTGGTCTTCCGCTACCTCCGAGGTTCCCTTGACAGCGACCGTTTCGGAGCAGCAGCGGAAGCAATCCGCCATAGGGACGACCAGCATGCAGTCGCTCGCGGTCGCGCAGGTCGTGTCGTAGTCGCTCGGATCAAAGTCGATCCCGCTCGAACACGAGACGATGGCAAAGAGCGCCCCGCCACACGAGACGGTCGGGAGCGCGATGAAGCTCCAGAAGTTGGCGTTCATGCGAGGGATGCGACGCAATGTAACGTCCGTGTAACGGCCCGCAATTTCGGGCTCCGATACGCTCGATGGTTGGAGGGTTCCTTAGCCATGCGCGTTGCGAACAAGAGCATCGGATACGTTGCGGTTGGGTTGATCGCCGTTGTGGCCTGCGGCATCGCCGCATGCGGTGACGATGACGATACGCCGGCGAACACGTCGTCGTCGTCCACCTCCAGCTCGAGCTCGAGCACGAGCAGCTCGGGTAGCTCGTCATCCTCGTCGAGCAGCAGCTCGTCGTCGAGCAGCTCGTCGGGTGGCGCTGATGCGGGCGGCGACGGCGGTAGCACGAAGAAGAAGAACGGCGCAGCATGCGCGAGCCAGGACGCGACCGGCAACGCCGAGTGCGAGAGTGGTCACTGCCGGCAGCAGGGCAGCGGTGGTGGCGGCGGCGGCGGTGGCGGTGGCGGCGGAACGGCCGGCACGTTCTGCACGATCGAGTGCACGCCGGTCAGTACGGACAACGTTGCAGCATGCACGGCTCAGGCGGACGTCTTCACGGGTCGCTGCGGCGGCCAAGGCTTCTGCCAGGTGAAATAACGGCGGAGTAGGACGTCACGCGGTCACCTGCGCTGGTCGGCGCGGTGACCGCCGAACGTCTCACCGAAACGCGAACATTTCTGCGCGCGTGACGCCACTCTCCACTGTGTGGCGATCATGCGCGCTTCGCGTTTGTCGCTCGTGTCGAGACGCGAGCAATTGGCGCCACTTGGCTCGTGCGCTCGAGCTCGCGCTGCGGCGACGTGGCTGGGAACGGGCCTTGAATGAGCGGCCATCGTGGTCCCTTCCGCCGTTCAGAACGACGAAAAATTCCCGCCGTTTACCGACAAGTATGACGTCGAGCGCGTCATCGGCCGCGGCGGCATGGGGACCGTCTTCGAGGCGCGGCACACGCGCCTGGGTCAGCGCGTCGCGATCAAGGTCCTCGGCGAGGACCTCCGCATGTACCCCGATCTCGTGCGCCGCTTCGAGCGCGAGGCCCGCGCCGCGAGCGCGCTCTCGAGCCCGCACGCGGTCCGCGTCTTCGACATCGACACGACCGAGGACGGCACGCCGTTCTTCGTGATGGAGCTCCTCGCCGGGCGCGACCTCGGCGAGGTCGTCGCGACGGAGGGACCCCAGCCGGTGGGCCTCGCCGTGCGTTGGGTGATCGAAGCGGCCGACGCGATCGCGGAGGCTCATCGCCTCGGCATCGTGCATCGCGACATCAAGCCGTCGAACCTCCTCCTCTGCGAGAGCGGCTCGATCAAGGTCCTCGACTTCGGCATCGCGAAGCGGGTCTCTCCCAACGAGCGCGCGATCACGCTCGGCGTCCAGCCGCTCGGCACGCCGCAGTACATGTCGCCGGAGCAGGTCCGCTGCGCGAAGGACGTCGACGCGCGCACGGACATCTGGTCGCTCGGCGTCACGCTCTACGAGCTCGTCTGCGGACGCCCGCCGTTCGATCACGATCTGGCGGCGGCGTGCATCGCGTCGATCGCGGCGGACCCGGTGCCGGACCCGCGCACGTTCGAGCCGGACCTCCCCGTCGACCTCTCCGCCGTCATCATGCGCGCGCTCGAGAAGGAGCCGTCGAAGCGCTACGCGACGGTGGACGAGATGGTCCTCGCGCTCGCGCCGTTCGGCGAGTCGATCACGCCGGAGACACCTTCGTGGCGCGTCATCTCCACGATGCGGAAGGCGTTCGCGACGCAGGAGGCGACCCTCGACGGCAACGGGCTCCTCGAAGACGAGGACGACGAGCCGGTGCTCCCGCTCTCGGGCGCGCACCCGAAGCTCTCGGCGGCGAAGCTGGCGAAGCCCTTCGAGCTGGACGACACCGTCCCGCCGACCGTCGCGCCGTTCTCGGTGCCGATGCACGGTCGGCGCGTGCGCAGCGTGCTCGCGCTCGCCGCCGCCGCCGTCCTCGGCCTCGCGACGCTCGCGATGACGCCGCGCTGGATGAGCACCTCGCTCGACGCGCAGACCACGAACGCGACGGCGGCGACGATCGTGTCGGCGCCGGCGCTCGAGCCTGCTCCCATCGAAGCTCCGATCGCCACGCCCGTCGAACCCGTGGAAGACGAGGCGCCGCCGCCGGTCGCGGCGCCGTCCACGCCCGTCGTTCGCGACGCTCCGAAGGACCCGCCGCCCGCCCGCCCCGCCGTCACGCGCCCGCGCGGCACCGTCCGCGTCGTCGGCTCGGATCGCCCCGTCCACGGCGGCATCTCGAGCCCGGGCTTCTGAGCTCGCGTGCTACGCTGGGGTTTATGGCCGAGCCGATCGACCTGACCGTGGAGATCTTGAAGCAGATCCGCGACGGCGTCCTCGAATCGAAGGCGGAGATCGTGAGCCTCCGAAACGAGCTCAGCTACCGCATCGACGCAACGAACGCCCGTCTCGACGCGACGAACGAACGACTCGACGCGACGAACGAACGACTCGACGCGACGAACGAACGACTCGACGCGACGAACGAACGACTCGAGTCCCTCGGCGCCGAGCTGCGCGCCGAGCTCAAGGACCTCAAGCAGACGGTGATGCGCGTGGCGCGCATCAGCCATGAGACGCTCGGCGTCTCGCTCGACGGTTCGAGCCGGATGGACACCCTCGAGGGGCGCGTGGGCACGCTCGAAGCGCAGATGCGCGGGTTGAACGAAGGTCGCTAACTTCGGACTAGAACGAGAACGCGGCGCTCGCGTAGCCGCCGCCGGGGAGGGGGCTCACGCTCGCGCGAGGGGCGTCGGTCTTCTTCGAGGTCATGAAGAAGTACGCGCCGAGGGCGCCGGCGGCGAGGCCGAGGCTCCCCATCGCGATGCCGATCGCCTGCTTCGTGTTGCCTGCGTCGGCGGCGTCCGAGGCCCGACGGCGGAACGCGGCCGCTTCCGGCGTCTCCGGGACCGACGCGCGGTTTCCGTTGCAGCGCGTCGCGACGCACCAGCTCGAGTGCATCTCGTCGCGCGTGCTCGCGTCGCCCGCCGACGCGGCGAAGACGATGATGCCGCCCAGCACGAGGGCGGTGCCGGCGCCGACGAACACCCACGGGAGGAGGTCGTCTCCCGGCGCGCTGCTCGAGGCGTCGGACATCCGCAGCGGCGGCGGAGCGTGGCGGTCTTGCGTCGTGTCGCGGCCTGCCACGGCGGCGCCGGTGTCCACGTCGACGCTCCGCACCGTGCCGCGGCCGACGTACGCCATCTGCTCGATCGACTCGTCGGTCCCCGTGCGCTCGACGCGAATGACGTGCGAGCCCGGGTTCACGTTGAGGATCGCGACGTCGTCGTCGCGCTTCACTTCCTTGCCGTCGACGATGACGCGCGCGCTCGCCTTCGACGCGCCGGTGACGCGGACCTTGATGACGGGCATCTTCTTCTCGAGATCGGCGAGGCGCGCCGACGCGAGGCGCGTGGCCTCCTCTCCGCCCGAGCGGTTCTGCCCCTGCTTCATCGCGGTCTCGTACTCGGCCTTCGCTTCGAGGAGCTTGTCGTCGTTCTCGAGCGCCCAGCCGAGCGCGTAGTGGAGCTGCGGCGTCTCGCGGAGGCGGAGCGCCTGGCGGAGACGCTCCTCTGCGCCCGACCAGTTGCCGTGCCGCTCCAGCTCCCCCGCCTCCTCGAAGAGCGCCCGCGCGCGCTCGAGATCGGGATCGCCCGCCCACGCAGGCCCCCGGTGGAGGACCGCGGCCCCGAGCACCAGCCCAGCCGCGATGGATCGGCGCATTTTCCCCAAGCAAACGCCACTGAAGCACACCACGGGCCAGCTCAGCCAGATCGGCTATAGTAAGAGGATGCGGACCGTCCGACTCGGGGCGTTGATCGGTGTCGCGGTGGCCGGGACGGCGCTGAGCCTCGCCGCGACCAACTGCGCGTCGGCCACGACGATCACGATCGAGGTCCGGACGTACTCCGACCTCTGCGAGGGCGAAGGGCTGCGCCTCAACCAGACGGGCATCGCCGTCGCGTCGCCGAAGAACATCGACGACCTCGAGCGCGCCCCGCTTCGGGACTTCCAGTCGGGTTGCCTCAACCGGTCCGGTTCGGTCGGCACGCTCGTGATTCGACCGGGAGAGGACAAGAACGGGCAGATCGGGATCCGCGTCGTCGCCGGCCTCGGCGACAACTCGGCGAGCGATTGCGACTCCGAGGACAACCCCGCGAAGAACTGCATCATCACGAAGCGGCTCGCGCGCTTCCTCGAAGGAACGGACGTCCCCGTCACCATCATGATCGAGCCGGACTGCGCCGGCGTGCAGTGCCCCGACGACCTCGTCTGCGTGAAGGGCGGGCGTTGCGCGCCCGTCGACGCGATCCCGAACACGCCGGACGAGCCCGACGCGAACGCGATCGAGGACGCGACCGGCGTCTCCGATCGCGAGCCGGAGAAGAAGGACACCGGCACACCCGACGCCGGACCGTGCGGCAAGTGCGTCGAGGCGAAGGGCCGGTGCGTCGACAACGACACGACGTGTTTGTTCGACTGCTCCGAGATCCGCTGCACGAGCGAGACGAAGTGCCCCGACCCGAGCCTCAACTGTCGCTTCAACTGCAAGCGGCCCGGCGACTGCGCGCAAGTCAGCTGCCTGAACCCCGGCAGCGGCCGGACGTGCACCTACGACTGCGACGGGCTCACGCCGGGCGGTGCGCACTGCTCGAACCTCGCGTGCGACGCGTCGACCTGTATCTTCAACTGCGCGGACACGACCAACACGTGTCTGAGCATCACGATGGCGGGCGCCACGAACACGATGGCGTGCGGAGCGGTCGGCGCCGACGACGCGCCGTCGTGCGACGACATTCACTGTTTCGGCGGCACGTGCACGCGCACGTGCGCGAAGGACGCGGGCTGCGGGAAGGTGAGCTCGTGCGACGCGGGCAACTGCGCCAACTTCCGCCAGAACGACGGCGGCCCGCCGCCCCCGCCCCCGGATCCGCCCGACGCCGGCGGAGATTGAGCGGCGCGTGAGCGCGGCTACGGCTGGAACGGGCGGACGCCGCCGCCGAACGTGCCGGGCTCCGGCTCGCGCTCCGTCGTGAAGGCCACGTAGGCGCCGATCGCGGCGCCGGTCACGACGACCGCGGCAATAGAGGCCCAGAACCACCAGCGCCCGGTGATCTTCGGTGACTTCCGGAGCTCGATGTCGAGCTCGCGGCGGTCGCCGAGGGAGAGCGTCATCGGGACGGTCTCGGTCTCGTAGCCGGGGGCGTCGGCGGCGAGGGTGTAGCGTCCGGCCGGCAGGCGGAACTCGAGCGGCACGCGGCCGATCGCCTTGCCGTCGACGCTGATGTCGGAGGGCGGCCG
The DNA here is from genome assembly GCA_019637155.1 of Labilithrix sp. Lineage (NCBI taxonomy): Bacteria > Pseudomonadati > Myxococcota > Polyangiales > Labilitrichaceae > Labilithrix > Labilithrix sp. The sequence continues at coordinate 5,073 of JAHBWE010000007.1, read as the reverse complement.
GCTGCGGACGAAGATGACGGCGTCCGACTTCTTGAGCTGCAGCTGCGCGTCGACCTTCACCGTGGAGCCGGCCGCGAGCTCGACGTCCTTCTTGAACGTGATGTAGCCCTCGGCCGCGACCTCCACCGTCGCCGGACCGCCGCGCGTGCGGAGCTTCAGCTCCCCCGCAACCGTGCCCGCGTCCTTGCCGCGGACGAGGAGGCGCGCGCCGGGAGCGTTCGTCGTCACCACGAGCGTCGCGATGCGGTTCTTCAGGTCGGTGATGAGCTCCTTCAGCGCGGGGACCTTCGCGCGGAGGGAGGGCGAAGCGTCTTTTTCGAATTTTTCGAGCTTGTCGATGGCTTCGGGATATTCGCCCATCGCCTCGAGCGCGCGGCCCTGGTTGTAGAGCAACGCGGGATCGGACGAGAGCTCGTACGCCTTCTGGTACAGCGCGAGCGCGTCGGCGTAGCGGTCCTGGCCCATGAGGCCGTCCGCTTCCTTCTTGAGCTTCGCGGCCTCGGTCTGGCGCGACTTCGCCGTCTTCGCGTCGCTCTTCGCGTCCGCCCACGCCGCCGCCGGCATCATCGTGATGACGGTGAAGAGGACGAAGAGGACGGTGCGAAGGAAAGAGGACCGCACGGGACGGCTGAAGGACTAAAGGAGCTTCGGGTTCGTGGTCGGCGGCGGAGCAGGCGCCGGCGCCGGCGCGGGCTTGGGGCCGGTCCGCGGCGGCGGCGGCTTCTTGGGCTTTTCGTGTTTCTCGGGTTTTTCGGGCTTGTCTGGCTTCTCCGCCGGCGGCGCGGCCGACGCCGGCGCGACCGCGATCGGCGTCGGGGTCGTGTCGGTCGGCGCGGCGGTGAGCACCGGCGCCGGCGCCGTGAGCACGACGGGCATCGGCGGGAGCGCGGGCTGCGCCGGCTGCGCGGCGGGGTTCTGGATCGGCGCCTCGACCGCGGTCACCGTCACCGGCGGCGGCTTCTTCCTCCGCGTCATGCCGATGAGGAGCACGATGCCCAGCATCATCGCGAGGGCGACGGCGAAGACGGTGATGTTCTTGTTCCAGACCTTCCCGATGACGCCGGACTCGAACGAGAGGTTCGTGCCCTTCACGTCGCGGCCGGTCTCGCGCACCATGCGGACCGAGACGCTCGAGATCGGATCGATCGGCTTGCGGCGCGGGATGCTGGTCGGCGGGATGCGCGCGAGGATGCCGGTGATCGACTCGACGCCCTCGGTGAACGGCGTCAGCGCGGCGCGGAGGTCCTGCGCGTTCTGGTAGCGCTGCGCGGGGTCCTTCGCGAGCGCCTTCATCACGACGGCGACGAGGCCGGCCGGCAGCGTCGGCACGTAGCGCGAAGGCGGGACGATGGGATCGCTGACGATCTGCGCGATGACGGAGCGCGCGTCGCCGACGTAGGGCGTGCGGCCGGTGAGGAGCTCGAACAGGATGACGCCGAGCGACCAGATGTCGGTGCGGTGATCGACGGTCGACGCGGAGCGGATCTGCTCCGGGCTCATGTAGTCGACGGTTCCGAAGACGGCGTCCGGCGCGGTGAGCTTGCGCGAGGTCTCCTGGACGTTCTTCGCGATGCCGAAGTCGAGGATCTTCACGAGCCGCCGCTCGGTCATCTCGCCGAGCTCGCTCAGGAACAGGTTCTCGGGCTTGAGGTCGCGATGCACGATGCCCATCGCGTGCGCCTCGGCGATCCCGATCGCGGCCTGGCGGACGTAGTCGACCGCGAGCTCCATCGGCAGCGAGTAGCGGCGTTGGAGCTCGGTGCCGAGGTCGTTGCCGACCAGGAGCTCCATCGTGATGTACGGCTGTCCGTCGGGGAGGAGATCGACGTCGTAGACGCGCGCGACGTTGGGGCTTCGAAGACCGGCGGCGGACTGAGCCTCTTGCGCGAAGCGCGCGACGGCGGTGGGGTCCTTCGCGAAGTCCGGCTTGAGGACCTTGATCGCGATGGCTTGCTTGAGGTGGATGTGCTCCGCCTCGTAGACGATGCACATGCCACCTGCACCGAGCTTGCGATCGATGCGGTACTTGCCGGCGAGGACCTGGCCCTCACCGACCGTTTCCGACAGTTGCGGAGACGAAGCCACGCTCGGGAAGCGTAGCGGGTCCATCCAAGCCGAAACAAGCTCGCGGGGTCCCTCGCTTTTCAGCGTGTCCTACATTTCGTGCATGCTCGCCCCGAGGGCTCGGCGCCGTGCGGCGTGCGCGTCCGCCGCGGATCGGGGCAAAAGACGCCAAGTGTGACGCGCGTCGAGCGGACCGCGCGCGCGCTCGCAGCCTCGAAAATCCAGCATTTCGCCCGCATTTCTGCGGCGGGCATGCTCCCTGCTTTGGTAGCGCGACCATGAGCGAACGCCGAGTCCTCGCCGTCGACGACGAGCAGGAGACCTGTGACCTCCTCAAGCTGAGCCTCGAACGGGAGGGCTTCGCGGTCACGACGTGCACCTCAGCGGAGGCGGCGCTGGAGCTGGTGGGCGCGGTCGATTTCGACCTCGTCATCACGGATCTCCAGATGCCGGAGATGGGTGGCCTCGAGCTGTGCGAGCGCGTGCTGGGAACGCGCCCGAACGTCCCGGTCGTCGTCATCACGGGGCAGGGCTCGCTCGAGACGGCGATCGGCGCGATGCGCGTCGGCGCGTACGACTTCATCGTGAAGCCGGTCGATCCGAAGCTCCTCTCCGTCGCCGCGAACCGCGCGCTCCGGCACAAGGGCCTCTCCGACGAGGTGAAGCGTCTTCGCACCGAGGTCGCGATCGACGACGTGAACATCCCGAGCGTCGTCGGCTCGAGCGCCTCGATGCGCCGCGTGTTCACGCTCGTGCAGCGCGTGGCGGACAGCGACGCGGGCGTCCTCATCCACGGCGAGACGGGCACGGGCAAGGAGCTCGTCGCGCGCGCGATCCACGATCAGGGCAAGCGCAAGGAGGGTCCGTTCGTCGCGATCAACTGCGCGGCGGTCCCTGCGTCGCTCATCGAGAGCGAGCTGTTCGGCCACGAGAAGGGCGCGTTCACGGACGCGAAGATGCAGCGCACCGGTCTCTTCCTCCAGGCCGACGGCGGCACGCTCTTCCTCGACGAGATCGGCGAGCTGCCGCTCGAGATCCAGCCGAAGCTCCTTCGCGCGCTGCAGGAGCGCAAGGTCCGCCCGGTCGGCTCGAACCGCGAGATCCCCTTCGACGCGCGCCTCATCGCCGCGACGAACCGCGTCCTCGAAGACGAGGTCTACGAGAAGCGTTTCCGCGAGGACCTCTTCTATCGCATCAACGTCGTGAAGATCGACGTGCCCCCGCTCCGCGAGCGTGGCGGCGACGTGCTCCACCTCGCGCGCCACTTCCTCAAGATCTACGGCGAGCGTCACGGCAAGCCGGAGGTCGATCTCTCGCCCTCGGCGGCGGAGAAGCTGATCAGCTATTCGTGGCCGGGCAACGTGCGCGAGCTCGAGAACTGCCTCGACGGCGCGGTCGCCCTCGCGCGCGGCTCGAAGATCGAGATCGACGATCTGCCGGAGAAGGTGAAGACCTTCCGTCCGGAGCGCTTCGTCGTCTCGGCCAACCAGCCGGAGGAGATCGTGACGATCGACGAGCTGGAGCGCCGCTACATCCTCCGCGTCCTCTCGCTCGTCGGCGGCAACAAGAGCCGCGCCGCCCAAGTCCTAGGCTTCGACCGCCGCACCCTCTACCGCAAACTGGAGCGCTACCAAAACGGCACCGCCAGCAACCAAGCCGAGCCCGCCCCCGCGCGGCTGTAACGCGCCCGGACCCGTGGGCGCCTGCGCGCAACTACGACGGTCGCCACAGGCTCACTGCCGCTCCGAATCGGCGGCTCCGTGAAGGGACGAGCCGGGAGCCAGCGCGCTGGCCCCCGGCGCGAGACGCTCTCCGCCGATAGGCGGCTCCAGTCGCGCCTCGATGCGGATGCGCGCGGTCTCCTCGCGGATCTCTCCGCCGATACCTATCGGCGGCTCCATTGAAGCAAGCCGCTGTCGAGTGCCCAGGACGTGATGACGATCCCCTCTCCGCCGATACCAATCGGCGGCTCCGTTGAAGCTCGTTCAGCGCCAGATGTGACGCGGGCGAACAACTCTCCGTCGATGCGAATCGGCGGATGCATTCAGAGTATTAGGAAAACCGGCGGGAGTCCTCGGCGATCGAAGCGATCGTCCTTGGTTCCTCTCGCTCGGCCTCTCGTGTCACCGCACGGACCGCGCGCGACCGTCCAGCCGACGCGCAGGCGCTCGAGCAACCCCCTCCACACGTCGCTCGAGAGCGCGCGTCGTCGACGTCGCTCCGCGCGTGCGTCCCTGTTGTTCGCCTGGACCGATGGTCTACGTGAGCAGGCGGAGCGCGGCGCGCACGGCGACGTCGAGCGGCTCCGACCACACGGTCGAGGGCAGTCGCGCGAGCGCGGTGCCGACGTCTCGGTCGCGAAACCCAAGGCGGACGAGCGCGAAGCGGACGACCTCGCGCGGCGTCCGGTCGTCGTGCGGCACCGGCGCGAACGCACCAAGCGATCCGCGACGGCGCGGATCGACCTTGTCGTCGCCCGGACCATCCCCGCCCCCGGCCACCAGCGTCGCGGACCCGACGACGCTCGCGTCCGTCGCACTGGCGACGCCCGCATTCGCGGCCACCAGCGTCGCGGACCCGACAACGCTCGCGTCCGTCGCACTGGCGACGCCCGCATTCGCGGCCGCCGACGCCGCCGAACCGACGCTCGCGTCCACGTCGTGGGCAAGCGTGGCGACCCCCGTATTCGCAGCCACTGGACCGCGCGCGACCGCCTGCGTTGCCGGGGGCGTCGACGTCGGAGAGTGCGGCGACGTCGTGCTGGCTGGCCGGCCGATCAGGTTCGGGGGCGCGCTGGGTTCGGCGGCGGCGCGCGCGGCACGTGCTTCCTCGATCTTGCGCGCGACGTGCTCGACGCCGAAGGCTTGCTCTGCGGCGAGTCGATTGTGTGCGCGACAGAGGATACGGACGTTCTCGATCGTGCCGGCGCCGCCGAGCGCGCGCGGCTGGCGATGATCGACCTCGAGCCACTCTCGCGCCGGACAGCGCTCGCCGTCCGCGCTGACGAAG